>JBBSOH010000078.1:0-15181 GCA_038259945.1 Acidimicrobiales bacterium
GCATCGACCACGGTGGTGTCGACATCGGTCTCTCCGTCACCGATCGAGGAGATGAAGCTCCGGTCGATCTTGAGGGTGTCGATGGGGAGTTGTCGGAGGGAGGCCATCGACGAGGACCCGGTGCCGAAGTCGTCGATCGCGACCTTGATGCCCCGCTGGCGGATCTTGCGGAGAATCGATGCAGCACGCTCGTGGTCGACCATCAACTGTGTCTCGGTGAGCTCGAACTCGAGACGCGTGGGGTCCGCTCCCGAACGGCGAATCGCGGAGTCCAGATCGGCGACCAGCGACGACTGCTCGGCGATCGGGATGAACTGGCCGGGAGGCATCATGCCGTGGCCCGGTCGGTTCCAACGAACGAGCGCCTCGGCGCTGGTGAATCGGCCGAGCACGGCACCGAAGACCGGCTGGAGGTGCATCTCGAGTTCATCGTTGCGTACTGCGCTGCGCAGGGCCGGTTCGATCTCGGCTTCGTCGACGATGCGGTTCTGGAGACGTTCGTCGAATGCCTCGACACGCCCCCGACCCTTGCCCTTGGCTGCGTAGACGGCGGAGTCGGCGCGCCGGATCGCGCCGAGAGCGTCGCAGTGTTCGGCAGCGAGACCGTGAGGGAAGGTGGCGACCCCGACGCTCGCCGAGAGCGCGAAGACGTGTTCCCCGGTCGTGGTACGGCTGCTCGAACTCGCGGATCAGGCGGTGTGCGAACGAGATCGCATCGTTCACCACCGATTCGTGGACGCCGGCGGAGTACACCTCGAGCGATGCGAAGAATTCGAGTTGGTTCAGCAGCGCACCTGCCGATGTCTCGATGTACTCCGGGTCGAACACGTCGGCGATCGACTCGGTGATCGCATGCGACAGCAGTGCGTCGGGAACGGGCTCGAGGTCGTCGACGACCTGGGTGAACGCGACGTCCTCGGCGATCAGGGACTGGCAGCGCTCGATGGCGTCATCGAAACGGTCCGACGATCGTTGGATCGCGCCGACGGTCACCTCGGTCCGGTTGAGCAGACCGTCGAGGAGCGCCGTGCCACGGCCACCCGCTGCCGACAGCATGTCGCTCAGCGCGGTGAGTCGCATCTGGTCTGCGACGAGGAGCCCTGCGGTCGCCGATGCGGGCGAATTGGAATTCCGCGTTGCGAGAGCGTCGGCCAGGAGTTGGTCCATGTCGGCGAACACGAGGCGTACGTCGGTCTCGGTCGCACGGAACTCTCCGGACAGTTGTCGCTGCGTGGCGAGTGAACCGCGGATGAAGGTGAGGCGGGTGGCGAGTGTCGAGTCGCCGAAGGGCAACCTGTTCGAGTTGTGCAGGCCCGTACACGGCTGCGACGTCCTGTTGGAGTCGAGCGTCATCGACGACGCGGCGAGCGCTGGCGGAGGCGGTCTGCTCGGTCTCGATCCGCTCGTCGGCCAGCACTCCGACGCCCAGCAGCGGTGCCAGGAGGAGCGCGAGCAGGCGCAGAGCGAACGAGAACCCTGCGGGTCGTCAGGACAATGTCACATGTCATCGGTCCTGCCGGTTCGAGGCTTGAATCGGAACCCGTTCAGTCCGGCGTCGGGCGCGACGGTCGCGCTGCCGGATCCTGTCCGTAGAAGGACCTGAGCTCGGCATAGAGGTCGGGCTCGTGGGTGACGAGCAGGTCGGCCCGGTTGAAGAACGCCTCCGTGGCGACGGCGAAGAACTCGGCGATGTTGGTGGCTGCGTAACTGCGCAGGACGGAGTCGCCGGCTTGGACCCGCTCGAACGCCGGGGTGCAGATCGCCGCCCAACGCGTGGTCGCCTCGTCGCTGCCGAGCGGCGGCGTGCCGTCGGTGATGCCATCGAGCATGTCGAGACGGTGGGCGAACTCGTGGTACGTGACGTTCTCGCCGCCCTCCGGACGAGCTGCGCCGCGCTTCACCGCCGACCACGACAACACCACCGGACCCTTCGGGGTGGCCTGTCCGGCGAGATGCTGGACGCCGTCGCTCATCGTTCCCGCTGCGCCGCGTCGAACTCCACGCAGGCGGACGGTGGAAGTGTGCACGATGATCGACGTGACGTCGAAGAACTCGTCGATCTCGAGCCCGAGCAGGAGCATCGAGGCCTGGGCGGCGATCAGCACCTGCACCTCGGTGCTGATCTTCATCCCCTGGGCGGCTTCCCAGTCGTTGTCGGCGATGAACCGGGCGGTCAGCATCCGCATCCGGGCCAGTTCGTCCTCGCCGAGGGTCGACCAGTGCGCGTACTTCTCACGCAGGATCGGCTCCCAGGCCGGATCGAACTCGGGAGTGGGCCGGGCGAACCAGCTGCGCAACGTCGAGAGCATCGAAGCCGTCAGCGCGGTGAGACCAGCGTGTGTCCGGCGGACTTGGTGGCCTCGGTGGGGCGGGGGCCGGCCTTGACGGCCGCAGGTACCCGGTCCTCGCCTCCGAAGTACTCGGCGAGCCGCCGGTCGGCGGCGTCGGCGCCGAACAGGATCTCGGCCACCTCGCGCAGGCCCGCCGACGCTGCGATGTCCTCGTCGCGCACGACCAGTTCGATCTTCGAGCGACGTCGCATGAAGTCCTCGAGCTTGGTCACCATCTCGGAACGGGCGGCCTCGTGCAGTTCGATGCGGATGTAGTCGGCCGAGCCCATGATGTCCTCGGCCATTGCCGGCTCTTCGCGGATCGCGTCGAGCATCGCGAAGGCGCGGCGCCCGTATCGGCGCCACAGGCGGTCCGACAGCGGCTCGATCTCGGGCTTGGAGCGGATCCGGTCGAGCTTCATCAAACGGGCCTGGCGGAAGAACTCCTTCTTCGTGGCCTTGGCCGGCTCCCCGTACCAGTTGTGGAGATCGCGTTCGAGGGGCACACCGAGTTCTTCGATCTCCGCTGCGACTTCTTCGCCGATGTTCAGACAGTCCGTGAGCTTGCCACCGAAGATCGTGACCACCCGCTGGCGGTGATCGGTCTCCACGGCGTGCTTGCGTGACAGCTTGGTCCAGTCGACGTCCTGCTGGTCGCCGCCGTCGGTCTTCACCACGAGTGGTCGCACGCCGCAGCGGTCGGCGATGACGTCGGCGCGGGTGAGTGGCGTGTCGAGATCGAGACGTGCGTTGATCTGAGCGAGGAGGAAGTCGATGTCGTCATTCGAGACCTCCGTGTACGGCGTGTCGACGCGGGTGTCGGTCGTGCCGATGACCGAACGGTTCCCCATGGGAATCACGTAGAACAGGCGCTCGGCGTCGTCGTAGAACGCGAGCACCTTGTCGTGGTTCCGGGTGGTGAGTCGCGGCACGACGAGGTGGATCCCCTTCGAGTAGACGATGCGATGGTCGGTCTGCAGACCCCATCCCTGGTTGGTCTCGTCGACGAACGGCCCGGCGGCGTTGACGATGGTGCGGGCGTGGGTCTGGAACTCGTCACCGGAGTCCACGTCACGCAGTTGTGCGACCCAGCGATCGCCGTCACGTCGCGCCGACACGAGTTCGACGTAGTTGGCTGCGGCGGCGCCGGCCTCGATCGCCGACCGGACGAAGCTGAACACGAAACGGGCGTCGTTGTCGATGAGCAGGCCGTCGCGGTACTCGATGCCGCCGGCAACCTCCTGGGTGTTGATGGCCGGTTCCTCCTTCTCGATCTTCTCGGTGGAGAGATAGCGAGGTGGCTTCGTGCCGAACTGACCGATGCCCCAGTAGCCGAAGGCTCCGAGTGCGGCGAACCAGGGCTTGTAGGGCTTGTCCTGCAGGGCGGCGTAGAAACCGATCTCCTTGATGTTGGCCCGGTAGGCCCGCATCAGGCGATTGCGGGACTGACAGAGCTTGAACACGAGCCAGAACTCATAGTTCTCGAGGTACTTGAAGCCGCCCCAGACCATGTTCGACGACGCCTGGCTCGTGAAGTGGGCGAAGTCGCCGCGGTCGACGAGTGCAACGCTCGCACCGCGTCCCGCGAGCGACGCGGCAGTGACGGCGCCGTTGATCCCACCGCCGATGATCAGCGTGTCGAAGCTGCCGTCGCGAATTCGGTCGATGTGCGTCTGACGCAGGGCCATGGTCCGAGGCTACGCCCGCTTCATCGACGAGTGTCCACGATCAGCGAACCGCGATGACCGAGGCGACGACCGCAACCACGGCGACTGCGAGAGGGGTGATGCTCGCAGCCCAGCGAGGGAACCCCTTGTAGGCAGGCGCCATCATCACGAAGGCGCACAGGGCTCCGGCCACCACGCCTCCGAGGTGACCACCGATCGAGATGTTCGGCCAGAGGAACGTGAACGCAAGGTTGATCAACAGCAGGCGACCCACGCCGGTCGAGAACGGGTTGATGCCCTGGTGCCACATGCCCACGGCCGCTGCCCCGAGGAGGCCGAACACGGCGCCCGATGCGCCGGCGCTCAGTGCGTTCGGCTCGAGGAGCAGCGCACCGGCCGAGCCGCCGAGCATCGACGCGAAGTAGATCGACAGGAACTTCACGCGTCCGATCTGTGGTTCGAGCATGTTGCCGAGCATGAACAGGATGTACATGTTGAAGGCGATGTGGATGATTCCGTAGTGGAGGAACCCGCTGGTGATCAGCCGGTACCAGTCGTTCCCACCGGAGGTGACGAGGCCGCCATCTGCTGTGCGGAACAGGCCGATGGGTTCGCCCCCCAGAGCAGGACCGTAGAGCGCGAAACGGGCATGGGCTTCCCCACCGGACTGCCCGATCATGTCGCCCAGGCCGTAGACGAGTCCCAGGATCACGAACGCGGCCACGTTGAGCGCAATGAGCGTGGTGGTGACGATCGCCGGCTTGCCGGCCTGCCAGTACTTGGCCCGGGTCTTGATGTCGGGTCGTGCGGCCTTGACGCACTCGGTGCAGTGACTGCCGACCGACACCTGGTGCAGACACTCGGCGCAGGCGGGCTTGCCGCAACGCGTGCAGTGGCGACCGACCGTCCGGCCGGGGTGCCGGTAGCAGACGTCGTTCCCTGTCGGAGCGCTCGGAAGCGTGCTGCCGGCCGACGGGGGACCCGATGGTGCGGCGACGTACGGGGTGCTCCCCGCAGATGTGTTCCGCGACGACGGCGGCGGTGGAAGGGTCGAGCGACGATCGGCGTCTCCGGAGTCGGACGAAGGAAGCGGCAACGGCACCGCGTCAGGCTACCGAGCGATGTCTGACCGATCCCGAAACACCGCGCCATCGCAGAGAGCAGCGATCGATCGGGTGATCGGCACCGTGCTGCCCGACGGATCCACCCACGATCGGGCGGATCCCGACCGTCCCCAATCGGAACCGCGCCGTCAGATGACGGTCGAGGCCGAGAAGTCGAGCGCACCGACCGGCACAGGTCGACCGATGAAGTTGCCCTGCACCATGTCGCAACCGGCGGCCTGGAGCCGGCGGAGTTGGTCGTTGCCGCTGATGCGTTCGGCCACCACCTCCATGTCCAGCGAATGGGCGAGCAACACGACGGCGCGCACGAGTCTGATGTCGGTGTCGGAGGAGCCCGACGGCAGCGCGAGCGAACCGTCGAGCTTCAACACGTCGGCGCCCACATCGGTCAACACTGCGAGCGCCTTGGCGCCGGTGCCGAAGTTGTCGACGGCGATCTGCACGCCGAACCGGCGCAGGGCGCGGATCGATCGGACGACCTGTGACTCGCGCCCGAGGAGCGGCGACTCTCGGGCCTCCAACACGAGCTGCGCAGAGCCCAGACGGTGGTGGCGCAACCGGTCGATCACCAGGTTGACGAACGAGGACGATGCCAGCTGCACCCGTGAGACGTTGACGTGGACTGCGAACGTCGAGTCGACCGAACCCGAGGCAAGCCAGGTGCCGAGGTCGACGAGCGCCTGTTCCAGCACGAACTCACCGAGTCGGCCCATCGCGCCCGAACCCTCGGCGACCTCGACGACGGTCGCTGCGTCCACGTCACCCATCGTCGGATGGTTCCAGCGTACGAGCGCCTCGGCAGCCACGATGGCACCCGAAACGGCCGAGTGGATGGGCTGGTACTCGACGCCGACGGCGCCATCGGTCAGAGCACGTGCGAGTTCCCCGGCCATCTCGGTGCGACGCCGCGCCGTGGAACGCATCTGGGAGGTGTACGTCGTGCACCGACCGCGCCCGTTCTGCTTGGACTCGTACATCGCAGTGTCGGCGTTGCTGATCAGCATCGATGCAGCGTCGTCGTCGTCGAGGTCCATCACGTCCTCGTCGGTGAGGGCGATCCCGACGCTGACGGAGAAGTCGAGGTCGATCTCGCCGACGCGCAGGTGACCCGTCAGCGCTCGACGGACGCGATCGGCCAGTTCCAGAGCATCGACCGAATCGGTCACATCGGTGGCGATCACCAGGAACTCGTCGCCACCGATGCGGGCGACGTCGTCGGCGGGTCGAACCGCCTGCTCGAGGCGCCGAGCCGACGACACCAGCAGCCGGTCACCGGCTTCATGTCCGAAGGCGTCGTTGACGTACTTGAGATGGTCGAGATCGAGGAAGATCACGGCGACGTGACCCGGGCGACCGCGTTGTGCTGCGACCGCAGCAGCGAGTTGGCGCAGGAGTTGTTGGCGGTTCGCCAGCCCGGTCAGTGGGTCGTGGGTCGCCCGGTGGACGAGGGCGCGCATCCGATCGTTCGAGTCGGTGATGTCGTGCAGCAGCAGGGCCAGATTGCCGGCGTCGGACGCGGTCGCGTCGTGGGAGGCGCTGGCGGTTGCCCGTAACACGAGTCGCCGTCCGCTCGGATCGTGGTGGTCGACTCGGCCGTGCCAGACGTGTTCCCCGCTGCGGAACAGTTCGGACGGGATCTGGTCGAGGAACGAGCGCAGCACACCGTCGGCAGGGGATCCGGCGCTCACCTCGACGACCGACGAGGCCCCGATGAGGCGGAGCATCGGTGTGCTCAGGTCGCGGATCGATCCGTCGAGGCCGAGCAGCGCGACCGCCGTGCCGTCGTGGTGGAGCAGTCGACGGAGCGCAGGCGGCAGATGCTCGGCAACGGGAGGCGGGGGAGCCGTCGACGTCAGAGGTCGAGGTCGGGGCGGAGAGATTGTCGCTGAGGATGATGGGGACGGAGGAGCAGTCGTCGATGCGGGTGGCGGAGGGACGGACAGCGGAGGGGAAGCGAGCGGTGGCGGGGGAGGGGACGGGGAAGCAGACGCCGACGGGGGCGGCGGGGGCGGCGACGAACCTGTCGGTGTCGCCGGCTGAGGTTGGTCGTTCGTCATCGGTCCCGTTCCGTGGGAGTTGCTCCTCCCTCTTCGTGCAGCCGAACGGCCGGACCGTCAGCGGGTGACGGTGCCGGTCGTACTCGTGGAGTCGATCGACACCGTGGCGATGACGTCCAGCAATTCTGCTGCACGAGTTCCATCGGCAAGTTCGAGTTGCTGGTTGAGCGCGAAGAGCGTGAGCGTGTACGTGCCCGACGAACCGGGGTCGGGGCACGGACCCGTGTACCCGACGTCGCCGAAGAAGTTCAGCCCGCGGATCGCCCCCACCGGGACCTCACCGTCACCGATTCGATCGATGTCGGGGGCGATGCCCGCGAGCACCCAGTGGATGAAGGGTCGACCGTTGGACAGGTTCGACTCGTCGACCAGGCTGATCGCCAACTCCTGCGTGCCCGCGGGGACGCCGGTCCAGGAGAGCGCCGGCGACGAGTCCGCCCCGTCGCATGTGTAGATCAGGTCGATCGGAGCGTTCTGCGCCCAGGGCGTGAAGAGAGCGAGGCCCGTTGCCGAATCGTCGGTCTCGGCGGCCGGAATCGTCTGGCCACCGGCGATCGGCGGTTCACCCTCGATGATCGGGTTCTCGCCGACCTGATCCGTGACGATCGGGGAGTCGAAGCCGGGATCGCCCAACGGGACGGTCTCGAGTGGTGTGGTGTCGGGCGGGGGAAGCGTCGTCGGTGCCACCGGGGCCCGCAGAACCGTTCCGTCGCCGGTGTCGCACGCGCTCAGCAGGGCAGCCGTGGCGAGAGCGACGGCGAGGCGAACGGGGCGTCTGGACACGGTGGGCGAGGATAGTGGCACGGCTGCACCGCAGGGCGGCGCCCACCCGATGGGCGCACCGATGTGGCGGCGCATGTTCGTACGCGAGCGCTCGTGGGGGCCGGTCGGTCGTCGTGGGTAGCGTGGCCGTCGTGTCCGAGACGAATCCCCCACTGACCATCCTGACGGTGCACGCCCACCCCGACGACGAAGCATCGAAGGGCGCACCCACGCTGGCGAAGTACAAGGCGCAGGGTGCGAACACCGTGCTCGTGTGCTGCACCGGTGGCGAGGAGGGCGACCTGCAGAACCCGTCGCTTCGTGAGGAGGGCCAACCCTTCCACGGGCTGACGCCGGAGCAGGAGCGCGAACTCGTGGCATCGCTCCGGGCGCCCGAGTTGGCCGAGTCGGCGGCCGTGATCGGCTTCGACGAGGTCGTGATGCTCGGCTATCGCGACTCCGGGATGGCCGAGACCGAGCCGAACGAGCACCCCGACTGCTTCCACCAAGCCGATCTGGACGAAGCCGTCGGTCGCCTCGTCGCGGTCATCCGACGCACGAAGTCGCAGGTCATCATCACCTACGGCGACGACCAGGCCGGGTACCCGCACCCCGATCATCTGCGGGTCCACGACATCTCGGTGCTCGCATTCGATCGTGCCGGCGATGTCGCGTGGTACCCCGATCTTGGCGAGCCGTTCCAGCCGCTGAAGCTGTATTACGCCGTGTGGGCCAAGGCCCGGATTCTCGCCGTGCACGACGCGATGCTGAAGTACACCGGCGAGTCGCCGTTCACGGAGGAGTGGCTGGCGCGTGAGGGTCAGGACGACCGGATCACCACCAAGGTCGACGTGGCCGACTTCCAGTGGGCGCGCACCGGGGCGCTGCGGGCCCACGCCACCCAGGTCGACCCGAACGCCGGTTGGTGGTTCGGCCTGACCGACGAGCAACTCGCGGAGACATACCCGTGGGAGGACTGGATCCTGGCTCGCAACGAGGTCGGCCCGATCCCGGACTCCGACACCGAACGTGACCTGTTCGCCGGCATCCGCGAAGAAGCGAACGTATGAGTTCGGTCCAGTACCGGGTCGTCGTGGCCAAGAAGGACGAGCGTGTCGATGGGCCCGACGATGCCGAGATCGTCCTCACGATCCCGATCGTCGATGCAGCGAGCCCCGACTTCGATCCGACGATCGCATTCATGCGCGGCAAGCTCAAGGCATCCGGCAACACCGGCGAGATCCTCGATCTGCTCAAGTCCGGCGACGCCGCCACCGCGATCGAGGCCCTCGTCGCCACTGCCTGAACCATTCGGTGCCCGGCCGTAGCGGGTCTGGCCCACTCCGGCCGCCGTGGTCTCGTCGACGTCAGACATGGCCGGAGTGGGTCAGACCCGATACGGCCGTTCAGGAGCGCATGAGGTCGCGGAGGTCGCGGAAGCCGATCATCACGGCTCCGGCGTCGTCGAGACGCTGACGCAACTCGTCGCTGGTGACGAGGTCGAGATCGGCGATCCACCCGTCGGCGGCATCGCCCGCGAACGCCCGCACCTCGGGTGTGTCGATGGCGGGTTGAACGTGGATCTCGGTCACGCCTGCCTGCAGCGTGGCGATCGCGTCGAACACCCTCGTCGTGCTTCCGGCGCGCCAGTCGTGGTCGAAGTGGTCGGGGAACACGACCCCTTCCTCGGCTGCCAACGTGCGGAAGGGGAACCCGGCCTGCTCGGCGGAGATCGTCGACGGGAGACGGATCGGCAGCTGGTACTCGAATGCGAGTTCGAGGTACACGTCGAAGAACTCGGGTCGCAATGTGATCGCCGACAGATGCGGTGCGAGGTGGGTGACGTCGACGCCCCAGACCATGGCCCGCTCCACTTGGGCGCGCAGCTCGCGGAGCACTTCGGCGGGGTCGGCGTGCTCCCAGAGGTCGGCGAGGGTGCGCGGAAACCCGCCCTCGCCCGACTGCAGCGACGGCGAGTGCGTGACGGGACCCCAGCGGTAGCAACCGTGTTCGGAGTTCAGGGTGAGGTGCACGCCGATGTCGTCGTCGGGCAGTGCGTTGTTCGCAGCGTGGCAGGCCCAGGGAGCGGGCACCATCAGCGATGCGCACGTTGCGGCTCCGTCATGGAGCGCACGGAACACGCCTTCGTTCGACGCGTGACTCGCGCCGAGGTCGTCGCACGAGAGAATCACGACCTTCGTGTCGGCGGCGTATCCCAACCGTTCGACCAGTGAGTTCACGACCGAGACGCTACTCCTTGCAGGCGGACCAGAGTCCGACGTCGTCGGACTCGGCCGAGCGGGCGGCCTCGACGAAGAGTTCGATGTAGGTGGTGTTCGGCTCGATCGACAGTGGCGTCGCAAACCCCTGGCGGATCGACTCGTAGTTGACGAACACTCCGTCCTCGGCGCGGTACACGTAGCCCAGCAGGCGACCGAAGTCGTCGCGGTTGACCGTGTCGCGTTCGATCCTGATCGGCGTGCCGACGGGGAGCAGCGATTCGGTGAACGAAGTGGCCTCGGGGCCGAAACACTCGACGGGCGTGTTCGGCTTCTTGGTCTCGGGCGTGTCGATCCCGATGAGGCGCACCCGGTCGGTGCGCCCGTCGATCACGGCATCGATCGTGTCGCCGTCGACGACGTTCTCCACGATCGCATTCGCCTCCAGAGCACCGGGAGCGAGAGTGGTCGGAGCCGAGTCACCTGCACCGTCGCATGCCGCGCAGGCCAGACCGACGAACACGGTGACGGCAGTGACGCGGTTGACCACGTGGTTGTTCTATCCGGGAGGTGGTTCCACGAGACCACCGTCGCTCGGGTCAGGTGCGCCTGAGTTCGAAGGCGTCGAGTTCTTCGACCACTCGTCGGCGCACGTCCGGTGGAGCGAACGACGCCGCGAGGGCGTCACGCTGCATCGCGAGGTGCTGGTCCCGACCCACGCCCAGGTCCTCGGTGGCGATGGTCAACTCGGTCATCAGGTCGGTGTCGAACCAGCCGGGGTCGTCGGTGTTGATGCACACTCGGAGGCCGGCCTCGATCATCCCGGGGAGCGGGTGGTCGACGAGATCATCGACGACTCCCAGCAGCAGGTTCGACGTCGGGCACACCTCGAACATGATTCCCGCTTCGACCAATCGCGTCGTGAGTTCGGGGTCCTCGAGCACGCGGACGCCGTGGCCGATTCGTTCCGCGCCGAGGTCGTCGATCGCCTGGCGAACGCTGTCGGCACCCTCGGTCTCGCCCGCATGTGGCAGCGCGTGCAGTCCGAGCGCGACCGCGCGAGCGAAGTGGTCGGCGTAGGGCGCGGCGGGAAAGCCGACCTCGTACCCGCCGAGGCCGATGCCGATCAGACCGTCGGGCGTGTCACCGGATTCGAGGTAGTCGACGGTGTCGGTCTGGTCGGGCATCTCGAGATCGCGTGGGATGTCGATCACCCAGCCGATCTCCACACCGAGCGCGGCCGCACGTCGCCGACCCTCGTTCAGTTCGTCTCGGTACTGCGCACGGGACATTCCACCGAGGAAGTGGCTGTATGCGGTGGTCGTCAATTCGGCGTAGCGCACGTTCTGGCGGGCGAGCGTGGCGCCCACTGCTTCGATCGCGGTGACGAGCGCACCGTCGCCCTTCAGCAGCGAGAGGCCGAAGAGGTACTGGCGACCGAAGTCGGGAAAGTCGACGAACGAGAAGTGATCCGGGATGTCGCTGTTCCACACGTCGGACCAGTCGGCGTCGTGCTCGGCGGCCAGCGCTTTGACGGTCGATGAGGACATCGAACCCTCGAGATGGCAGTGCAACTCGACCTTCGGGAGGTCGAGCAGCCAGTCGCTCACAGCCGCTCGATCAGCGTTCCCGTCCCGAGGCCGCCTCCACAGCACATGGAGACGAGGGCGTACTTCCCGTCGATGCGCTCGAGTTCGTAGAGCGCCTTGGTCAGGAGGAAGGCACCCGTACCGCCGAGCGGGTGGCCGAGTGCGATCGCTCCGCCGTTCGGGTTGGTCTTCGCGAGGTCGGCACCCGTCTCCTTCGCCCAGGCGAGAACGACGGAGGCGAACGCCTCGTTGATCTCGAACACGTCGATGTCGTCGATCGTCAGGTCGTTGCGCTTCAACAGCCGCTGCGTGGCGTCGATCGGGCCGGTGAGCATCAGGATCGGGTCGGTGCCGACGAGGCACGAGTCCACGACGCGGGCCCGAGCCTTCAGGCCGAGTTCGTCGGCCTTCTCCTGGGTCATCATCAAGATGGCGGCGGCCCCGTCGGAGATCTGTGATGCGTTGCCCGCAGTGTGCACGCCGTTCTCGCGGCCGACGGGCTTGAGGGTGGCGAGCTTCTCGAGCGAGGTCTCGCGGAGCCCCTCGTCGCGCGACACGACGTGGGTCGTGCCGGTGGGGTTGCCCTCCTCGTCCACATCGGGAGCCTCGACGCTGATGTACTGACCGGCGAAGCGGTCCTCCTCCCACGCCTGGATCGCCCGCTGCTGGGAGGCCAGGCCGAACGCATCGGTGTCCTCCCGGGTGATCTCCCACTTGTCGGCGATGCGCTCAGCGCCCTCGAACTGCGAGGTCATCTCGTACTGGTCGAAGTACGGCGGGGGGATCGGCACGCCGAGGCCGAGCTTCTTCGCGCCGCTGGCACCGATCGGCACGCGACTCATGGCTTCCACGCCACACGCGATGGCGACGTCGACGACGCCCGATCCGATCAGTGACGCAGCGAGGCCGGTGGCCTGCTGGCTGGAGCCGCACTGCGTGTCGACCGTGGTGGCGGCCGTGGTGAGCGGGAGGCCGGCGGCGAGCCAGGCGGTCCGGGTGAGGTTGAACGCCTGCTCGCCGGCCTGGCTCACGCAACCACCCACGACCTGCTCGACGAGCGTCGGGTCGATCCCCGTCCGCTCGATCAGCGCCTTCTGGACGAGCCCGAGGGTCTCGCCGGGGTGCATGGTGGACAAGCCGCCGTTGCGCTTCCCGATGGGAGTGCGGACGGCATCGACGATCACGACATCAGACATGGCCGAGACGCTACGCAACCGGGCGTCCCCGAACGAAGTCGGCACGAACCGACGGCACGGCACGGGCCGGATCTGGGATGATGAGGCGAGCCGTCGACGGGCAGCGCCGGCCCGCTCTCCTTCCGTTCGAACTGCCCCACGACCTTCCGGCTCGGATCGACACCATGCGCAAGTTCGCCAGCATCGCCTTCTGCGTGCTCTCCGGCGTCGCGGGAGCGGCGTGCGCGAACGACGCCGACCGCACGGCGATCGGCGTGGACTCCGAACCGATCGGGGGAGTGTCGTCGACGCTCCCCGGTGACGAATCCACGGCCGCCCCGTCGGTACCTGCCGCCGAGCCCACGGCGGACATCGACACGACGACAACGACCACCGTCCGTCCGGTGCCCGACGTCGCGGTCACCGACGTTCCGGCGACCAGCGGCGAGCCGGGCTCCGACGGGGAACCGGGGGCGATCTCGCTGGGTGATCCCTATGTCGGCGACTTCGGCAACGGGGGCTACGACGTGCAGAGTTACGACTTGACGCTCGATTGGGACCCCGCTGCGGAGCGCCTGGACGGGGTCGCCCGGATCGTGTCGACGGCCACCCAGGACCTGACCGCATTCAACCTCGAGCTGACCGGCTTCGACATCGCACTCGTTCAGGTCGACGGGCAGGACGCGGAGTTCACGCGCGACGAGGACGAGTTGACGGTCACACCGAGCACGGCGATCGAGGATCGAACAGAGTTCACCACGGTGGTGAAGTATTCGGGTACGCCGCAGGACAACGAGTTCGTGGCCGGAGATGTCGGCCGGCCGTCGGGCTGGCACACCGAGGACGGGTACGCCTACGTGGCGGGGGAGCCCTTGGCGGCATCGACGTTCCATCCGGCGAACGACCATCCGAGCGACAAGGCGTCGTTCACCTACCGGATCACGGCGCCGTCCGATCTGACGGTGGCGGCGAACGGCACGCTGGACGACACCAGGGTCGACGGCGAACTGACGACGTGGACCTTCGTCCAGCCCGCCCCGCAGGCGACGTATCTCACGACGATCCTGATCGGCGACTTCACGGTGACCGACGGGGGCACGAGTGCCAGCGGCATCCCGGTCCGGAACGTGATCGACACCGATCTGGTCGACTCGCTCGGGCCGGTGTTCGACGATCAACCGGCGATGATCGACGCCTTCGAGGAACTGTTCGGCCCGTATCCGTTCGACGTGTACGGGTCGGCCGTGGTCGAGGACTCGTTCGGCGGAGCGCTCGAGACGCAGACGCTGTCGATCTACGGCGCCGACATCCTCCAGTTCGGTGACGCGCAGGCGGTCATCGCCCACGAACTCGCCCATCAGTGGTTCGGCGACAACGTGTCCGTCGAACGCTGGGAGGACATCTGGCTCAACGAGGGCTTCGCCTCCTATGGCGAGGCGTTGTGGAGCGAGGCATCGGACCCCGACTTCACCTACGACCGCTGGATCCGCAGCCTGCTCCTCGCCGGGTCGTCGCTCGAACGACACGTCCAGGACCCCGGTCCTCGGGATCTGTTCGGTCCGCAGGTGTACCTGCGCGGCGCGTTCACGTTGCACGCGTTGCGGGTCGAGGTCGGCGACGACGTGTTCTTCGAGATCCTCACGACGTGGAACGAACGGTTCGGCGGTGGGAACGCGACCACCGCCGACTTCGAAGCGCTCGCCGAGGAACTCTCCGGCGACGACCTGGGCGACCTCTTCGACGACTGGCTCCGCACCGACGCGCTGCCGTCCGAGTTGGACGGCGTCCCCCTCGACACCTGACCGATGGCCGCAGCGATCACGTCATCGTGGACGTTCACATGCGGTGGAGGGTGGCGCTGAGGTGGTGTTGCAGCGGCTGGCCGACAGCGGCCATGCGGAAGGTGTAGCGCAGCACGTCACCGGTGACCTCGAAGGTCCGCTCGGTGCGGGTGACCTCCTTCGACGACGACGTGCGTGTAATGGTCGCCGATCGCACGTCGATGATCAGGGTGTCGGTGGCTCCGGCGCTGTTCGGTGCGGCGAAGCCTTCCAGCACCTCGGTGATGCCGGTCGGATGGGCCAGCACGATCTCGGCCAGACCTGCCGAGGGGATGCGCCAGTAACCCGACTCGGCGTGCAGCGGGCGAACACCGTCGTCCGTCCCGGCCGGGCGGGGCGACGTCCGCGGCGGGGAGGCGTGGGACGGTTTGCCGGCGGGGCCGAACGTGATTGTCTGGTCGTATACGAAGGGCTCGC
>JBBSOH010000079.1:0-15060 GCA_038259945.1 Acidimicrobiales bacterium
GAGCAGAGGGACGGTCAACAACCAGTCGACGTAGCGATATCCCTCGTTGAAGGGTTCGCCGTCCTGCACGTAATCACCACCGACGAAGCTGAATGCATCTTTCCACGATCCGAAGATGCGGACGTAGTGATAGAGGGCGATCCCGACGACGAGCGTGGACAGCGTGACGGCCATGCGGTGCTGCGGGGCAACCCGGTTCCTGACGAGCAGGAAGTACAGGAACGCAGCACCCATGCTGGCGATGACGAACGAGAACGAGTTGTAGACGAGGTTGTATTGCACCTCGGTCAACGTGAGTTCCATCTTGAATCTTCTCCTTGTGGAAGTGTCCGCACCGTTGCGAACAATCGCACTTTATCAACCTTTAGTCTGAATTAACATCGCTCATCTCGAATTCTCCCCAGGCGCCCATACGATGTGCGGTCTTGAGTGACGACGACGCCGACACGCTGGAACTCCAAGCCGCCGCGGATGCCCTGGGCGTGCACTACCAGACCGCCTATCGATGGGTGCGAAGCGGGCGACTCCCGGCGAGTCTGACCGGCGGGAAGTACATCGTCTCGACGAAGGATCTCGTGGAGGTGGGGGATCAGCGCAAGCGTCCGACGAGCCCGGCGGCCCCGTCGGCGGCTCGGCTGCAGCGCCAGTCCGAGCGGACACTGGAGGCCCTCATGGCAGGTGACGAGTCGGAGGTCCGCAAGATCGCCCGTCGCCTGGTCGACGAGGGGACGACGATCGTCGATCTCATCGAACAGGTCATCGCACCTCCTCTGCGCTCGATCGGCGAGGAGTGGCACGAAGGCCGCCTGACGATCTGGGTCGAGCACCGAGCGTCGGCGATCGTCGAGCGCACTCTGGGCGATCTGCTCCCGAACCCGCGCGGTCGGCGCCGTGGCACGGTGATGGTCGCAGCCATCAGCGGCGACCAACATTCGCTTCCGACCACCATGGCAACGGTGGCACTCCGCGACGCCAACTGGCACGTGCATCACCTCGGCGCGAACATGCCGGGCGAGGAACTCGTCGCGTTCTGCGCGGCGCACGACGACGTCGACGTGGCGGTGATCTCGGTGACGAACCCGGATGTGGTCGACTCGGTCGAGGACACTGCGCAGACGTTGCGGGCCGCAGGCACGCCGACACTCGTCGGCGGCGCCGGCAGGACGCTGAGTGAGTTGGTCGACGACGTGCGGCGTGCGGCGAGCGATCGACGTTCTTGACGGAGCGGCGATTCCGCTCAGCGCTGGGCGCGCCAGAGGCGTTCGACGACCACCATGTGCGGCAGGGTCAGCATGCTCACGAACACCAGGATCATCGGCACGACCAGATCGGTCCGCTCGGCCACGACCGCACCGGCGACGAGCGCAGCGAGCCCAGCGGCGGACACGGCGGTGCGGGGAGCCACGCGTCGGGCCAGATCCGACGGTGACAGCGCTCGTGACCCTCGACCGAGCACGGCAGCGAGGACGTGGAGGTGGTTCAGTGAGTGCCACAGTCCGAAGTAGACGGCGAATCCGAGGAGCGGGTCGGCGACCACCAGAAGCGAGCACAGCACGACCACGCTGACGACTTCGCGCAGGACCGGACCCCGATCGCGCATCGACGGCGCGACGACCGCACCGACCGCCACGTGCTGGCCGATCAGCAGAGCGGACCATGCGACGACGTGTCCGTCGAGCCACGCCCAGGACGTGGGGTCGGCGCCGCTGAGCAGTTCGATCGTCGGCGACACGGCGGTGAGGTGCGCCACGAGTGGGAGGCCGACGAGGAGCACGCCCCGGGAGACCTGCACTGCGAACTGGCGGCGGAGCCCGAGTCGGAGATGGGCCAGATCGCTCTGGCCGAAGTGGTGGGCCGACAGGACGAGGAAGCCGGCGAGCGCAACCGCTGGCGCGACGAGCCACACGACTCCGACGGCGAGCATCGCGAGGACGTAGACCGTATGGAAGCGCCACTCACTGGAGCGAGCCTGCTCTTCGGGACCGTTCGACGCCACGGCGATGTCGTGGAGTCTGCGTTCGACGAGGTGATCCACCGCACCGTGCGGAATTCCGAGGAAGGTGATCACGAGAACGAACATGGCGATCGAGATGGAGTCGTTCGACGGGACGAGGGCGGCGGCGGCGATGACGGCGACGGTCGTCCCGACCGCCCAAGCGAACACCACGGGTGAGGTCGGAGTCGAGGCGGTCTCGGTCGTTGGAAGGACGGCGGTCATTTGCGACCACGGGCGACGGCAGCGGTGAGGTCTGCAGCCAATTCGCCGGCCCCGGCGCGCAGGAACGGACGCCAGGGAAGCCGTGCGATCATCCGTGCGTCGTCGCGCACAGCGCTGTCCTCGTCGAGGAACGTGAGCACGTCGTCAATGGACGTCGAACGGAAGAGGTGTTCGAAGACGCTGCGACCGAGTTCCGGGTGGTGGTGGAGGATGCTCAACAGTGTGCGGTCAGCGAACCGGTACCGGGCCGGTGGTGAGGGGAGCGGTGTCGGCTCGATTCCCTTCGCCCAGTGGTCGACGAGACGGCGGGTCTGGGCGTGGATTCGTTGGAACGTGTAGCCACTCGTCGGCTTCGTCATCCCACCCGAGGTTCCCAGGTTCCACACGTGTGGACTCCGGCGTTGATCGTGGCGTCGGTCGTCCATCGGGATGACGCCGTACTCGGTGCGCTCGATCGAGACGTCGCCGGCTCCGAGTCGCTCGAGGCGTCGACGGAGTTGTTCGTCGTAGAACGTCCGGTCACGCGGTTCGGGGGAGAACATCGTGAATTCGACGAGGGCGCGATCGCGGGCCTCGGGGAGCACGTAGAAGAACGAGGTGGCGCCGAGTTGATCCGTGTCGAAGTCCATCAGCGTGGCGACCTGTGGGTCGAAGACCGGAGACTGCGTGTGAACCTCCCAGCCGCCGAAGTGCTGATTCAAGGGGTGCCGGGCGGGTACAGCGTGTCCGGCGGAGCGGAGCGGGGTGCTCTGCAGGACGATCGGCGCACGCAGCTCACCCTCGGGGAGAACGACGACGCCGCCATCCGGTTCGTCGCTGATGTCGAGGATGTCCTGGGCGACGAATCGGATGTTCGGTCGGCGCTCGGCAGCGCCGAGGATCGTCGAGTCGTAGTCCCGCCGCCGGACCCGCTGATAGGTCCGTCCACTGCCGAGCCGTTCCGTGGTTCCCCACCCGGGGAAGTTCACGTTCAGTCGATCCCAGGTGCGATCGGCGACGCCGGAGAAGGGGGACGCGTTCGTTCCCCAGAACGCCCACGTGCGATCGTCACCGACGTCGAACCGACGGTCGACCACGATGACGCGCCGGTCGGCGGCCGTGCTGTGCATCGTGTGCCACAACGCGCTCAAACCTGCACATCCCGCTCCAGCGATGATCAGGTCGGCGTCGGGCACGGGCGTTCGGTCTCGGTCAGTAGTCGGATTTCAGGACGTTCTTGGCGGGGATTCCCTGCCCAGGTTTCGTCGATTCCACCGGCAGATCCGGAGCGAGTCCGGGGTCGGCTGCGATCTGTTGACGGGTGAGCTCCAGGCCACCGGCGACGACCACGCCGTAGACGGTGAGGAAGAAGACGAGGACACCGATGACGAAGATGACCACACTCATGAGTTGACCTTCTCCCGATCCACGGACAGCTTGTCGACCGGTGTGACGATGAGGGTTCCGAGAGAGTGGATCGACGGGACCCAGAGCCCGACGAAGATGCCGGCCATCTCTTCGTCGAGGACGAAGTACAGGTAGACGGAGAAGAGGAACGACAAGAAGCCTGCAATGAGGAACGGCAGTTTCGTGCGGAACGCTGGTGGGAGTCGGTCGATGAAGTTCTTCATGTGGCGATGCTTCCTCGCCACCTACTTTAGCAAACCTTAGTTTGAATTATTTCTGTCATCTTCGGATGCCGGGATCATGGGCGGAACTTCTCCGGCGCCGCGAGCGCCCAGTGCCGGAGCGAGTGGGCGGGAGCGGTGCCGTCGAGCAGGCTGTTCGGTGCATCGAGCGGGCCGATCTCGGCGAGGGTGAGGACGTTTTCCGGGTTCACCCTCTTGTGGACCATGTCGGGTGTCATCTGGGCCGGATGTTCCAGGCCCATCGCTGCGAGCACCTCGGCGAGGGCCTCGACCGTGTTGCGGTGGAACTGCTCGACCCGCTTGGCCTTCTCCGGAACCACGAGCCCGCGCTCGAGGCGCGGGTCCTGGGTGGTCACGCCGACCGGGCACCGGTTCGTGTGGCATCGCTTGGCCTGGATGCATCCGACGGCGAACATGAACCCGCGCGCCGAGTTGCACCAGTCGGCGCCAAGTGCGAGCGCCTGCGCGATCGCCGACGCCGACACGAGCTTGCCGGAGGCGCCGACGCGCACGCGGTCGCGCACGCCTGCGCCGACGAGCACGTTCTGCACGAACATCAGACCATCGATCAACGGCGCACCGAGGCTGTCGGAGAACTCGAGCGGCGCAGCGCCCGTGCCGCCCTCGGCGCCGTCGACCACGATGAAGTCCGGGAAGACGTCGGTCTGGATCATCGCCTTCACGATCGACATGAACTCGATCGGGTCGCCGACGCAGAGCTTGAACCCGATCGGCTTGGCACCCGACAACCGGCGCAGCAGTGAGATGAACTCGATCAACTCCAGCGGTGTCGAGAACGCGCTGTGGTAGATCGGCGAGAACACGTCCTCACCGACCGGCACATGTCGAGCCCGAGCGATCTCCTCGGTCACCTTCGCACCGGGCAGAATTCCGCCGTGTCCGGGCTTCGCTCCCTGAGAGAGCTTGATCTCGATCATCCGGACCTGCGGGTGAGCGGACTGTTCCTCGAACGCGTCGGGGGAGAATCCACCGTCGGTTGCGCGGCACCCGAAGTACCCCGTTCCGATCTGCCAGATGACGTCGCCGCCGGGTTCGAGGTGGTACCGGCTGAGGCCGCCCTCGCCGGTGTTGTGCGCGAAGTTCCCGGCGTGCGCACCGGTGTTCATGGCCGTGATCGCTGCGCGACCGAGCGAGCCGAAGCTCATCGCCGAGATGTTCAGGACGGAACTGGAGTACGGCTGCTCGCACGCGGAGCCGCCGATCTCGACGCGCAGCGCCGCGACCGGGTCGTCGTGGCGGGGCTTCGGGGCGATCGAGTGCGCCATCCAGGTGTATCCCGTCGCGTACACGTCGAGGTCGGTTCCGAACGGGGTGTTGTCGGGAACGTCCTTCGCCCGCTGGTACATCAGCGTGCGGATCTCCCGGTTGAAGGGTCGCCCCTCGGTGTCGTTCTCGACGATGTACTGGTTCAGTTCAGGTCCGGCGTCCTCGATCAGGTACCGAAGGTGTCCGACGATCGGGTAGTTCCTCAGGATGCTGTGGTGAGGCTGGAGCATGTCGCGGATGCCGAGCGCCGTGAGTAGGCCCGTCGGCGCAGCGGCCACGAGCCACCACGGTTCGAGCACGGCGAGGCCGATGAACAGGAGGGTCAGCACGGCGACGGCGGCGAAGGCCTTCCGGCGGATGTAGATGATCAAGGACGCACTCGCTCTCGGCCGGAATCGGCGCTGGTGTTCGGGTCGGAACGGTCAGTCTCTCAGCTGGGTCAGGCTCTCAGCTGCGTGGTCGCTCGGCCTCGGCGACGAACGCGCTCGTAGCCTGCGACCCATGAGAGATCGGATGGAGCGGGTGGCGACCAGGGTCGTGCGCTCGACGGCCGGGTTCGTCGCAGACCGGATCGCGTCGAGCGAGCGGATGACGAGCGTCGTCTACGACCTCATCAACGGCCACAACTTCGCCGGGCTCGAAGAGCACGAGGAGATGTTGAGCGACTCCACACGCGTCGACGCGTATCACCGAGGCATCCACCGCAACGTGAAGCCGGGCGACGTGGTGCTCGACCTCGGCACCGGAACCGGCCTGCTGGCGTTCATGGCGAGCCGGGCCGGCGCGAAGAAGGTGTATGCCGTCGAGCACTCGGACTTCATCGAGGTCGCCCGGGAGTTGGCGGCCCACAACGGATTCACCAACATCGAGTTCGTCCAGGCGAACAGTCGCGAGTTCGTCCCGCCCGAGCCGATCGACGTCGTGGTCCACGAACAGATGGGCGACGAACTGTTCAGCGAGAACATGATGGAGAACCTGCTCGACCTGCGCGATCGGGTGCTCGCCCCGGGCGGGCGGATCCTGCCGGCACGGTTCCGGCTCTTCATCGAACCCGTCACGATGAGCGAGGAGATGCGGATCCGCAAGTTCTGGAACATCGACCTCCCCGACGGCATCGACCTCAGCAGTGCCGAGCATTCCCCCGCAGCGGCCCGCTTCGACACGGGCCGCAACGACCTCTTCTACCTCCGCCCGCATTCGGTCACGGCGACCATCGGCGAACCCGAACCCTTCCTGGAGTTCGACCTGAACACGCTCGAGTCGCTCGACGCGTTGCCCACCCGCCACGTCATCGAACGCACCGCTTCGGAGGACATGATCGTCGATGGTTGTTGCATCTGGTTCGAAGCGTTGTTCGACGACGAGACGGTGCTGTCGACCACACCGCTCGGCCCGATCACCAGCTGGGGCAATCGCGTGTTCCGCCTCGACCAGGAGATCAGCCGCGGCGAGACGCTGCGCCTCGACGTCCGCCTGGGCCAACTCGTCGAACCGACCACCTGGGACGTCCGGCCGCTGTCCTGACAGCCCGCGCCAACCATCTGGTGTCAGACGCCATTTGGTTGTCAAACGGTGTCTGACACCAGATGGTTGTCAACCACCGGATGAGGCGGGGTCACTCAACCGATACTGGTCGGCGTCGGTGATGAAGTCGGCGTGGCCGTACATGTCGAGGAGTGCTGCGATCCTGGCGTTGAGGCGTCGGTCGATGCGTGGTGCCACGACGGGGAGCCTGAGGCCCAACCGGTAGAAGGTCGTCTTCGCAGTGATCACCCCGACGGCGACCGCTGCGGCGACCTTCTCCTTGGGCCCGAACTCGATGCCGATCGATGCAGCCCGTTCGGTGTCGCCGCCGAGGAAGCTCTTGATCAGCACGAACTTCGAGAACCCGCTCTCGAGCCAGGCGTGCATGCGGCCGGTCATCGACGACGTGTCGAACAGTTCGGCCTTCATCGTGCCGCGGACCAGTGCGCCACACGTCTCGTCGTCGTATCCCTCGCGCAGTGAGACGTGGCGAGCGGTGAGGAGGTCGACGATCTCCTGCGGTGTCTCACCGAGCAGGTTCTCGGGGAGCCCGAGCAGGAAGCAGCGGTACCGCGACAACTCGACGCTCGCCCGCTGTTCGGCGGTGAACTCGCTCGTTCCCTTCTTCAGCACTTGGGCCGCCATGAGGAAGACACCGATCAGGCCGGCCGGCATCTGGTCGACCTGCGGGATCGGGATGCCGTAGGTGGCGACGTCCCAGCGTCCCGAGTTCAGCAGGTGGTAACGCACCATCGAGTGCATCAATCGCACCTTGGCCGCTGCCTCGAAACCCTTCCCCGAACGATCCAGCGCACCGGGCAGCGTGGTCGCCGTGAAGAAGCTGGCGGTCTCGAAGACGCGCTTGGCGGCTGCCTCGTCGGACAACGTGCCGGTCATCGTCATCGGGAGCGCTGCGTACTCGTTGAGGAAGGTGGCGAGGAAAGCACCGCGGATCGCCAGGGGCGTGGCGGTCGCCATGCCGATCCTCTCGCTGCGGGCGCCCTGTTCGACGAGCTCCATGTCGACCCAGTCGGGCGTGGCCTCCATGGCTGCGATCAACTCGATCAGTTGGGGCGGGGCGTCGTCGACGTGTCCGATGCCGTGCTCGCATGCGGTTCCGAGCATGTCGACGAGCTTCGAGAATCCGAACTCGGGGATCAGTGCGGCGTACGCGTCGGCGACACGGTCGCCGGTCATGGTCGCGTCGCGGATGATCTCCATCAGGTCCGGCTGGTCGAACACGCGCCGAACCGCGTCACGGACCGGAGCGAATCGTTCGTCGTCGACCGTTGCGTCGTGGTCGAGGCGTTCGGGCACGACCGTGAAGTCGACGGTGCCGTAGATCCCGGGCAGGTCGTCGCGCTGTCGTCGCACGCTGTCGGCGTAGCTCCGTGTCTGCACGATCAGTTCTCCAACGCTTGCTTGATGCGGCCGAGGGTGGCATCCATGCCCGTGGTCATCGCCTTCTGGCGATTCGCCAGGCGACCGTAGACCCACTTCTGCCAGCCGACGTACGGCGGGTGACTGAAGGACTCGGTCACGATCGTGGCACCGTCGCGCTCGGCGAACTCGTACCGCCACGTGGAGTTCCCCTCGGCGATGAACGCGAACGTCGAGTTCGGTCGGGCCTCGACGACCTCGCAGGTGGTCGTCCACCGCTTGAGCGTGATCGGACCGACGGTGGCGACGTTGTCGCCCTCGAACTTCGCACCGACGGAGGGCCCCGTGGCTCCGCCGACCCATCGGCACGCCACGCACTCTGGGCTCCACTCACCCATCCGCGACACGTCGGTCACGGCGTCGTACACATCGCTGATCGGCGCAGCGATCGTCGTCGTGGCCGATCCGGTCACTGGTTCGGTGGATCGGTCGGTCACGCGCACAGTGTCGCGCACCCGCCGAGTCCTGCCGTCAGCCTGGGTGCGGGGTCGGTCGTCGCCTGCGCTGCGTCGCCGTACGGGTTTCGGTTCCGACGTGGAAACTGCCGACAGACGGCGGACGCCTGCACCGTACGGTTCATGGGATGAAGCTCGACGTGCCTGCGCCTTACCACGCTCGGTCCTACCGAGGCCCGGTCGATCATGCCGCGATGGCCGAGATCCTCGGCGCGTATCGCTTGCACGGTGGCGACCCGGAGAAGCCGACGGTCGCCCAGATGGATGTCACCTACGCCAACTTGACGAACTGTGACCCGGCGGCGGACATCGCGATCGTCGAGACCGACGACGGCGGACCGGTCGCATATGCGCGGACGACGTGGGCGGACACCGCCGATGGGTGCGACTGCGTCGTCTTCGCTCCGACATTGCCGGCTCATCTCGCTGAACCGCTGTTCGCGGCGCTCGTTCGTGGGCAGGAGGCTCACCTGCGCTCGTCGATCGTCGACGTGACCGACGCTCGGTTCCTGGCGACGGCTCCGCACCCGGGGCCGGGGCGCGCGCCACGCGGCGAGTCCGCGTGGCTGGAATCGTTCGGGTACAGCGCAGCTCACTGGGGTGCCTCGCTGGTACGTCCGCATCTGGACGAGATTCCCGACCGCACGCTCCCCGACGGCGTCGAGGTCCGCCCTGTCACCGCCGACATGTTGCGAGTGATCTGGGAAGCCCACCAGGAGGCGTTCCGTCATGAATGGGGGTTCTCCGAGCCGACCGACGAGGACTTCACCTCGTTCGTCGACGATCCGCTGCGCGACGAATCGCTCTGGAAGATCGCGTGGTGCGGCGATGTCGTGGTCGGTCAGGTCAAGTCGTACATCAACAGCGAGGAGAACGTCGAACACCGTCGCCTGCGGGGCTACACCGAGGAGATCTCGGTGCAAGCCGACTGGCGCAACGGGGGCATCGCCGGCGCGCTGCTGTCGATGAGCCTGCGCGAGCTCAGCGCCCGTGGGATGACCGAGGCAGCCCTCGGTGTCGACACCGACAATCCTGGCGGAGCGCGTCATCTGTACACGTCGCTCGGTTTCGTCCTGCAGTCGTACCAAGCGGTGTACGAGAAGGCGGTCGGATCACAACACGTCGACGGGCGTGCGGGTCGATGAGCGCAACGGCGAACTCGATGGGTGCGGAGTGGACGGACGCGGTTCTGGGCCACGGTCCGTGAATGGAACACGCCGTCGTTTCGGGTGCTCGACACGGTCGGCTTCCACGACAGCGGTCGCGTCACGCCCGATCCAGACCGTGGGGACACCGTCTGGATGACCAAGGATCTCACGGCGGGCGCCTAGTCGGCGTTCAGGGACACGTCCGGGGTGTGCCTACGATCGGCCGGTGGTGGAGTTGCGATCGATGACGGTCGACGATGTGTCGTTGCTCGTTCGGTGGGATGACGACCCGGATGTGGCGACCGCCCTTGGTGGCCGTGGCGCCGATTGGTACGACTGGCGCGTCGAGCTCGTTCGCGACGTGCCGTGGCGTGAGTTGCTCATCGTCGAGGAGGACGGCAGGCCGATCGGATTCCTGCAACTCACCGATGCGCTCGAGGAGGAGGCGCACTACTGGGGAGACATCGAGCCCGGGACGTGGGCGCTCGACATCTGGATCGGGTCTCCCGAGGATCGGGGGCGCGGTCTGGGTGCGGAGGCGATGTCGGCGGCTCTGAGGCGCGCCTTCATCGAGCACGGTGCTGACGTGGTGGTGATCGATCCTGCCGTCGGCAACCGCCGGGCGATCGCGTTCTACGAGCGCCTCGGATTCGAGCGCGTCGGGGTGCGCGAGTTCGGCGATGGTGAGTGCTTGGGTGATGCGCCTGCTGCGGAGCTCGGTCGACTGACACGTCGGAGTTCGGCTTCGCTCCGATCGGCGCTGGATGTTTGGTACAGCCCTACCTCGCACCAGGTACGGTCCTTTCAGATGTCTCTGCCGGCTATTGACCGACATCGGTGGCACCTCGACGAGGGTGGGCCGGTCGACGTGATCGATCTCGGCTTCGGCGTTCTGACTGCCCCCAGAGGAACGGCACGAACTCTGCTCGGCGACCTCGTCACCCGCGAGCAACACGCCGAGTTCGTGAAGTCGCTCGACGACGACGACCTCGCTACGACGTGAGCCGAGCGATCATCGACGATCACCTTCTTCGAGATCTGCTCGCCGACGACGCTCCAGCGGGACTCGTCGACCTGCTTGCCGCCTACGAACCCGCCACCACGAACCTGTACCTGTACCGGCTCTCCAAGAGCGCGGCTTCCGCTCGCGGGGCGCGCTCACCGGTGGCTGGAGCGCCGAGCACCGGCGTTCGCTCGGAGCGAAGCTGCTCACCGTGCCTGACGACATCGAGATCGTGCCCTCAGGACGATCGCGTTCCGGATGGCGGAGATTGCAGCAACCCATCGCGTCTCGACCCTCGGAGCAGAATGCGTGGCGGCGGCGGAATACGTCGATGCTCCGCTCTGCGTCTGGAGCGGAGACGACGGACCCGGGATTCGAGCAGCAATGATCGAACTCGGGCTCGACTACCGAACAATCATCCGCTGAGAGCGGCGCGGATCCGTCGACAGGGGGTACCGGTCCGCTGGGCGGGATGTCAATCGAGAGCGGAGTGCGACCTCTTTCGTGCCGTTGCCAACCTGGCACGCTGCTGATTCGTGTATGTGGGTGTGGGGCTGGCGATTGCATGAATGACGACGACTTCGAGGTCTTCTTTCGCTCGACGTACCCGAAGCTCGTCGGGTACGGGGCGTCGATGTCGGCTCCGCTCGAAGTCGCTCAGGAACTGGCCCAGGAGACGTTGCTTCGCGCGTATCGCCGCATCGACGAGGTGAGTGCTCTCGAGTCGCCGTACGGCTGGTGCAGGCGAGTGATGTCCAACCTGTTGATCGATCAACACAGGTCTCGCACGGCTGAGCGATCGGCGGTCGACCGCCTCGGCTCGATCAGCGCGATCGACCGGGCCGGTGCTGGTGCACGAGATGCTGAGCCGAGCGTCGCGGATGACGAGTGGTTCGAGATCGTCGGGTCCCTCACCGTGCGCCAACGCTGCATCGCCACCCTCTTCTACGCAGATGACATGAGCGTCGCCGATGTGGCGGCCGAACTCGACATCTCGACCGGCTCGGTGAAATCGACGCTCTCGCAGGTGCGGCGCCGAGTCGGACGACTGCTCGACGAGACGACCGACCACCAGGAGGTGTGCCATGAACGCTGACGACGACCGGCGACTCGACGACGAACTCCGCCGGCGATCACGCAACTCGTCCGAGCGGCACAGCGGGTCGGTCACGCCCGCCGACGTCGACCGGGCACTGGCGGCCGTGAAGTCGGGAGTCGGAAACGAGCCCAGCCGAAACACCGGCGGCCCGAAGCGGACCGGGTGGATTCTCGCGACCGCTGCTGCGGTCATCGCGGTCCTCGTCGTCGGTGCTACCTGGTGGACCGTGGGCGACTCCGATGACCGCGTGACATCGGTGTCGGATTCCGGAGCCGACGGCGAGTCCCCGATCACGACCGATCGTGTCGCCCCGACGCAGCCGGCCACCACGCCGCCAGCAGCCACCGTTCCCGCATCGACGACGACGGAGGTTGTCGACCTTCCGTCGGTGGCCGTCGACACGGAGGGCAACGTGATCGCCACCTTCCGCCTCGTCGACGGCCGAATCGTGATGGAACCGGAATCGACTGCGTTCACCGAGACGCTGCTCGAGTACCTGTTGAACCGCTCGACGGTCCTCGGCGACACCATCGGTGAACGGGAGCAGGCTCTGTCCAGCGGCGGCCTTCGCATCCAGACGACCCTCGACCCTGCACTCCAGCAGGCAGCGGAACAGGCACGGAACGAACTGCCCGACAACCGGGCGGGGATCGACGCGGCAATGGTGTCGATCGAGACGCCGACGGGCGCGGTCCGCGCAATCGTGAGCGGTGACGAGTCCGCTCCGGGCAGCAGCCGGATCAACACGGCGCTTGCGCTACGTCCCACCGGGTCGGCGGTCGAGTCGTTCATCCTCGCTGCTGCCTTGCAGGCTGGTGCGCAGCCGGGCGACCTGATCGACGGTCGGGTCGGGTGTGTGCTCCCGGGGCCGTGGTCCGACCCCGACTACGTCGACGACCCCGACTACTCCGAACAGCCCTACTTCCAGATTCTCGGCGGCGGATCGGGGTTCGTCGGACCATTGAGCGACACGTTCCCTCGTTCGCTCGCGTGCGCTTCGGCCCGGCTCTCTCACATCGTCGGCCTCGACCGGGTCGTCGACACGATGTACCGCCTGGCCGAATCCCCCTTCCTGTTCGAGGGTCAGCCCTCGGACCTTCGTCAGCCGATCCAGCCGGTGACCGACCTGGCTCAGGGAGTCAACGAGATGTCGCCACTCGACATGGCGTCCGGCATGCAGACCATCGCCAACGGCGGCGTCCACCACCTGCCGTACTTCGTCGAGTCCATCGAGGGCGCCGACGGCACGCAGCTCTATGTCCATGAGCCGGCGCCGACGACCGTGCTCGACTCAGACGTCGCCCTCGACGCGGTCGACGTGTTGAAGGGCACGCTCACCGCCGGCACCGGTCGGAGACACCCGCTCGCCGACGGTCGCCCTGCGATCGGCAAGACCGGCACGACGCGCGACAACACCGACGCCTGGTTCATCGGCGCCACCCCGCAGCTGACGACCGCAGTCTGGGTCGGAGATCCGTTCGCGTCGACGCCGATGGTTCAATTCCCGGAGTTTGCCGCCGTCGACATCCTCAAGGTCCAGGGCGGCACGTTCCCGGCACAGATCTGGAAGGCGTTCACCGACGCTGCCCTCGCCGACGAACCGATCGCCGACTGGGACCCGCCGTCACCACCCGAACGCCCCGATGCCCGCCTCGTCCTTCCCGGCTACGAGTGCGCCGTCTACGAGAACGGCGAACTCATCCAATTCGAGCCGAACGATCTCGGAACGACCGTTCCGCCCGGCGAGACCGACCCGAACTTCCCGATCCCGTCCGTCGTTCCCGATTCGCTCGTCGACGGATGCAAATGACGGCGACTGCTTGATCATCAGCTCGTGCCGGCAACCGCAAAAGTGGACACGTGGTGCTGTCCTGCGCGGCGGGCGCGGCAGATCGTCGGTCGTCGGACAACGCGACGTCCAACCGGCGCTCGGTGTCAGTCAGATGTTGACTCTCGATGCCCACTCGTCGGGAAGCATCGCAAAGACATCTACGTCTTGACGTTGGCCCTTCCACATGCCTTCGGCACGAAGCGTTCCCTCGAGGCTGAACCCGGCGCGGCGCACCACCGCAGCGGAGGCCGCGTTCTCGGACTGGATCGTCAGGAAGACGCGAGCTGCTCCGAGCTGGAACAACCACCCCGTCATCAGCGTGACTGCGCGAGTCGCAAGCCCTCGTCCTCTCGCACCTGCCGCCAGCCAGTAGCCGAACTGGGCGACGTCTGTGGTCGACCACTGATCGACGCCGCACATGCCGACCGGCTCGCCCGATTCCGTTTCAACGATCACGAAGGCGGCCCCCGTCGGATCACCTTCGACGTCGAAGTTGTGCCAACTCTGCTGAATGCGCTCGATGACAGCAACTGCGTCAGTCACCGAGGCTGGCGCCGGGCCGTTGTACCGTTCGATTGCCGGGTCCCTCGATGCTTCAGCCATGAAGCTCGCATCAGCGGAGCTCCACGGTCTCAGCGAGACCGCATCGTCGGACAACCTGGCCGGCGATCGCCTGCGGCTGGACCCTGTCCCGTCGGTTCGTCTGTCGGGCCGACTCTCTGATCCCTTGTTCCCCGAGTCGCCCATCGAACTGAAGTTACGACATCCGGAACAACAGGCGTCTCCGGGTGCCGCCAGACGGCTGTCGAAGTGCGACTCCCCGGCTCGCCGACCTGCGTCTCAGTCCCGGCGTTCAGGGGCAGGTTCACGATTCTTGTCATACATGATACGATGATCGTATGACGATGCTGAGTTTCAGGGTGGACGAGCGGGATGCGGACTCGGCGCAGCGATGGGCAGAGGAACTCGGAGTGGATCGTTCCGAGCTTCTGCGAGAGGCGCTTCGCCGTCACCTCGACCGGCTCAGGTCGGAGGGCGATGTCGAACGGTGGAAGGCGCTGCCGCTCGACACAGGCGAGCAGAGCCTTGCTGCCATTGCGGAATGGGGTCCCGCCGAGGACTGGTCCGATTGGGCTGTCGATGCAGCGGGGTGAGGTCTGGTTTGCCGCCACCCCTGGGGGTGACAGACCCGTGCTGGTGCTCACCCGGGATCCTGTCGCTGACCGGATCGGCTCCGTTGTCGTCGCTGCGTTGACGCGCACGCAGCGCGGGTTGGTGTCGGAGCTGGAGCTGACGACGGCCGACGGTGTGCCCTCGGCGAGCGTGGTCAATTTCGACAATATCCATACGATTCCACGCGAATCGTTTCGGCGGAGAGTGGCAGCGCTGACACCGGCGAGGATGGCCGACGCGTGCCGCGCCCTCCA
>JBBSOH010000080.1:0-15046 GCA_038259945.1 Acidimicrobiales bacterium
AGGGGCACCACCGTGCCCGAGTCCTGAGCTGCGACCGCTGCCGCGATCTTGACCTGTTGACCGGACCGTGTCCGGTCCGACACCGGCAGGACGACGCGACGACCGAGACGTTCCAGCTTGGCGGGAGGCGGTGGGAGGCGGGGAACCACCGCCTCGCCGCTGAGCGAGGCCAGCACGCAGGACACGAGAATGACCACGATCACCGCGTTCACCGTCGACTCGTCGAGCAGGCCGATGTCGAAGCCGACGAACACCGCCGCCAGCGTGGCCGCTGCCTGGGCGACCGAGAGTGAGAACAGTGCGACGATCTCGGCTCGTCGCCACCCGAACACGCGACCGGTGAGCGCGGCCGCCAGTCCCTTGCCGGCGACGACCGCGAACGTGAAGCCGGCCGCGCGCACGACGGTCGTCCTGTCGGAGATCAACAGCATCGGGTCGATCAGCATCCCCACCGAGATCATGAACATCGGGGTCAACAGGTTCGACCCGAAGAACGAGATCTGGCCGGACAGAGCACTCCCGTGGACGACCTGACGGTTGAGTGCGAGGCCGGCCAGGAAGGCGCCGATGATCGGCTCCACGCCGGCGACCTCGGCCAGCGCTGCGGACCCGAAGAGCGCGACCATCACGAACAGGAATCGCGCCGATCGTTCCTGACCAATCGATGCGAAGAACCATTCGGCGAAACGTGGGAGTGCCCACAGGATGGCGATCGTCGCCGCCACGAGAGCAGGGCCCGTGGTGACTGCATACACCCAGTCGAGGTCGCCCTGGTCCAGCCGAGCGATGACGACGAGCACCAGCAGCGCCGCGGTGTCGGTGATCACCGTGCCGCCCAGGCCGACCGTCACCGCACGGTTCCCGGTCACGCGGCCGCGCTGGAACACGGGGTACGCCAGGAGCGTGTGCGACGACCAGCACGACGCGAGCAGGAGTGCCGCCAGAGCCGAGTACCCGAGCCAGAGGTGCATGGCGGCCCCGATCGCGAACGGAAGCGCGAACGTGAGCACGCCGAACACCACGGTCTGGCGACGCTCGCTGCGCAGGGCGTCTCGGTCCAGGTCGAGGCCGGCTTCGAACATCAAGAAGAGCAGCCCGGCTCCGCCGAGCAACTCCACGACGCCCGAACGTTCGAGCACACCGATGCCGAACGGACCGATCAGGATCCCTCCGAACGTCAGCCCGACCAGACCCGGCAGCCTCAACTTCTCCGCGACCCGGGGCAGCACGAGCACGACGAGGAACAGGACGACGAAGACGCCCGACGGTCCCGTCACGGGCAGGCTCGAACCGATGATTCCCAACTCGACGCTCCGATCGTTCCACCACACCCGGAAAGTGGATGATGGGGCCGCGGTTCGATCGAGTCGATCCGGGTTGGGCCGAATCGTACGTGTCGGGTGGGGATTCGGCGCGTCGGCAACGGCGCTGCGACACTGGCCGGATGATCGAGGAATACACCGAGGCCTGGGACGAACTGATCGCTCCGGGCGCACAGTTCGCGATGAAGGAGATCGAGGTCCGCGGAATCCCGATGCGGGTGTTCGAGTCGGCGCCGCCTTCGATGCGCTTCGTGTGGGAACTCGCTGCGGGGTACGGCGACCGTGAGTACGTCGTCTACGAAGACGAGCGGTTCACCTATGCCGAGTCCGACGCGATCGTCAAGGCGCTGGCCGCACACCTCGTCGACGATCACGGCGTCCGTCCGGGCGATCGCGTTGCGGTGTCGATGCGCAACTACCCCGAGTGGGTCTTCTCGTACTGGGCGATCGTGTCGATCGGCGCCGCCTGCGTCGGGATGAACGCTTGGTGGACCACCGAGGAGATGAAGTACGGGCTGGCCGACTCGCGGCCGAAGGTCTTGATCTGCGACGGCGAGCGGATCGCACGCGTCGCGCCGGTCATCGACGAACTGCGCGCCGAGTCCCCGCTCGCCGTCATCGCCGTCCGCCACGATGCCGAGGCGCACGGTGACCTTCCCGCCGACGCAACGCACTGGGCCGACGTGATCGACCCGGCGAACGCTCCGGCCACGCTGCCCGCCGTCGACATCGATCCCGATGACGATGCGTGCATCTTCTACACATCCGGCACGACGGGCTTCCCGAAGGGTGCGCAGCTCACGCACCGCGGTTCGATCCACAACCTGCTCGACCTCGCCTTCATGGCAGCGGTCAGCGCATCGGCGTCGGCGAAGGCGAATGTCGCGAACTCGCTGCCGGACATCAGCGCAGGCAGCGCGGAGGACGCCGCAGACGGCGAAGCAGCCGTCGCGAAGCAGAACGTGTTCATGGCACCGACGCCGCTGTTCCACGTGACCGCCAACAACTGCCTGCTGCACCCCGCCACGATCTCGGGATCGCGCATCGTCTTCACGTACAAGTGGGACGCGGGCCGTGCACTCGAACTGATCGAGCGCGAAGGCGTGACCAACTTCTCCGGCGTGCCCACGATGTCGCGCGAGATGCTGATGCACCCCGACTGGGCCACCCGGGACACCTCCACCCTCGCCGGCCTCGGCGGTGGAGGCGCACCGTTGCAACCCGATCTCGTCGAGAAGATCGACAAGTCGCTGAAGGGTGGCGCGCCGAGCACCGGCTACGGCCTGACCGAGACCCACGGAATCGTCACGGCCAACTCCGGCGCGCTCTACGTCGCCAAGCCCTCGTCGTGTGGCCGCGTCGTGCCGGTGCTCGATTCCAAACTCGTCGACGAGATGGGCGAGGAGGTCACGACCCCCGGCGCCCGAGGCGAACTCTGCGTGCGCGGCTCGATCGTGATCAAGGGCTACCTCAACCGGCCCGAGGCCACCGCCGACGGCATCCGTGACGGGTGGTTCCACACCGGCGACATCGCCGAGATCGACGAGGACGGATTCGTGTTCATCGTCGACCGTGCGAAGGACATGGTGCTGCGCGGCGGCGAGAACGTCTACTGCTCCGAAGTCGAAGCGGGGATCTACGAACATCCCGACGTGACCGAGGCGGCCGTGTTCGGGGTGCCCGACGACCGGCTCGGTGAGATCGTCGGTGTGGCCATCGTGCGCTCGCCCGGGTCCACGCTCGACGACGACGGCCTGCGCGAGTTCCTCGCCGACAAGATGGCGAAGTTCAAGATTCCCGAGCGGATCTGGTTCATGGACGAGCCGCTCCCCCGCAACGCCAACGGCAAGTTCCTCAAGCGCGAACTGCGCGACACCCTGATCTGACCAGATGTCGAGGTTGGGGTCAGACCCCAACCTCGACATCTGGGAGACTCGTCGAATGGTTCCGGTCGTCACGCCTGCGGAGATGCGCACGATCGACGAGGCAGCGGAGGAGTCGGTCGACGAACTGATCCGGCGCGCAGGCGCCGCCGTCGCCCGTGCCGCCGTCGATCTGCTGGGCGGCACCTACGGACGGACGGTGAACGTCGTCATCGGCTCGGGCAACAACGGTGCCGACGGCCGTGACGCAGCCGAACGATTGCGACGACGCGGCGTCCGCGTCCGCGTGATCGAGGCCGCGGGATGCCCTCCGGTGCTCCCTGTTGCGGACCTCGTGATCGACGCCGCGTACGGCACCGGCTACCGCCACGATCCGTCCCGACCGTGGTACGCGCCGGACGTCGCGGGCGCCCTCGTGCTGGCCGTCGACATCCCGAGCGGCATCGACGGCCTGACCGGTGAGTGCTCCGACGTTGGACGCGTGCTCCGAGCCGACCGCACGATCACGTTCCAGGCGCTCAAACCCGGGCTTCTGTTCGCCGACGGCCCGGCGCATGCGGGTGAAGTGATCGTGGCCGACATCGGGCTCGACACGTCGAACATCTCCTGCCAGCTCGTCGAAGTGGGCGATGTGGCCCGCTGGTGGCCCCGGCGCGACACCGATGCGCACAAGTGGCACGCGGCGGTGAAGGTGATCGCAGGGAGCGAGTCGATGCCCGGCGCCGCCGAGTTGTGCACTGCCGCCGCACTGCGTGGCGGGAGCGGACTCGTGTCGCTGTCCGCGCCGGGGTGCACGCCGCGGACACGGAGCGAGGTCGTGCAGCACGGGATCGGCGCCGCCGACTTCTCGGACGAGGCGCTGGCCGACATCGACCGGTTCGGTGCTCTGGTGATCGGTCCCGGCCTCGGACGTCACGACGAGACGTTGCTTGCGGCCCGGGACTGCATCCGCGACTCGACGGTGCCGACCCTCGTCGACGGCGACGCGATCTACGCAGCGTCGTGGAGCAGTGACGGTGCCGGACCGCTCCTGCGCGATCGTGAGCGCCCGACCGTGTTGACCCCTCACGACGGCGAGTTCGGCAACCTCACCGGGCGGCGGCCAGGCGCCGACCGGATCGCGTCGTGTCGCGCCGCAGCTGCCGATTTCGATGCGCACATCCTGTTGAAGGGCCCGACCACGGTCATCGCCGCTCCGCCGTCGACGGTGCGCGACCTGGACCGTGCGAGTGAACTCGAGTGGGCTTCGAACGAGCCGGCGCCCGTACTGATCGTGGATCGCGGGAACGAACGCCTCGCCACTGCGGGGTCGGGTGACGTGCTCGCCGGTCTGCTCGGCGCGGCGCTGGCCGCCGACATCGACCCGCTCCACGCATGCGCCGCAGCGGCATGGATCCACGCAGCAGCTGCCGATCTCGGCCCGGCGGTCGGTCTGGTCGCCGGCGACATCGTCGACCTGCTCCCCGCAGCGATCGGGGCGCTGCGATGATCTTGGCGGGAGCGGAGAGGAATCGATGAGCGACATCCGGTGGGCGTGGGCCGAGATCGACCTCGACGCGATCGCACACAACGTCAGGGTCCTGCGTGAGCGAGTGGCGCCTGCCGCTGTGTGGGCGGTCGTCAAGGCCGACGGCTACGGACACGGCGCGTTCGACGTCGCCCGAACGGCGATCGCAGCGGGCGCCGAAGGTCTGTGCGTTGCGCTCGTGCAGGAGGGGATCGAACTGCGGCGGGCCGGGATCGACGCACCGATCCTGGTGCTGACCGAGCAACCGATCGAGGCGGCTCCGCACATCGTCGCTCACCGACTCACGCCGACCGTCTACCGGCGCCCGTTCCTCGACGCGCTGGTGGCCGAACGGCCCGTCGGCCTGCCCGTCCACCTGATGGTCGACACCGGGATGCAGCGCGTCGGCGTGCATCCCCACAGCGCCGCTGCAGTCGCGGCCTCGATCGCACAGCGAGCACCGGCGTTGCGACTCGCCGGGGTGTACACCCACTTCGCCGTCGCCGACGACGACCAACCCGACGCGGTCGAGTTCACCGACGGCCAGCTCGCGAAGCTCGGTCGGGTCCTGGAGCAGTTGCCGGCCGTTCCCCTCGTCCACGCTGCGAACTCCGCCGCCGCACTGTCGCGACCTGATGCACGCCTCTCGATGGTGCGTGCGGGAATCGCGATCTACGGCGTGTCGCCGGGACCCGGCGTCGATCACCTGTGCGAGGACCTGCGTCCGGCGATGGAGGTCAAGGCACGCATCTCGTTCGTCAAGCAGGTCCGGTCGGGCAGTCGGATCTCGTACGGGCTGCGGCACCGCTTCGATCGCGACACGACCGTCGCCACGATCCCGATCGGCTACGCCGACGGCGTGCCTCGGCGACTCCACGCCGTCGGCGGCGCCGTGCTCATCGGGGGTCGGCGATGCCCGATCGTCGGAGCGGTCACGATGGACCAGCTGATGGTCGACTGTGGAGATCACGACGTCCGGGTGGGCGACGACGTCACGCTGATCGGGTCCCAGACCGCACCGGACGGCTCCACCATCCGCATCCGCGCCGAGGAGTGGGCGGCGCTGCTCGACACGATCGGCTACGAGATCGTCTGCGGCATCTCCTCCCGTGTCCCACGCGTTCCGCGACGTAGCATCGATCACTGATGTCGGACCATCCACTCGCGCTGCACTCGGCCTCGATCGCCGACACGCACGCCATCGCGTCGGTCATCGCCGACCTGAGCCGACCCGGCGACATCATCGTGCTCGCGGGTGAGATGGGTGCCGGCAAGACGGCATTCGCTCAGGGTTTCGGTCGAGCGATCGGAGTGACCGACCGGGTCACCTCGCCGACCTACACCCTCGTCCACAGTCACCCGATCGAGTCGGGTCCGCACGCCGGCAGGGTCACCTTCCATCACGCCGACCTGTACCGGCTCGAACGCACCGCCGAAGTGGCCGACCTCGCACTGCGAGAACTGGCCGAATTCGCCGGGATCGTCCTCGTCGAGTGGGGTGACGTGGTCGATCTGTTCGGCGACCATCTCGTGATCCACCTCGACGCCCGGATCCCTGCCGATCTCGACGCAGATTCCGATGTCGACCAGAACGATGTCGATCAGAACGGTGTCGACGCGAGCGACGACGACAGCGACGTGCTCGCACTCGACGGCGCTCGCCACATCGAGATCGACGCAGTCGGCCCAGGCTGGGCCGGCCGATGGGACCGGCTGCTCACGAGACTGGAACCTCACCGATGCTGAAGCGCCGACAGAGAGCTCCGAGAGACGTGGTGATCTCGCCATGTTGATCCTGGGAATCGAGACAGCGACCGAACGGGTGAGCGTTGCGATCGGTGGTCACGAAGGGGTGATCGGCTCGTTCGAGATCACCAAGGGTCGACGTCACGCCGAAACGCTCGTGCCGGCGATCGAGTTCACGTGCCGACAGGCCGGGATCGAACTCGACGAGATCAGCGTGGTCGCCGTCGACGTCGGGCCCGGCCTCTTCACCGGCATGCGCGTCGGGCTCGCGTCCGGCAAGGCGATCGCGCAGGCGTTGCGGATCCCGATGATCGGCATCTCCTCTCTCGACCTGCTCGCCTTCCCGTGCCGCCACACCGATCGCGTGGTGGTGCCGGTGATCGACGCACGCAAGGGGGAGGTCTTCTACGCGATGTACCGGCAGGTGCCTGGCGGCATCCAGCAGATCGCCGACCCGCAGGTCGGGCCGATCCACGACCTCGTCGCCGACCTGATGGCGCGCAACCAGGATGCGTTGTGCGTGGGCGACGGTGCCCGCCGCTACTCCGAGGAGATCCTCGAGGGCTACCACTGCGAGATCGGCGGCGACGCCTACCCGTCGGCCGGGCCGCTCGTGCAACTCGCTCACGCCAAGGCGCTGCGCGAGGACTGGGTACAGGCACGCGACATCGAACCGATCTACCTCCGCGCCCCCGACGCACTGATCAACTGGAAGACGCGGGCCGCCCGATGAGCGTGATCGAACGGATGCTGGGACGCGCCGAAGGCCCGGGCGACGGCAGCGGTTCGTTGACGATCGCGCCGATGCGCAAGCGTGACCTCAAGCAGGGCATCCTCGACACCGAGGCTCACGCCTACCCCGCGCCGTGGTCGCCCGGGGTGTTCCAGAGCGAGATCGACCAGGTCGCCGGCGGTTCGCGCTACTACCTCACGGCGAGGCGTTCGTCGGGGACGGCAACCAGGACAACGGCGGGGACCGGTTCGCGACGGCTGTCGAAGGGCCGCATCGTGGGCCACGCCGGTCTGTGGTTCACCCTCGATGAAGCACACGTGACCAACGTCGCCGTTCATCCTGACGCACGACGCAGTGGCGTGGCGACGGCGTTGATGCTCGCCCTCGCGGAGGAGGCAATCCGGCGCGACTGCGTTGCGTGGACGCTCGAGGTCCGGGTGTCGAGCGAGGGAGCGCAGGAGCTGTACCGCAACTTCGGCTTCGTGCCCGCCGGTGTCCGCAAGAACTACTACGAGAACGTCGAGGACGCCATCGTCATGTGGTGCCACGACATCCAGCTCGATGCCTACCGACGACGCCTCGACCGGTTGGGAGCGACACGATGACCGCAGCGTTCACCTCGGCGACACACGGCGCGACGGGCATCGATGCCGGTCGTTCGACGGGTCTGACGGTCGACGAGTCCACGCTCGTGCTCGGGATCGAGACGAGCTGCGACGAGACCGCCGCGGCGCTGGTGATGGGCGGCAACGACATCGTCTCCAACGTCGTGTCGACCCAGATCGAACTGCACGCCGACTTCGGAGGAGTCGTTCCCGAAGTGGCGTCGCGCGCCCACCTCGACGCACTCAACCCGGTGATCGCGCGGGCGATCGTCGAAGGTGGGGTCGACGAATCGCGCATCGACGCGATCGCCTGCACGGTCGGACCCGGTCTGGTCGGTGCACTGCTGGTCGGAGTGTCCGCCGCGAAGGCACTGGCGCTCGCGTGGGACAAGCCGTTCATCGGCGTGAACCACATGGAGGCGCACCTCTACGCAGCATCGCTGGAGGACCCGTCGCTCGAGTTCCCGTTGCTCGTCCTGCTCGTGTCGGGCGGGCACACGATGCTCGTCGAGATGATCGACCACGGTCGGTACCGGCTCCTCGGCCAGACCATCGACGATGCGGCCGGCGAGGCGTTCGACAAGGTGGCCCGGTTCCTGGGCCTCGGTTACCCGGGCGGCCCGGCGATCGACGCAGCGGCGATGCTCGGCGATCCCGATGCGATTGCGTTCCCGCGGGCGATGAAGGACGACGGCCTGGACTTCTCCTTCTCCGGACTCAAGACGTCGGTGATGAACTACGTGCGCAAACACCCCGACGTCGGTGACGCCGACGTGGCGGCTTCGTTCCAGATGGCCGTGGTGGACGTGCTCGTGCACAAGGCCCGCAAAGCGGCGAAGCAGATGGGAGCGACCGGGATCGTGCTCGGCGGTGGCGTGGCAGCGAACTCGCTGCTGCGCGAGGACCTGCTCACAGCGTGCGATGCCGACGGCATCCAGGGATTCCTGCCGAGTCGTGCGATGTGCACCGACAACGCAGCGATGATCGCTGCTGCAGGATGGCACCGGCTGCGGTCCGACGGTCCGACGCCGCTCGACGTCGGAGCGTCCCCGAACCTCAAGCTGCCGTTCGTCGACTGACGCGGTGGGGTCCGCCCGTCCGGTGTGGATGGAGCGGCTGCCACGAAGTTGGTCGGGAGACGCGGACCGGCCGATCGCACATGGGACACTGGTCAGATGTCGAACGACGACACCACTCCGTACAACCCGCTGTCGAGCAGTGACCCCACGCCCGAACAGGGCATCGACGGCCTGGCCGAGCCGCCCGCCGGCCCGCCGGCGGACCCCGATGGCGTTCCGCTTCCGATCGACGCGACGCAGATGATGCCGGTCGTTCCGACGTTGCCGGCAGCAACGCCCACTCCACCTCCGATGTTCGCCGAGTCGGCCCACGTCCCCCCGGCTTCGGCCGCGGTCCCCGGTGGGCCGACGAGATCCCTGCCTCCCGAGTCCTGGTATCGCAAGCCGGGTGCGGCAGCGGGAATCCTCCTCGGATTCCTCGTGGTCGCCGGCATCGTCGCCTTCCTCTTCCTGTCGAACCGCGGTGACGACACCGCGGACGGCGTGATCGAGGACGTCGCTCCCGAATCCGTCTCGCTCGTGGTCACCCGCCTCGCATCGACAGGTCGACCGTTGTCGACCTCGCTGAGCACCACCGTCACGGTCCAGGGATCCGACGCTGCCGCCTATCGATGGGTGCTCCCGCCCGACGCCGTGGTCGGCCAGGCCGCGCTCAAACCCACTGATGCGACCGGTCGGACCGAGTTCCGATGGGCACCCAGTGCGACCGCCGATGCATCGACGTGGGGTTCCACGGCAGAGATCGCCGAGTTCATCGAAGCCGAAGGGGAGCAATCTGTCACCGGGCTGTCGGCGCAGTGCACGCTCGAACGGGGTGACTCCACGGACGACATCGTGGTCGAGGCCGTCGCCACCGCTGCCGATGCCCAGACGACGGTCGGGAACTACACCTTCCCCAACGTCCGCCTGACCGCCGGCGACCGCGTGTCGTGTACCTCGACGAACGTCGTCGCCGACCCAGCACCGGTGGTGTCCGAGCCGATCGCCAGCGTTCCCGAGTCGATCGCGAGCGTTCCGGAATCGACCACGACCGCCCCGGAGACGACGACGACCGTCGCCGAGACGACCACGACGGTCGCCGAGACGACCACGACCACGACGTCGACCACCACGACCACCACCACCACGTCGACGACGCTGGCGCCGCCGGTCGTTCCGGAAATCGGAGCGTTCCTCCAGGGTCGGCCGGACCTGAGCGAGGCGGCTGCGCTGCTCGACCGGGTCGGCCTCGTCGAGGAACTCGAAGCGTCGGGTCAACCCTTCACGATCTTCGTGCCGACCAACGATGCGATCCAGACCCTGCGGAACTCTGGGAGCGCTCCCGACTTCGGCGACGACGACGTCGTCCGTGCGCTGTTCGGGGCTCACCTCGTGGAAGGCGAATCGCTCAACGGCGATGCGATCGCAGGACGCAGGTCGATCACCGTGGCGAACGGTGGCCCTCAGCCGGTCGATGCCTCGGGCACACCGGTGCGCGTCGGTGGCGTGTCGCTCACCCAGATCGACAACGCCGTCGACGGTGGCATCGTCCACGTGGTCGGTGGCGTGCTGCCGGTCCAGCCCTGAGCGGCCGATGAACGTTCCGGTCTTCGCAGTCGTCGACACCGGCATCACGATCGACGACGCCGGGGGCACGTGGCCAACCGCGGTGATCGACGCCGCCGGTCACCCCGAGGTCTCGGACCTCGCACGGGTGCACGCTGTCGAAGGTGTTGGTGACATCGCCACCCATGCGTCGATCGTTGCCGTCAACGAGGCGAATCGCGTGCAGGGCGCAGTGGAGCATCTGCTCGCACTGGCAATCGGCGTCAGCGTCCCCGTGCGCGCTGCGTTCGTGGTCACCTTCGTGCTCCCTGACCACCGTGACGTGCTCGCCGACGCAGCGAGGGAGGGGCACCTCGTCGTCGCGACGACCGACCCCGAACGGGCGGGGGCCGACCGGCCGCTGTGGCTGGCGATCGACCTCGATGGGCAGATGCTGTCGGACCTGCTGTCGTCGGTCGACGATCCGCCATGACCGGTTCAGCCTCAGCCTCAGCGTCGACAGTCGACCGTCGACCGTCGGTGTCGATGACGGTGCCGTCTGTCGTGACCCTCTGGCCCTTCCCGGCGTCCCGATACCGTTGTGGGCGAGATGACGTTCACGATCGGATCCCATGCGCTGTCTGCGCCGGTGGTGCTCGCCCCGATGGCGGGTGTCACCAACGCGCCGTTCCGTGAGCTGTGTCGCAGGTTCGCTCCCGGCCTCGTCTACGTGAACGAGATGGCGATGGCCACCCCGGTCGTGTACGAGAACCCCAAGACCGACCGGATGATCAGCTTCGGTCCCGACGAGCAGCCCCGCAGCCAGCAGCTGTACGGGTCCGACCCGGACATCATGGGCAGGGCGGTCCACCGCCTGTGTGATGCGGGCCGTGTCGACCACATCGACATCAACTTCGGATGCCCGGCTGCGAAGGTCACCCGCCAGGGCGGTGGAGCGGCCGTGCCCGCGAAGCCCGAACTGCTCCGAGCGATCGTGCGTGCCGCGGTGCGCAACGCGTCGCCGTACGGCGTGCCGGTCACCACCAAGTTCCGCATGGGTCTCTTCGACGACTGGCTGATGCACACCCGCACGGGCGAGATCTGCGCCGAGGAGGGCGTCGTGGCGATTGCGCTGCACGCCCGCACGGTCGAGCAGCACTACTCCGGCGAAGCACGCTGGGAGGCGATCGCCGAGTTGAAGCAACATCTGGTCGATCTCGGGAGCTCGATTCCGGTGCTCGGCAACGGTGACATCTGGGAAGCGCACGACGCCGTGCGGATGATCGACGAGACGGGTTGTGACGGCGTGGTCATCGGACGCGGGTGCCTCGGTCGCCCGTGGCTGTTCGGCGACCTCGTCGAAGTGCTGCAGGGCCGTCCGGCTCCGGCGAGCCGGACGCTGGGCGAGGTGTGCGACGTGATGGCGCTCCACGCACGCCTGCTCGCCGACCACCTGGGCGAGGACCATGCGATGCGTGACTTCCGCAAGCACTCCGGCTGGTACATGAGCGGCTACCCCGTGGGCTCCGAAGCGCGCCGACGCTTCGCCCTGTGCTCCTCACTCGGCGAACTCGATGACATCATCGCAACGCTCGACCCCACGTGTGCGATCGTGGAAGGTGGCGAGCGGATCAAGCGCGGCCACACCAACGGGCCGATCAAGGTCGCCATCCCGCAGGGCTGGCTGGACGACGAGCAGCGTGCTGCGCTCGACACCGACGTGTCGGTGCCCGACGACGGCGCCGTCATGGCCCTCTCCGGCGGCTGACCGAAGCAGCTTCCTTCGACCGCTGTGAGCTGTGGACTGCGATTTCGCGGTCGGGACCTCACATCGACGTGCCGGTCACCGGCGACACGCTTCGAGTGTGAGCTGTCGACGGCGATTCCGGGGTTGGTGACTCACACCGGGGTCGCAGCGAGCGGGGGTCGGCGGGCGACGGTCGGGGTGCCTCGGAGTTTCGGTATGGTCGACCGATGTTCGTCCTGCCGTCGGATCGGTCGCTCGTGCTCGCATCGGGTTCGCCTCGGCGCCGCGAATTGCTGACGGGAGCGGGGCTCACCTTCTCCGTGCGCCCGGCAGACATCGACGAGGCACCGTTGCCCGACGAGGCCGCGACCGCATACGTCAAGCGACTCTCGATCGAGAAAGCCGCAGCGTCCGCTGCTTCTCCGCTGGCATCGAGCGCAGAGGTGATCCTGGCTGCCGACACGACGGTCGAGGCCAACGGGCTGATTCTCGAAAAGCCCGTGGATGATGACGACGCGTACGGGATGCTGCGACGTCTGTCGGGGAGGTCGCACCAGGTGCACACGGGCGTGACCGTGTCGGTCGGGAGAATCGGGGCCCGGCGTTCGTCCACGATCGTCGTCACCACCGAGGTGACCTTCGTGGCGCTCACCGACGAGATGATCGACTGGTACCTCGCCACCGGCGAAGCGAACGACAAGGCCGGCGCCTACGGGATCCAGGGTGCCGCTGCCGGCTTCGTCGAGCGAGTCGACGGCAGCGTCACCAATGTCGTCGGCCTTCCACTCGCCGAGACGCTCGCCCTCCTCGACTCGGCGACCGACGATTGACCCCTCGGCGTTCCCGTTCTGTGGCCGATGAGTCCCGCATCCCGGAACGAATCGGCCGCAGAACGCAACGCAGGTTCATCGCACAAGAGGCCGGGAGATGACGACGAACTCGAAGCCCGGCCGATCGGGTGCGTCTCCCGGATTCTCGTGGCCCCATTGGGGTGTCTCGATCGTCGTTCTGAATCCCGGTGTCTGCAGTCGTGGCGGCCGCAACGCCGACCGCTCGGAGTCGTCCTCGCCGTGATCGACCGCTTCGAGCCAACCGTCGACAACCGAAGGCGAAACGGGTGGACAAGAACGACGAACTCGCCGCCGACCTCGATCTCGACCGATGCGGCGAGGTCTCGATCTGGGGTGTCTGGTTCGGAACGGGCTTCGGCAGCGCCGACCTCGCGGCCGCTTGATCCACAGGTGATCCCCGGCTTCCTTCCTCCTCGACGGCGGTCCGGCCGAGGGGGTCGGGCTGCGTTCCCGGTCTGTGACAGGGTTCGACGGACGATCAGACCCGGATGACGATCAGACCTGGATGACGATCAGACCTGGATGACGCTCGGGTCCGGGCAACCGTCATCGTGGCTGCCCTGGTTGGCCACCTACGACCCGAGGTGCAATTGTGCCGAGACAGGCGTCGGCCCGATGAACTCCAGGTGAACGCTGGATTGGCACTCTCGATTGCCGGTTGCCAATCGGGAACGCGAGGTCTAGCGTTGGCAGTCGGTTTAGGGGAGTGCCAACCGGGTACGCCCTGAAGCTGTGAGTCGGCGTGAGTCATCGCCGAATCATCGACACCCGCAACACGTGACTGCCAATGGAGGCAAGAACTCATGAACCTGAAGCCACTCGATGACCGCATCGTGGTCCGGCCCGCCGAGGCCGAAACGCAGACCGCTTCCGGTCTCGTCATCCCCGACTCCGCCAAGGAGAAGCCCCAGCAGGGTGAAGTCCTCGCTGTGGGACCGGGCAAGCGCTCCGACACCACCGGTGAACTGATCGAAGTCGGCATCAACGTCGGCGACACCGTCCTGTACAGCAAGTACGGCGGCACCGAGGTCAGCAACGACGGCGAAGACCTGCTCGTCCTCAACAGCCGGGACGTGCTCGCCATCGTCGGCTGACGATGACCTCGAGCACACCGCTGAAACCACACACAGATCGCATAGGAGAAAAACAACAATGGCAAAGATTCTGAAGTTCGACGACGAAGCCCGTCGCGCACTCGAAGCAGGCGTCAACAAGCTCGCTGACGCCGTCAAGGTCACGATCGGTCCGAAGGGCCGCAACGTCGTCCTCGACAAGAAGTTCGGCGCACCGACCATCACCAACGACGGTGTGTCGATCGCCAAGGAGATCGAGCTCGACGACGTCTTCGAGAACATGGGCGCACAGCTCGTGAAGGAAGTCGCCACCAAGACCGACGACATCGCCGGTGACGGCACCACCACCGCCACCGTGCTCGCACAGGCGATTGTCAACGCCGGCATGAAGAACGTCGCCGCCGGCGCCAACCCGATGGAGCTCAAGCGCGGCATCGAGAAGGCCGTTGCCGCCGCCGTCGCATCGATCGCCAAGCAGTCCAAGGTCGTCGACGACAAGAAGGACATCGCCTCCGTCGCCACCATCTCGGCCGCTGACGAGTCGATCGGCCAGGTCATCGCCGACGCCATCGACAAGGTCGGCAAGGACGGCGTGGTCACGGTCGAGGAGTCGAACACGTTCGGCACCGAGCTGGACTTCACCGAAGGCATGCAGTTCGACAAGGGCTACCTGTCGCCGTACTTCGTGACCGACACCGAGCGCCAGGAAGTCGTCCTCGAAGACGCCTACGTGCTGCTCAACAGCGCCAAGATCAGCACCGTCCAGGCGATGCTGCCGACCCTCGAAGCAGTGATGCAGACCGGCAAGCCGCTCGTCATCATCGCCGAGGACATCGAGGGTGAAGCCCTCGCGACCCTCGTCGTGAACAAGATCCGTGGCACGTTCAACGCCGCCGCCGTCAAGGCGCCGGGCTTCGGCGACCGCAGCAAGGCGATGCTGCAGGACATGGCCGTCCTCACGGGTGGCCAGGTCGTC
>JBBSOH010000081.1:0-14961 GCA_038259945.1 Acidimicrobiales bacterium
CGACCGGGGCAAGGCGTCGCCGGCGAGCCATTCGAACCTCGACGTGCCCTGACCCTCACCCCGCCATCCACCTGCCGCGTATCGACCACCACCCAGGTGCGACGCCACCAGCACCAGCACCAGCAACGGCACCGGCACGGGCACAGGCACCAGCACGGGCACCAGCACGGGCACGGGTACGGGCTCGAACTGCGAACCGACCACACGTCCGCACTTCTGGGTCTCTGAGAACGCGGAAGCCGCGCAATCGGAGACCCAGAATTGCGAGCCATCGCGCTCTGCCCCCGATCCCCGATCCGCGATCCGCGACACGGGTCGAGATCGGCCACTTCGGCCGAGGACGACGACGGTCTTGCGGCCGGTGATTTCCCTTCCCGCCCATTCGTGACCCACTGATCAGGTGCATGAGACTCCTCGACCTCGACAAGATCGCACGCCGACAACACGGCGTCGTGACCAGAACCCAGGCCTCGATGTCCGCCGCTGCATGGCGGCGAGCGATCGACGCAGGCACGCTCGTCGCCATCCACAGCGACGTGGCGCGTCTCGTCGGTACACCCGACACGCCACAGCAGTCGATCGCAGCCGCCGTCCTGGCGGCCGGTCGGGGTGCGCTCGCCTCCCACCGGTCGGCGGCTCTCCTGCACGGCATCCCGGTCGCAGATCCGCCGCCAGTCGACATCATCGTCCCGCGCCGAGGTGCTCACGACACCGCCAACAGCCGGGGACGCACGGCGAACGAGCTCGACGACGTGTGCATCCACCGACCGCGCGACCTGCAGCGAACAACGCCTCACCGCATCGAGGACATCGCGTGCACCAACATCCTGCGCACGCTCGTCGACCTCGGTGCCGTCGATTCCGATGCCGTCCACGGCGCAGTCGGTCATGCACTGACGAACGACCTCGCCACCCTCGGCGCGATCGAGACCACCCTCGCCCACCACGCCCGGAAGGGTCGCCGCGGCGTCGTGGCACTCCGGCGAGCACTCGACGACTGGTCGCTCGATGCCGAGCCCGCCGACTCGGTGCTCGAACCGGCGATGCACCGACTCCTCGTCCGGTACGGCCTCCCGCCCGCCGAGTTCCACGCGCACGTCGGTGGACGTGAAGTCGACTTCCACGTGACCGGTACGCCGATCGTCATCGAATGCGACGGGTGGACCTACCACGGTCGAGACCGGCACCAGTTCGAACGTGACCGCCACGACGATGCCGAGTTCGCAGCGCACGGGTGGATCGTCCTGCGGTTCACGTACCGCAAGATCACCACCCGTCCCGCCGACGTGGCGAACCAGATCCGTCGCACGATCGACCGCTGGGCCCACGTGTCCATCGCCTGATCCGCCGTCAGGCACTCCGTTCACCGCCGTACGCCACTCCCGCGCCGGCGTGCTGCCACCGACCCGACCGGATTCCTGAACCTCGCCATCCCGGCACCCGCCGCCCCGTACCCGACACCCGACACCCGACACCCGGCACCCGGCACCCGGCACCCGGCACCAGACACCCTCGGGCTTCTGGGTCTCCCAGGACGCGGATGTCGTGACAGCAGAGACCCGGAAGCACGAAGCCCGGCCGCCAGAATGGCGTGCGTTCACGGAATCGCCGGGAGCGACATCGCCGCGCCAGTAGCCTCCACGCCGCATGGAACGCTTCGGTCTGGTCGGTCTTCCCAACGCGGGCAAGAGCTCGCTGTACAACGCTCTCACCGGTGGCGGTGCGCTCGCCGCTCCCTACCCGTTCGCCACGAAGGACCCGAACATCGGCGTGGCCATGGTGCCCGACGAACGCCTCGACAGGTTGGCGGTCATGTCGAAGTCGAAGAAGGTCGTCCACGCCCAGGTCGAGGTCGTCGACATCGGCGGACTCGTGGAGGGCGCGAGCACCGGAGAGGGCCTCGGCAACAAGTTCCTCGCCAACATCCGCGAGGTCGACGCGATCGTGTTCGTGCTGCGCGCGTTCGAGGACGACGACGTGGTCGGCCCGTCGGACCCGATCGAACACCTCCGCGTCGTCGAGATCGAACTCGCACTGGCCGACCTCGAGACGGTCGAGAAGCGACTCAACTCGATCAAGCGTGCGTCGAAGCTCGACAAGACACTCGGCGCCGAGACCGAAGCGTTGCAGCTCGCGTACGACAGTCTCGCCGAGGGGCTGCCGCTGTATCGCGCCGGCCTCAAGGAGGACGTCCGCAAGGAACTCGAGCCGTACTTCCTGCTCACCAACCGGCGCGTCCTCGCCGTCGTCAACGTCGGCGAGGACGACATCGACTCGATCCCAGAGAAGGAAGCGCTCGTCCAGGCCGAGTTCAACAGTGCCGGCGACAACGTCGAGGTGATCGGCATGTGCATCCAGATGGAGGCCGAGGCCGCCGCGATCGAGGACCCCGAGGAACGACGCGAGATCCTCGAAGGCTTCGGCCTCGGTGAAGGCGCGCTGTTCCGGATGGTCCGCAGCGCGTACCACCTGCTCGGGTTGCGCACGTACCTCACCACCGGCGAACAGGAGTCGCGTGCGTGGACGTTCCACGAAGGGTCGACCGCTCCGGTGTGTGCCGGGCGCATCCACGGCGACTTCCAGCGCGGTTTCATCAAGGCCGAGGTCATCCAGTGGGACGAACTGCTCGAACTCGGTTCGTGGAACGCCGCCAAGGACATCGGCAAGATGCGGATGGAAGGCAAGGACTACATCGCTCAGGACGGCGACGTGATGGAGTTCCGTTTCAACGTCTGATCGCTGTCCGATCGGGCCCGCGGCGTGACATGCTCCTCGCATGGCCTGGCTGGTGACGAACGCACGGGTCCTGGCATCGGCCGATACGGCCACCACCCGCGCCGAGAAGCGCAAGGGTCTGCTGGGGCGTGACGGTCTGGAGGGAGCGATGGTCATCGACGGATGCCGCTGGGTCCACACGATCGGGATGCGCTTCCCGATCGACGTCGCATTCCTCGATGCGGACGGGCTCGTCATTCGCACGGTGCAGATGCCCCGTCATCGTCTGGGGATGCCCGTCGTTCGGGCCAGATCGGTGATCGAGGCCGAGGCCGGCAAGTTCGCCCGATGGGGAATCCACGTCGGCGATGTGATCGAAGTCCGCGAGCACGCCGACCGATGAGCACCCTGTGGCTCGTCGCCACACCGATCGGCAACCTCGGCGACCTCGCTCCGCGGGCCGTCGAGGTCCTGGCATCGGTGGCGCTGGTGTGCTGCGAGGACACCCGACGAACCGGCAAGCTCCTGCAACACGCCGGGATCCGCGCCGAGCGGTTGGCGGTGTGCAACGAACACACCGAATTCGACCGGATCGGCGACGTGCTCGATGTGCTGGCGTCGGGGCGTGGCGTGGCGGTCGTGAGCGACGCCGGAACACCCGGGATCTCCGACCCGGGTGAACGACTCGTGGCCGCGGCGATCGAAGCAGGCCACGACGTGTCGTCCGTGCCCGGCCCGGCCGCAGCGACCATGGCGGTGACCATCAGCGGTTTCGCCAGCGGGCGCTACGTGTACGAAGGGTTCCTCCCGCGCAAGGGTCGCGATCGTGCAGCTCGGCTCGCCGACGTCGCTGCGGAACACCGAACCGTCGTGCTGTACGAGGCGCCCCACCGGATCGAACGAACGCTCGCCGACCTGCTGGACGTGTGCGGCCCCGATCGTGCGGTCGCCGTCAGCCGCGAACTGACCAAGCTGCACGAGGAGACCGTGCGCGGAACGCTCGGCTCGCTCGACATCGGCGAGCCTCGGGGCGAGTACGTGATCGTGCTCGGGCCGGTCGAGCCTGCTGTCGTCGATGTCACGGACGAGGTCGTGCGATCGCTGCTCGTCGAGGCGATCACCGGGGGTACGTCGACCAAGGACGCAGCGACGCGCGTCGCCGAACAGACCGGCCGCCGTCGTCGCGAGGTGTACCAACTCGCCGTCGACCTCGCCCCCTGACCCGCGGTCACGTGGGTGTCAGACACCGGGAGGGACACTCCTGACCCGCGTTCACGTGGGTGTCAGACACCGGGAGGGACGTTCGTGGCCGGCATCGGTGGGTGACCGGTGGCTCTCGACCTCGGCGCGGCTGGCGTCGGTGGCACACTGGCGAGATGAGTGAGTACGTGGCGGTCACCGGCTCGAGTACGAGCGCGGCGTTCTTCGACCTCGATCGCACGCTGATCTCGGGCTCGTCGGCGTTCACCCTGGCGATCCAGGCCCGCAAGGTCGGCCTCGTCCCCACCCGCGAGTTCGTACGCGACGCCGGCGGTGCGCTGGCGTTCAAGCTGTTCGGGGCCAGCGACGACACCTCCGACGAGGTCCGTAAACGCATCCTCGGTGCGGTCGTCGGTCAGCGCCAGGCCGACCTCCAGGGCCTCAACGCCGAGATCCTGCCCCGGCTGATGGAGCGTGTCCGTCCCGAGGCCAAGCGTCTCCTGGAGCGCCATCGTCGGGCGGGTCGTGACACCTTCATCGTGTCGGCCGCACCCCAGGAGATGGTCGAGCCGCTGGCACATGCGCTCGGCATGACGGGCGGGATCGGGACCCGCAGCGTCGTCGACAACGGTGTGTACACGGGCGAGTTGGACGGCCCGTTCTGCTACGGAGAAGGCAAGGTCGAAGCGATGCAATTGCTCGCGCGTTGGAACGGATACGACCTCGCTCAGAGCTACGCGTACTCCGATTCGGCGAGTGACCTGCCGATGCTCGACGCCGTCGGCCACCCCGTCGCTGTCAACCCCGACTCGAAGTTGGAACGCCACGCCCGGCGCCACGGCTGGCCGATCGTGATCTTCAGCCAACGCACCAAGTCGGTGATCCGCCGCACCCTGTCGACCGTGGCCACCGTCGGCGTCGGCGTCGGCGGCTTCGCCCTGGGCACCCAGGTCAACCGCAAGCACGGCTTCCTCCGCCGCTGAAACCAAACGGTGTCTGACACCGAATGGATGGTTCAGCGTGGGGTGAGGGCGAGTTGGCGGGATTGGCAGACGAGCGTGCCGGCGGAATCCCAGATCTCGCCTTCCTCGTCGAGCAGCCCGTCGTGGATGAACCGGGACCGGAAGGAGCATCGGAGCGGACCGGGCGCCGGAACACCACGCACGTGGACGGTCAGTTCGATCGTGGGCGCCCAGGCGACCGGGAGCCCGGAGTTGAACACCGGCGGAGGGAATGCGTCGGCGGCGAGCATCAGCGCGATCGCGTCGGTCGGCTCCTCACCGGCGAGCGCGAACCATCCTCGGATGAGAGCGGTGCCCGATGGTTCGCCGCTGCGGAAACCGCTGTCGTCGGGGTGCATCCGCAGGTCGATCCGATTCATCAACTCCGGCTTCGGGCCTGCGGTCGCCAACGGTGCGGTCGCGCTCTCGTCGAACGCAGGCAAGTCGACTGGGCCGGTCATCTGCCGGCTCGGCCCGCCCGGTGTCTGCTCGCCGAACGTGGCCAGCAACGTCAGCGTCGCCTTGCCGTCCATCGACAGAGTGGCCGATGCTGTCGCCAGGCGACGCCCCGAGCGGATCGTGGTGACGTCGATCTCACACTCTCCTGCCGGCGCCGGACGCAGGTAGTGGCCGGTGACGGTGAGCGGCGGCCGACCGATCGTGTCGGTCATCGCGCGCACCGCGATCGCCATCAGGTAGCCGCCGTTGGCGTTGCCCCCGATGTCCCATCCTGAATGCACCGTCGCATCGAATCGACCCTCGCCGGAGGGACGGACGGCGGTGGCGGTCACGAAGTTCACGATCGTCAACGTAGACAGCACCCCGGCGCCGGCGGGCAATCGGCTCGCTGTGATCGATGACACCTGCGGTGGTTCGAGGCTCAGACGAGCCCGCGGAATCCGGCACCGGTCGGCATCGACCACGCCAGTAGCGTGACCCCGGTGAGCCGGACGTACGTGACGACCCCGATCTACTACGTGAACGCGGAGCCCCACCTCGGGCATGCGTACACGACGATCATCGGTGATGCGATCACCCGCTGGAGCAGGCTGATGGGCACACCGACGAAGTTCCTCACCGGCACCGACGAGCACGGCCTGAAGATCCAGCAGGCGGCCGAGGCCGACGGCGTGACCCCGCAGCAGTTCGTCGATCGGATCGCACCGAAGTTCGCCGCGGCGTGGGAGAAGCTGAACATCGCGAACGACGACTTCATCCGCACGACCGAGCAGCGACACAAGAACGCCGTGGCCGAACTGCTGCAACGGTGCTACGACGCCGGCGACATCGAGCTCGACGCCTTTGCCGGCAAGTACTGCGTGGCGTGCGAGGAGTACTACCAGGACGACGAACTGATCGAGGTCGACGGACAGGCTGATTGCTGCCCGATCCACCAGCGACCGGTCCAGTACTTCGAGGAGGAGAACTACTTCTTCCGCCTCAGCCGCTTCCAGGACCGACTCCTCGACTGGTACGCCGCCCACCCGGACGCACTCACGCCGGAGCACCGGGGCAACGAAGCGCTCGGCCTGATCCGAGGCGGTCTGCGCGACTTCTCGATCAGTCGCACGTCGCTCGAGTGGGGCATCCCGCTGCCGTGGGACGACAAGCACGTCACGTACGTGTGGTTCGACGCACTGACCAACTACCTCGCTGCAGTCGGCTTCGGGTCGACCGGCGACCCTGACGGCGAAGGTGCTCAGGAGTACACCGACTGGTGGCCGGCGACGCACCTGATCGGCAAGGACATCGTCCGCCAGCACTGCGTCTACTGGCCGGCGATGCTGATGTCCGCCGGTGTCGAGCTGCCGAAGCGATGGGCGATCGGCGGCTGGCTGCTCGTGGGTGGCGAGAAGATGAGCAAGACCTCGGGCAACGTGGTCAACCCGCTCGACCTGATCGACGACATCGGCCTCGACGGGTTCCGCTACTACGTGCTCGCCGAGACCGCCTACGGCAACGACGGCGATTTCACGTACGAGGGCCTCGTCGGAAAGTACAACTCCGACCTCGCCAACAACCTCGGCAACCTCGCGGCGCGGGTCGCCACCGTGGTGGAGAAGAAGTGCGGCGGAACCGGGACCGCGCCCGATCCCGACAGCGCACTCGGCGAGGCCGCCCGGGCTGCGTTCACCGACACGGCGAAGTTCTGGGACGACCTCCAACCGAGCCGCGCTCTCGACGCCACGTGGGGGCTGATCCGGGCGACCAACGGCTACCTCGAACAGCACGAACCGTGGAAGGCCGAGCCCGGCACAGCGGTCGACACGGTGATGGGCGACGCACTCGAAGCGCTGCGGATCGTGGCCATCCTCTGCTCCCCCGCGATCCCCGACACCGCCCAGGCCGTGTGGGAACGCATCGGCATGCACGGTCAGGTGAGTGATCAGCGCCTCCCCGACGCCGCGGCGTGGGGTCTCTACGAGCCCGGCAACGCCGTGGTCAAGGGAGACCCGCTGTTCCCGCGGATCAAGCTGTGAGCGATCGACCGGCTCGCACCCAACCGCCCGACAGCGAGCGGCAAGACCCGTCAGATTCCCACGTGGGTGGCGGCCGGCGCCGGGAGCGCCAGCGACCAAGTCTGGCGTTCGGCCGACGTCGATCGAGTGGCACCTGATGGCGGTCAGGCCGAACACGGAGAGATGGATCGATTCGCACTGTCACATCCACGACGAGCGGATCCCCGACGGGCCCGACGGTGCAGTCTCAGCGGCCGGTGAGATGGGCGTCGACATCCTCGTGACCGTGGGATGCGATCGCGCCACGTCGCTCGCAGCGATCGAACTGGCGGGACGCCACGACAACGTGTTCGCCACGGTCGGCCTGCATCCGCACGACGCGAAGAACGGCACCGAGTCGATCGTCGATCTGCTCGACACGCCTGGAATCGTGGGCATCGGCGAAGCCGGGCTCGACTACTTCTACGAACACTCCCCCCGCATCGAGCAGCGCCAGGTGTTCGCCGAACACATCCGCCTCGCTCACGAGCGCGACCTCACACTGGTGATCCACACACGTGACGCGTGGGACGAGACCTTCGAGATCCTCGACGCCGAGGGCACACCCGAGCGCACGATCTTCCACTGCTTCACCGGCGGACCCGACGAGGCCACGGGCGGTCTGGAACGCGGGATCTTCCTGTCGTTCTCGGGCATCGTCACGTTCAACTCGGCCAAGCTCACGCAGGAAGCGGCCCTGCTGTGTCCGAGCGACAAGATGCTCGTCGAGACCGACAGCCCCTACCTCGCTCCGGTGCCACACCGTGGCAAGCAGAACCGACCGGCCTGGGTTCCCCACATCGGTCAGTTCCTCGCCGACCTCCGAGACGAACCCGTCGCCGAACTCGCCGCTGCCACCGTCGCTGCAACACACGCAGCCTTCGGTCACCGCCTCACCTGACGACCACCGGGCGACCTGGTGCATCCCTCCGGGATGGATGTCAAGAGGTCGTCCGACCCGGCGCGAGGATCGGGCGGTGGGGCTGGGGGATAGCCTCCTGATCGGGCATCAACCATGGCTTTCGAGGACTCCGACCGACGACGCACCTCGGTGCTGCTGATCCTCACGATCATCGCTCTGCCCGTGATCTTCTTCGTCACCCGTGTCGACAGCACCGACGGCGGCGCAGCCGTCGATCCGACGACCGGCGAGGTGATCGCCGACGACGACAGCAACGACGGCCCGAACCGACCGCCGCTGGTGGCCTCCGATGCCGACCCGACGTTCCTCGACGGGCCATCGGCCGATCCGAACCCCCGAGTGGCCGAGGTCGCCGTTCCCGCCCGTCCCGAGACCGCACCGATGCGGCTGTCGGCGAGCTACCGCAGCACGGTCGCCGGCGAGCGGACGTGCCTCGTCCAGGGGCTGGCATCGGGTCTCACCGTCACAGTCAAGAACCTGGACAACGGCCGGACCATCGCCTGCGTCACGGCGGTTGCACCGTTCTCCCAGACCGCCGACATCGTGCTGCACACCGACGCCTTCTCCCGTCTCGCCGACGTGACCGAAGCACCGATCACCGTCGAATTGACCCAGTAATCGGTGCCCCGGTGACCCATTCCCGTCCGTCGATCCGTGAACTCCTCGACGACCACGGCCTCGCTCCCCGCCGTGACCTCGGACAGAACTTCGTCGCCGACCCGAACACCGTGCGCCGGATCGCCGACCTCGCACGGGTCGGCCCCGGCGACCACGTCGTGGAGATCGGCGCCGGACTCGGCTCGCTCACGCTCGCCTTGGCCGAGACCGGAGCCGACGTCACCGCCGTCGAAGTCGACCGCGGAATCGTGCCCGTTCTCCGCCAGATCGTCGCCGATGCCGGCGATGCCGCCAGCAACGTCACCGTCGTCGAAGCGAACGCAATGGAGGTCGACTGGAGCGAGTTGATCGACCCCGGAGTGGACGGTGGGTGGACGCTGGTGGCCAATCTGCCGTACAACGTCGGCACGCCCCTCGTGTGCGACGTGCTCGACGAGGTCCCCCACGTCACTCGAATCCTGGTGATGGTGCAACGCGAGGTCGCCGAACGCTTCGCGGCGTCCCCCGGCGACAGCCAGTACGGGGCGATCAGCGTCAAGGCGTCGTACTGGGGTCGGGCACGAATCGTCGGCCATGTTCCCGCTGCGGTGTTCTTCCCGAAACCGAACGTGGAGTCGGCGCTCGTCGAGATCACGCGCCGCACGCCACCCGACGCCGACCCCGCTGCCCTGTTCCCACTCGTGCGCACGGCCTTCGGACAACGCCGCAAGATGCTCCGCAAGTCGCTCTCCGGGCTCGTCACCGCCGAACAGTTCGTGGCCGCCGACGTGGCCGAAACGGCGCGACCGGAGGAACTCGGCGTCGACGACTGGGTCCGCCTCACCAACGTCCTCGCCGGCCGATGACCGAACCTCTGTTGATCCCTCCCGGACGGAACAACAGAGGTTCCGATGACGGGATCGTCACGATCCGGGCCCACGCCAAACTGACACGCACGCTGAAGATGACCGGAGTCCGCGACGACGGCTACCACCTGCTCGACGCCGAGATGGTCAGCCTGGAACTCCACGACCTCGTCACCATCGACCCGTCCGGTTCGGGGATCACGGTCACCGGGCCGTTCGCTGCGGGCGTGCCGACCGACGGGTCGAACCTGGTCGCGCGGGCACTCGACATGGTCGGACGGACCGCACACGTCACGATCGACAAGCAGATCCCACACGGTGGCGGCCTCGGAGGAGGCTCGACCGATGCCGCCGCTGTCCTGTGGTGGGGAGGGTTCGACACCGACCCCGACTCACTCGTTCGTGCCTCGACGCTCGGGGCCGACATCTCGTTCTGTCTCGTCGGTGGGCGTGCCCGTGTCACCGGCATCGGCGAGATCGTCGAACCGCTCGATCACGTCGATCGAGGAATCACCCTGATCGTCCCCCCGCTCGCCGTGTCCACTCCCGCTGCCTACAGGGCCTGGGACGACCTCGGCGCGCCCACGAACGACGGACCCAACGACCTGGAAGCCGCGGCCATCGCCGTCGAACCGCGCATGGCATGGTGGCGCGACGCCATCACCACAGCGGTCGGAGTCAGCCCCGTCCTCGCCGGAAGCGGCGCGACGTGGTTCGTCGAACACGACATCTCGGCCGACGATGACGGAGACCATAACGGAGAGCGCGACGAGGGAGCCGTTCGGGAGCGCGCAAACGCCCTCGGCGAACTGGTCGACGAGGGCGCTCGAATCGTGGAGACCCGAACCACGGCTGAGCCGTTCGGAATCTCCGAAGCCAGTTGAGATGTACTACTTGCGACGCTGGTGACGCGTCCGACGAAGCATCTTCTTGTGCTTCTTCTTTCGCATCCGCTTGCGACGCTTCTTGATCAGAGAACCCATAAGGCCAGCAACGCTATCGGGCGTGGCCGACGGCGCCACGCGGCGCTACCGTGACGCCCGGCTGAGATCGAGTCAGCTGCCCTTCCCGGGTCGTCTAACGGTAAGACAGCGGTTTTTGGTGCCGAGAATGGGGGTTCGATTCCTCCCCCGGGAACTGGAAGTAGCCTCATCAGCATGAGCGTCTCTGCGATTGTCCTGGCTGCAGGTGAGGGGACTCGCATGAGGTCGTCACGCCCCAAGCCCCTGCACATGATCTGCGGGCGGCCCATGGTGATGCACGTCATCCACGCGCTCGAGAAGCTCGCTCCGGAGCGCACGGCGCTCGTGGTCGGTCACGGTGCCGAGCAGGTCACCAAGAAGGTCCAGGCGATGGCTCCGGCATGGGCGAACGTCGCGTTCGTCGAACAGGTCGAACAGAACGGCACGGGTGATGCTGCGGCCATCGGCATGACCGCATTCGACGGCGACGACTACGACGACGACGCCACGATCGTCGTCCTGAATGGCGACTCCCCGCTCCTTCGCCCCGACACGCTCGACGAACTCGTCGCCACGCACGTCGCCAACGGCAACGCGGCAACTCTGCTCACCTCGGTGATGGAGGACCCGACCGGGTACGGGCGCGTCGTGCGCAAGAAGGACGGCCAGGTGCTGCGCGTCGTCGAACAGCGCGACGCCACCCCGGACGAACTCGACATCAAGGAGTGGAACACGGGGATCTACGCGTTCCGCCGGGATCTGCTCGGCCCCGCCCTCCGCGGCTTGACGACCGAGAACACTCAGGGCGAGTACTACTTGACCGACGTCGTCGCTTCTCTCGCCGTCATGGGGCACCGGATCGGGTGCGTCCAAGCTCCGACCGAGGAGACCCAGGGAGTGAACGACCGGTGGCAGCTCGCGCTCGCCGAACGTGAGCTCCGCAACCGCACGAACCGCCGGTGGCTGCTCAACGGGGTGACGATGCTCGACCCGCGCCAGACCTTCATCGACGTGACCGTCACCATCGGTCGGGACGTCACGCTCTACCCGGGGACGATGCTCCAGGGGTCCACGACGATCGGCGACGGATGCGAGATCGGGCCCGATGTGCGCCTGATCGACTGCGCCGTCGGCATCGACGCAACCGTCACGCACACCGTGGGCACCGACGCCGAGGTCGGACCCGGCGCCGAGGTCGGCCCGTACGCACACCTCCCGTCCGGGTCCTCGGTCACTTCGGAAAGCTCGACGGGCGCGTTCTACACTGCGCCCGTCGGCTGATCACGCCGGCTCGTCGCTCCACCACATGACCCGCTTCGCGCGGGAGAGGGTTCCTCCACCATGGAAAAGGTCACCACCAAGCGGCTCGCGCTCTACACGGGGCGCACCCACCCGGCTCTGGCCCAGGAGGTGGCGACCCACTTGAACATCGAGGTCGGCACGGACAACCTGGTCGAGTTCGCCAACGGCGAGGTCCGGTGCAGCTTCGGCGAATCCGTGCGCGGGACCGACGTGTTCATCATGCAGCCGCACTACGGCGTCGACGGCCGCTCGGTCAACGACTCGATCATGGAACACCTGATCATGATCGACGCGGCCTCGCGAGCGTCGGCCAAGCGGATCACCGCCGTCTGTCCGTTCTACGGCTACGCCCGCCAGGACCGCAAGGCCGCCGGACGAGAGCCGATCACGGCCCGTCTGATCGCCGACATGCTCAAGGACGCCGGTGCGAAGCGAATGATCTCGATCGACCTGCACTCGGGTCAGATCCAGGGCTTCTTCGACGGACCGGTCGACCACTTGACGGCGATGCCCGTCCTCGAGAAGTACGTCCGCGAGAACGCCGTCGAGCCCGTGATCGTCTCGCCCGACGCCGGACGCATCAAGGTCGCCGAGCGGATGGCTCAGCACCTCGGTGACATCGGTGCCGACCTCGCCTTCATCTACAAGAAGCGCCCGAAGGGCACGACCAACGTGGCCGAGGCCGCCGAAGTGATGGGCGACGTCGCAGGCCGCACCTGCGTGGTCACCGACGACATGATCGACACGGGCGGCACGATCGTGGCCGCCGCCGAACTGTTGAAGAAGCGCGGCGCCAAGGAAGTGTGGGCGATGGCCACGCACGGCCTGCTCTCGGGTCCCGCCGTCGACCGGTTGAAGAACTCGTCGATCGAGCGCCTGGTCCTCACCAACACGCTGCCGCTGCCTCCCGAGAAGCAGCTCCCGAACCTCGAGGTGCTGTCGGTCGCCCCGCTCATCGCCGAAGCCCTCGGTGCGGTCTTCGACGACACCAGCGTGAGCGACATCTTCGACGGCGAGAACCTCGCCTGACCCGCCGCCCCCGAAGATCGCACTCCAGTCGAAATTTGGTGATCTGAACTCGCAGAGCGCGTTCAGATCACCAGGTTTTCGGTGGACTCCTGCTTTCTCCGCAGAAACACCGCTTTCACACGGCGCGCTGCTGCGGACAGGTTCGCCCGGAACGACTCGTCGAGGCGGATGATCAACCAGCCGACTTCGTTGCACGCCAGGTCCCGGTCGTGATCGCGCGACTGCCCCGAATCACCGCCGTGGAACCATGACGCACCCGGCTCCACAGCGAGACGGATGTCCGGCCATGCGATGTCGAGCTTCACGACCTCGCCGTTCGCCAACGTCACACGAAACTGGCGGAACACCGGCGGGAGCACGCGTTCCAGTGCAGTGATCACATCCTGCTCGAAACCACTCTGCGCCGGGAGCGCGCGATCGGCACACTTGTCGAGGAACGCGTCCATCCGAGCCACGCCATCACGCCCACGGCCCCGATTCTCGGTGAGATACGACGTCATCTGAGTCGGATCCGTGAGTTTGCGGTGCCATGCGTCTTCGGCCGCCCGATCGAAGCGGAACTGTTCACATCGGCTGCCAACCCGAACAGCATCCGCAACGGAGTGGCGACGACGAGACCGTTGGCCAGCGTCTCACGATCGTCCTCCGCGTCGTACCAGCTCGTCCGATCGAGATGCACCCACTTCGTCGACGGACGCGGCGACCCGACCGGCACGGTGAAATGAACTCGATCGGAGTTGAACTTGCGCAGTCCCCGAACGCGCGCTGCCGACCATGAACTGACGAACCCGTGACCGCCCGCCCACAACTGCACCGCCATGCATCGAGCCTCGAAGGTCTCGTCGGCCGACGCCAGTCGGTACACGCCGTTCATGATCGAGACGAGTCGACCGTCGCCGGTCATCCGTGAAATGGTCGAGCGTCCGATCCCGAGGTCGTCTCGAAGTTGGGCGCGGCCGATGACACCGAACTGCTTGCCGGCAAGGTTGAGGATCTGAGTCGTTGCCACACTCTTCGATGGGTCGTCTGATCCCCAAACGGGAAATGGAGATCGATCAGCCAGCTCACAATCGAAATCTGGTGATTCGAACTCGCAGGACGCGTTCGAATGGCCGAGTTTCGGAAGAGGACGTCGGGGACGGGGACGGGACCGGCCGGGACGGATCTTGGATGCTCGCCGATAGCGTTGCCCGCTGCTGTATTTCGATTCGGTGGCACTTGACGATGATCGGATTCGTCAGGCACCCACCGCACACGTCTGGAAACCACCACCATGTCAGAGACCATCCTCAACGCAACCACGGGCCGCACGCTCGGGAGCTCGTCGGCTCGCCGCCTCCGGGCCCAGGAGCAGATTCCCGCCGTCGTCTACGGACTCGGCATGGAACCGCTCAGCGTCAGCGTCGACCGTCGCGAACTGCGCCAGGCCGTCTCGGGCGGTTCGGGTCTCAACACGATCCTCGACCTCACGATCGACGGCAAGATGTACCCGTCGATCATCAAGGACGTCCAGCGTCACCCGGTGCGCCTGAACATCACGCACCTCGACTTCATCCAGGTCGATCTCAACGCCCAGATCGTGGTCAACATCCCGATCCACCTCACCGGTGAGGCCGACGAGGTCTCCAACAACAACGGCATGATCGATCAGATCATGAACGAACTCGAAGTGTCCACGACTCCGAGGAACATTCCCGAAGAAGTCGTCGTCGACATCTCGGCGATGGACATGGACTCGACCATCCAGGTGGCAGACCTCCCGCTTCCCGATGGCGTCACCGCCACCGCCGAGCCGGACCGCACCGTCGTCACGGTGTCGATCATGCGCACGCCGGTGCTCGACGAGGAGGCCGCCGAGGCAGAGGCTGC
>JBBSOH010000082.1:0-14729 GCA_038259945.1 Acidimicrobiales bacterium
CGCAGTCGCCGCAGCGGTGCGCGCAACGACGCCACGTTCACTGCGCTGGCCCGACCGATCCACTCGGACAGGATGGCCTGCGCCGACCGATTCGACTCCTTGCGATCTCGCTCGACGCCGAAGCGCCGACGGCTCACATCGTCAGGTAGGGCAAGATCAAGGCGTCGAGTTCGGCGTCGATCCGGCCGTTGGTGAAGATCCCGCTGCCCAGGTCGATCCGCATCGAGCCCACAGGGTCGTGGAATCGGCCACCGGCCTCTGCGACCATCACCACGAAGGGCGCGTGGTCCCATGCGTACGCCGCTCCCGGGTGCGGGAAGACGATCGCTTCGAGGCGGCCCTCGACCAGGTCGACATAGTCGTCGTAGGCGGGTTCGACCAGTTGCGCCAGCGAGGCAAGTCGCTCCGAGACCGGGCTCGGACCCTGCGACCACACGCTGATCCGACTTGCAGCAAGGCTGCTCACGTCCGACACGTGCACCGACTCCCCGGCCCGTGAGCCGCCCTCGTCGCAGCGGTGGGCGCCGAGTCCGCGGGCTCCCCACCAGCGGCGCCTCACGACGGGGCGACTCATCACCCCCACCTCGATCTCGCCGTCACGTTCCAAGGCGATGTGCGTTCCCCACGACGGGTCGCCGGCGACGAACTTCTCGGTGCCGTCGATCGGGTCGATGATCCATCGGCGACTCGATCGTCCAGACGATCCGGCCTCCTCGGTCGCTCTCGCTCGTCGCGGGATTCACGTCGCTCGGCAGTCGAGGACCATGGTGGGCGAGTCGTCGACCCGGGACACCTCGACGAACCCGACGTCGGCGTACAAGTCGATTGCAGGGTTGTCGGATTCGACACTCAAACTGATCGTCTCGACCTGACGGCGTTGCGCTTCGTCAACCAGTCCTCTCAACAGGAGTCGGCCGATGCCTTCACCTCGCCGACCGGCGACCACGCCGATGGTCAGTTCGGGAACATCCGGAGAGACGAAGCCGTAACCGTGCAGCTCCACACCGAAGAAACGGCACCAGGCAGCCCCGACCGGCGCGGTGTCGTCGTACGCGACGACACCGAAGTCCGTGGGCCGCGGCCACCCCACGACGTACTGGGAGACGGCAGGATCACCGACGACGGCGTCACCCGAACGAACGGCCGCGTCGGGTCGCCAGTCCGCTGCCTCTGCCAGCATCTCCCGGAGGAATGGCCCGTCGTGCTCTGTCGCCTCTCGCAGGATCACCACCGTCCCAGCTTGCCCGAGGATCATCACCCACCCGTGGTTTGCCCGTCACTCCGGCCGTCCGCGACCTCGCCCGCAGCTCACGACCTCCGATACCGGGCCGACGTGGTCAGCAGCCTCGGCCAGCAACTCAGTCGGGCCGCGAGGTGCGCTTGACGGTCTTGAACTCGGCGGTGCGTGCCCGATGGTCCCGCCGACGGCTGCGTGGAGGTGTGCGATGACCGCAGCATGGTCGGCATCGATCTGGTCGGCCGGCAGCGGTTCGAGCAACTGTGCCCACAGGACGTTGCCCCATCCATACAGTTCCAACTGCCCTGCCGGGCGACCCTGGAACCACACGTGGAAGTGGGCCGAACCATCTCCCCAGCGATGCACGTGGACCCGGCCGACCGACTCGCGCAGGCGGATCCCTGCTTCGAGATGCATCGTCAGTCGTCCGAACTCCGATGCCATGTCCTCGTCGAAGTGCTCGAAGTCGACGTGCTCCACGGTCTCCAGGAACAGACCCACCGGGTTGGCGGAGGGTCGAATGCCGGTGACCTTCCACCGTTCGTTGCACCACAACACCCGCCCGTCGTCGCCGCACGACTTGCACGGCCGACCACCCTCGCCTTCCCTGGTGAGTTCGGTCGACATCACCGCGCTCAACTCCTTGAGCTGGGGGGCGGCCGTGAACGGGAACAGCGGCGACTCCCTCATCGACCGGACTGCCCGGTCCTGATCAGACTCTTCGATGCCGGATGCTTCGGTGTCGGACTCCTCGGTGCCGGACTCTCCGGTACCGGGTCGTACGGCATCGGATTCGTCGGTGTCGGCGCCCATGGATCCGCAACGTAGTGGCATCCATCACGTCGGCCCGACGGATGGCCACGCTCCGGGGACTCACGGCTAGCTTCGCAGGCGATGCAGTACAAGTACCGGGTGATGGTCGTGTACATCGTCGGGCTGTTCATGACGATCATCGACGGCACGATCGTCAACGTGGCACTCCCCACATTGGCGCGAGAGTTCGACGTGTCGTCCACCGACATCGAGTTCATCGCGATCGCGTACCTCCTCGCACTCGCTGCGTCGATCCCCGCCGCCGGGTGGCTCGGAGACCGGTTCGGGACGAAGCGGATGTTCGTCATTGCGCTCGCCGTGTTCGTGGTCGCATCCGTGCTCTGCGGTGCCGCACCGAGCCTCCCGCTGCTCATCGCTGCACGTGTCCTCCAAGGCCTCGGCGCCGGGCTGATCACTCCCATCGGCAGTGCCATGCTGTTCCGTGCGTTCCCGCTCGAAGAACGGTCGACTGCCACCGTCGGCGTGCTCAGCGTGGCGATCGTGGGGCCGGCGATCGGGCCGGTCCTCGGTGGCATCCTCGTCGACAACGTGTCGTGGCGGTGGATCTTCTTCGTCAACCTGCCCATCGGCGTGATCGGGCTGACGCTCGCCGCACTCTGGCTGCGTGAAGAACGACAGGAAACCGGGACACGCTTCGACCTGCGCGGTCTGTTGCTCTCGGCGAGCGGCGTGTCTCTGCTGATCTACACCCTGTCGACCGGACCGGAGAAGGGATGGCTCTCCGTGTCGACGATCTCGACGGGAGTCATCGGCGCCGTTGCGATCGTCCTGCTTCTGATCGTCGAACTCCGCATCGACGAACCGATGCTGCGATTGCGCCTGTTCAGCGATCGGCTGTTCCGCCAGGTGAACATCGCTTCGGCCATGGTGTACGCCGGATTCTTCGGATGGATCTTCGTCCTGCCGCTGTACATGCAGACGCTGCGCGGGTTCAGCGCCACCCAGTCGGGACTCGTTCAGGCGCCCCAGGCGATCGCCGTCTTCCTGTTCTCGAACCTGCTCGGCAAGCGGATGTACCGAGCGGTCGGCCCGCGCCGATTGATGATCTTCGGATCGGCGGCCACGGCGGTGTTCACCGGCGCGTTCGCCCTCGCCGACCTCGACACGCCACTCGGGCTGATCGCCGCCGGGTCGTTCATGCGGGGAGCGGCCGTGGGCATGGTGTTCGTGTCGATCCAGACCGCCGTGTACGCCTCGATCTCGAACGCCGAGACCGCCCGTGCGACATCGATGTTCAACACCCAGCGTCAGATCGCCTTCGCCGGCGGCGTCGCGCTCGCTGCATCGGTGATCGCGGCGAAGGTCACCGCAGTCGGAGGCGACGACGCGCCCGCAATCGACCGACTCCCCGCCTACCAGTGGGGCTTCCTCGCGATGGGCCTGGTGATGCTTCCCGCTGCGCTCGCCAGCTGGTTCGTGCACGACGAGGACGCCGCAGCCACGCGCGGTCTCGCCTAACGACGAGGGACCGTCCACTGATCCGACCCGGTGGGAACCGCCCCACCGATTCGTCGCGCGCTTCCGAGATGCCCCGTTCGAGATCCCCAGGTTTGCGGTTGGTTCCGTGCGGCTCGGACCGCATTTCACCGACCACGAACCCCGCCGACTCGCAGTTTCATTGCGCCCGCAACTTTCAGACGGTCGGTACCATGGGGACATGACCGCTGACTCCGCTCCCGCCGAATCCGCCGTGCTCCAGACCGTTCCTCTGGGTTTCCAGTGGCCCACGATCGACCCCTTCCTGTTCTGCGTCCACCATCTCGACCACTACCCCGCCGCCGATGGCAAGCTCGGCCCGAACGCATCGCTCGCCGGCCGCTCGATCGGCAACGACTTCGATCCGCGCAGCGACGAGGATGGCGGCGGCTGGCGGATGTACCACGGCTCCCACGTTCCCGGCTTCCCACAGCATCCGCATCGTGGGTTCGAGACGATCACGTTCGTTCGCCAAGGCCTCATCGACCACGCCGACTCGCTCGGAGCGACCGCCCGCTACGGACGCGGCGACGTCCAGTGGCTCACCACCGGCGGCGGAATCCAGCACGCCGAAATGTTCCCGTTGCTCGACACCGACGCTCCGAACACCGTCGAACTGTTCCAGATCTGGATGAACCTGCCGGCCGCCGACAAGATGGTCGACGCTCACTTCACGATGTTGTGGGACCACGACATCCCGCGCCACGTCGTCACCACCGGACCCGACGAGCCCGCCGTGACCGTCACCGTGATCGCCGGCCGACTGGCCGACGAGGTACCGCCGTCGCCGCCACCGGCGTCCTATGCGTCACGACCCGATGCCGATGTGGCGCTGTGGCACGTCACGTTCGACTCGGGTTCGTCGTGGACGATGCCTGCTGCGGGTGAGGGCGTGGCGCGGGTGCTCTACGTGTTCGAGGGTGACGGCATCAGCATCGACGGCGAGGATGTCGGCGGCTCGACCGGCGCAGTGGTCGACGCGACACGCGAGGTCACGATCACGTCCTCGGGCGCGACGGAGATGCTCGTCATGCAAGGTCGTCCGATCGGCGAGCCGGTCGCTCAGCAGGGACCGTTCGTGATGAACACCGACGACGAGATCCGCCAGGCGTTCAGCGACTACCGGGCGACGCAGTTCGGCGGCTGGCCGTGGGACTCGCCCGACCCGACACACGGCCACGACGACACCCGCTTCGCCCGCCACGCCGACGGTCGAGTGGAACACGCCGCACACGCCTGACTTCAGCCGCGGTCGAACTCGTCGGTCGGGATGTCGTCGGCCTGACCGGTGCCCTTCGCCGCATCCTTCGATGCGTTGGATCCCTCGGCCTTCGCTGCTGCCTTGTTCATGAAGTTGGTCAGTGCATTCGCGGCACCGGACACTGCGTTGGCGGCACTCGTCGTGGCCTGCGACTGGCGGAGCTTGGCCTCCTCCGCCGACAGCGGATCACCGTGCGGGGTGAAGTCGGGTGCCGACGACGAGATGCCGTGATGCGTGGTGCCGGCCGACGAGTACTTCTTGGCCGCGTCGGACGCCTTGGAAGTGACGTTCGACGTCTTGCCCTTGCTGACCTTGTCGAGTTGCGTTCCCGCCTTCTCCACGACGTCGCCCACCTTGTGGCGGTTCTTGTCGAGCAGCTGTTTGGCCCGGCGAAGGTTGCGTGCGTTCAACAGTCCCATGTGACGACGATACCGATCTCCGTGCCCGACAGAACCGGATTCCGTGGTCGGTCCGGGTCTCGACTCGACAGCACCACATCCCGAAACTCTGGAGTACCCCTTCGCTTGGATGGTGCGTGTACCGATGACCGAACGAATGGAGCCAGAAATGCGAGTCCTCGTCGCCACCAACGAACTGCAGGGAATCACCGGGGGCGACTACGCCCACACCGTCGAAGGCGAACTGGTGTTGGTCGAGGTCGCCGAGTGCGCCAGTCCTCAACGGTGCGGATGTGGCAGGGGCTGGCCGGGGTTGGCGAGCCACAAAGCCACCACGACCGCGCTGGTCGTCGACCTCCCTCACCTGTCCGAAACCGACCTGCGCGATGCCGTCGCCGACTGGTTGGACACGTCGGGGTGGGCCGATCTGTTCCGTGGAGCGGCCGAGGTCGACGACGGGTTCGCCGATCCGTACGTGGACGTCGACGAGATGATCGACGCGATGGTCGACGAACACGTCGAACTGATCGCCGAGGTCTGCGCATCGTTCCCGGCGGGGACCGTCCTGGAGCGCAACGGCACCGTCGTCCAGGCCCGCACCTGGCCGGCGGCGGCCTGAACATCGGGCACCGCCGATCCTCGCGTTCTCAGCCGGCACATCGCGTGACATCCACCCGGTGTCGGACACCGTTTGACAGCCATCCGGTGCCTGACCCCGTTTGGTCGCACCGTTTGGCACGGCAGCATTCGGCGCAGCCCGTCGGGGCTCGACCGGGTCGCTCGGTTCAGGCGATCTCGGGGCGCCCACGGCGACGCCGCACCGCGTTGCGAACCGGCGTGCGAACGGATTCCAGCGCGAGGTAGAAGGTGGGGAAACTGAGCAGCACGAGGAACGTCGAGCTGATCAAGCCGCCCATGAGCGTGAAGCCGAGCGATTCCCAGAACGGGTCGCTGATCGACAGCGGGAGCAGTCCGACCACCGTGGTGAGCGTGGTCGCCAGGAGCGGACGGAAGCGTGAGGTGACCGCCGACTGGATCGCCTCGCTCGCCGTGGCGCCCTCGCGCCGCTCCTGGTTCGCTGCATCGACGAGCAGGATGGTGTTGTTGACCGCCACACCGATCAGGGCGATGAACCCGACCACGGCGAGGAAGCTGAGCGGGTTGCCGGTGGCCGACAGCGCCGTGAACACGCCGAAGAAGCTGAACGGGACGGCGAGGAAGATCAACAGCGACTGGGCCAACGAGCGGAACTGGATCGTGATCAGCGCCAGCATCAGGAGCAGGGCGATCAGCCCCGCTGTGCCGAGAGCGGCGAAGTCCTCCTGGTTGTCGGACTCGAGGCCGAAGTCGAAGCTCAGCGCACCGGCGGGCAGGCCGGCGGATTGGAGAGCAGCATCGTCGAACGCTTCCGTCACGTAGGCCTCGGTCTCGTTCAAGATGCCCGAGATGCCGCTGTCTTCGTCGTACTGAGCGCGCACTTCGAGCACCCGCTGGCCGTCGACGCGGTAGACCTCGCCGTCGGTCTCGACGATTGCGTTGGTGATCGTGACGGTGTCGCCGCCGGTGGCGATCTCGCGCCCGATCAGGTCGTCGCGGAGCCCTTCGGCGAGCGCCTGACCGGCATCGACGGTGTCGTCGTCGACCTTGATCTGAGCGGCGAACGGGAACTCCACCACGGGCGGACCGTTCTCCGTGATCCCGACCGTCACCCGCGCACCCTCGACCTCCGCGACACGCGCTTCGATCTGCTCGACGAACTCGGGGGCCGTCGTGGAGCGCGAGTCGATCGGTGTGAGGTCGATGAACGTCTCGACCGTTCGTTCGTTGCCCCGGACGTACTGCGAGCGTTCGAGTTCATCGCCGAGCACGTCGACCACGATGTCGTCGATCTCGGTCGCGGTCACCTGCGCGTCCTCGATCGAGGTGCCGGGCGGGAATTCCACGACCGCTGACATGCCGGTCGCGTCCTTGCCGGCCGGGAAGATGCTGAAGCCCAGACCGCCCGCAGTGACCATTCCGGCGCCGATCGCCACGACGGCGAGCAGTGCCAAGCCCGTGCCGACGAGCTTGCCCTTCAGTCCGTTGCCCGACGGATAGCCGGCGAGTCGACCCATCTTGCGGGCCAGGGCCTGCTCCGCGCGCACGATCGGATTCGGTTCGCCGGATCCCCGCAGGAGGAACGCCCGGGCGACCGTCGGGATGAACACGATCGAGAACAGGAACGACAGCAGCAGCGTGACCATCACCGTGGTGGGGATCGGTCGGATGAACTCACCGAGGATGCCACCGATGAACAGCATCGGGCTGAAGACGACGACCGTGGTGAGGGTTCCGGCGAACGATGCGCTCCCGACCCGGTCGATGGCCCGCTTGATCACACCGACCGAGGTGTCGACACCTTCGTCGAACGGATCGCCGTCGACAGCCGACGGGTCCGGATTGTTCCGGTTGGCGTCGAGTGATTCAGAGATGACGATGGCGTCGTCCACGAGCAGGCCGAGCGTCAGGATCAGCCCGAACAGCGTGATCGTGTTGAGCGTGAAGCCGATCGCCCAGAGGCCGACGAGTGCTCCGACCATCACGAGGCCCATGAACCCGGCGGTGATCACGGCGACGCGCCATCCGATCAGGATCAGGCTGACGATCGCCACCGCGATCAGCCCGGTGAGGAGGTTGCTGGTGAGCGAGGTGATCTGGCGATCGACTCCGACGGCGAAGTCCGCAGTGATCTCGGCTCGGTACCCGTCGTCGAGCGGAGCGTTGGCCTCGGAGATCCGATCTTGAACGAGGTCGCTGAAGTCGAGCACGTCCAGGTCCGACGTGTCGTTGCGCACGAGTCCGATCGAGATCGCCTCCTGATAGCCGGTGTCGTCGATGACGACCCGGGTGAAGCGGGTGAGTCGCTCCTCGGACTCGCCAGTTGCGGGGTCGACGGAGGCGGTGATCAGGTCGCGCACGTCGGCGGCCTCCACATCGCTCTCGGCCTGGAGCGCATCCGCGAGGGTCGCAGCCTGCGCCTGGAGTTCGGCGGCGGTGGCGTCGGCGGGGCCGATCACCGACACGAGCACGTCGTACTCGTTGACGAACTTCGCAGCGTTGACGGCGCGGTAGTCGATGGTGAGGGCGTCGGCGACCTCCGGTGGGAAGTCGATGCCGAGGTCGACGAGGCGCTGCGTGCCCTCGTCGGATCCGATCGAGTCGTCGAACTCGACGACCACCACGAAGGAACTCTCGCGAGCCTGGGACTCGATCGAAGACGCATCGGCCACGCCGGCGAACGCATCGGCGAGGGGTTGCGCCACATCGGCGTCGACCCGGTCGATGTCGTCGACGAAGTACGTGCCGGTGACGATCGAGATCGGCGTGTTGATCGGCGGGAAGCCCTCCCGATCGAGTCCGAACCCGTAGGAATATCCGCCGGCGAGCACGACGACGATGAAGAAGGCGAGCGTGATCTGCCAGCGTCGGGCGGCGCCGGTCGCGATTCGTGTGATGATCGACGGGCGCGTGCTCGTCACCTCGATGTTCACGTGGGTGGCTCCAGTCGTCGGGTGTGTGGTCACCCGGTCGGGTACTCGAGGTGACGCTAACGATCTCTTCGGAGCCGAAGCCCTGAGTGACGACAGCACTCCGGGGACAGTTGTCACACCCCAGACACGCCAACCAAACGGTGTCCGACACCTTGGGACAACCAAACGGTGTCTGGGCACCGAATGGTTTCCGGATCGGGGTGGAAGGGGGTGTGGTGGTAGCAACGGAACATGACCGAACCCGATGCTTCTGCTCTCTCCGGCCTCGCTGCTCAGACCCGCTGGCTCGATGCGACGGCACAGGCTGCGCTGGTGGCCGACGGCGAGGTCACCGCCGGCGAGTTGGTCGAGGCGGCGATCGAGCGGATCGACGCGCTCGACGGCCCACTCAACGCCGTGGTCGTGCAGTGGTACGACGACGCTCGCGCCGCGGCCGCAATGGTCGACGAGCACCGTGCAGCAGGCGAGCCACTCGCCGCGTTCACCGGCGTTCCGACGCTGTTGAAAGACCTCTGGGCCGAGTCCGCCGGCCACCCGCAGACGAACGGCAACGCCGCCTTGAAGGTGGCAATGCCGGTGTCGGACCACGACTCCAACCTCGTCACCCGGTTCCGTGAAGCCGGCCTGATCACTCTCGGGCGGACCAACAGCCCCGAGCTCGGATCGCTGCCGGTCACCGAGCCGCTCTCCTTCGGACCCACCCGCAACCCCTGGTCGACCGATCACACGCCCGGTGGGTCGTCGGGTGGCGCTGCGGCCAGCGTGGCATCCGGAATGGTGCCGATCGCGAATGCTTCCGACGGCGGCGGGTCGATCCGAATCCCCGCCTCGTGCTGCGGACTCATCGGCCTGAAGCCGTCTCAGGGCAGGATCTCGCTCGGACCGGAGCGCGACGAGTCCGGGTTGAGCGTCACATTCGCCGTGTCGCGCTCGATGCGCGACACCGCCGGGCTGCTCGATCTGGTCGCCGGACCCGGTGTCGGCGACAACGTCATCGCCCCGGCCCCGGCTCGCCCCTTCGCCGAGGAGGTCGGAGCCGACCCCGGCCGGCTGCGTATCGGACTGCTCGCACGGCACCCGCTCGGCAACCGGCTGGATCCCGAGTGCGCCACGGCCGCCACGGAGGCAGCGAAGTTGCTGGAGGGGCTCGGGCACCACGTCGAGGAAGCGCATCCGGCCGTGCTCGAGGACGCAGCGTTCTCGGCTCGGTTCATGGCGATCTGGGCGACGAACATGTCGCTCGGGATCCGGCGTTGCGGCGAACTCGCGGGACACGAACTCACGGCCGACGAGGTCGAACCGGTGAACTGGGCGATGTCGGAGTTCGCCAAACACTTGTCCGCGACCGAGTTCGCTTCGGCACTCTCGGCGATCAACGAGTACCGCCGCAAGCTCCAGGGCTGGTGGGCCGACGGATGGGACCTCCTGCTCTCCCCCACCCTGTCCGAACCACCCGTTCGGATCGGCGAACACGGCGCCACTCCTGATGACCCGATGGCCGGGATGAAGCGGGCAGCGGACTTCGTGTCGTTCACCCCACCGTTCAACACCAGTGGACAACCCGCGATCAGCCTGCCGACCCACGTGACCAGCGACGGTCGCCCGGTCGGTGTTCAACTCGCCGCCGCCTACGGACGCGAGGACGTGCTGATCCGCGTGGCGTCGCAACTCGAATCCGCCGGCGCATTCATCCTCCCCGACGCGACCAACATCGCCTGACGTCCACGTCCGTGCCTGATCCGAACACGGACCCGCACGGTGACACCGCAGGTCAGAGCGGGGCGGTGGGGTCGTAGCCGGTGGACCACGACGGGACGAACGACATCTCGCCGGTCTCGATGTATCGGGTGTGGGTGACCACCTGCCGTTCGGACCGCCGGCCGGTGACACCATCGCTGACTCGGTGGATCTGGTAGCCGACCGGGTCGTGGATCACGGAAGGATCGGCATCGCCTTCGAGGTCGAGGGCCACGTGCTGCACCGTCGACAGGCCGACCTGCACCGGAACCCCCGCCACCGCCGACGAGATCGGTCGATGCAGATGACCGCAGACGATCTTGTCGACGCTTGCCGGGTGGTCGGCGAGGACGTCGGCGAAGAGATCGAGCCCGATGAAACCGGCACGGTCCATCCAGCCGATGCCCGTGACGAACGGTGGGTGATGCATCGCCAACAGCGTCGGCCCCGAATGCGGTTCGGCGAGCACCGACGACAGGAACGCAGCTCGTTCGGTGTCGAACTCGGCGCCGTGAAAGCCGGCCCGCGTCGAGTCGAGCCCGATCAGCCGCACGCCACCGATCCGGTGGACCCAGCTGAGGTGATCGGCATCGACCCAGCCCATGTAGGGGAATGCCCGCCGGACCTCGGCTCGCGTGTCGTGGTTGCCCGGCAGGACGAGGACGGGCGCGTCGATCATGGCGAGCGCGCCGGCGAGGATCTCGAACGCTGCCGGGTTCGACGTGTCGGTCATGTCGCCGGTGACGAGGACTGCGTCGAGTGATGGCACCTCCGACACGATCGATGCGACTGCAAGCTCCATGCGTCCGTTGTTGTCGACGTATCGGTCGGCGGTGTCGTCGTCCGCCCGGACATGGGTGTCGGTGAGCTGACCGATCAGGACCGACGGGACGGGCGGGGCGGTTGCGACCACGACAGCGAGTGTCGCACAGCGGCATCAACGAGCCGTGCTCCTCCGGGCATCGCCGATACCGGACCGCTGCGGCCATTCGGTCGCCGTTCCCGACCGGGCAAGCTCCCTGGGTGCCATGCGAACGTCAGTACGCCGCCAGGATTCGGTCGAGGGTCCGTTGCATCACGTCTCCGAGCGGGTGCCTTCGGGGGACGTAGTACAGGACCCCGCCGACGGCCTGTTCGAGTTCGAAGGCCACCACACGGATCCAGGCCGACTCGTCGACGTCGATCGCGTCGCAGAAGGCGTCTCGGGCGCGACCGTCGAACATCGACCACGCCGGAGCCAGGTCCTGTGCCGGATCGGCGTAGCCCGCTCCGCCCCAGTCGATCACCGCCGAGAGCGAGCCGTCGCGCAGCAGCACGTTGCCCGGGATCAAGTCACCGTGGGCGAAGACCGGCCCGACCTGTTCGTCGGCAACGTCTGCACACACCTCGGCACACATCGCAGCGACGCGCCGCACCGCAGCGACGTCGACCAGCGACGATGCCGACCACCGCCAATCGCCCAGCCACCGCTCCAGTCCGGCCAGTACGGGCGTCAACGGCCCGCCGCGTGCACCCGCCCGACGAACGCGACCAGGAAGATCCTGCGAGTCGACGATCGCAGCGACGACCCGCGCCATCGACTGCGCCATCTCGACCGAGCAGGTCGACGGCAGCGAACGGGCGTTCCAGGCATCGTCGCCCTCGATCCAATCGAGCACCATCCACGGCCGCCCACTCGCATCATGGCCGGAGGCGATGACGATCGGTGTCCGCACCAGTTCGGCGATCGGCGATTCTGCGAGTTGCGGGAGCAACTCGATCTCGCGCTCCACGCTCGCGATCGCGCTGGCGGTGCGAGGGAGGCGGACGACCGCATCCACACCGTCGCCGGACCGCAGCCGCCACATCGCATTGCTCGTCCCGGAGTTCGTGAGCCGGGTCGGGGCGCCGCTCGCAAGGTCCGGGCAGTGCTCTTCGAGCAGGGTCCGCACGGCGGCCTCCGACGTGTCGAACTCGTCGTCGTGGATGCGGTCGCTCAGAGTCGACCCTTCGCCGTCAGTTCCAAGTACTTGTCGACCACGCCGGTCGCCAACTCGCCGGGACGGGCATCGACCACGACCACGCCGAACGCCGCCAGCGACGCGATCGCCCGCTCTCGTGCGTCGAGGGAGGCCACCGCTGCCGCCGACAGGTACGACTCCTCCACGTCGACGTGCCGTGCCGATGCCGCCCACGCCGCCACGTCGGGGTCGCGCACTGCTGCCACCATCACGAGGTGCGTGCGGGTGAGTGACTTCAGTGCCGGCAGCAGCGAGTCGCTGACCACCGATTCGACGAGGTCGGTGAACACCACGAACAGTGAGCGCCGACGGAAGCGCGACGCCGCCGTCGTGAACGCAACGCCGTACGCACTCTCGTCGTACTGCGGGTCGAGCAGATACATCGCCTCGGTCACCCGGGCGAACTGCGCCTTGCTGTTCGACGCAGGCACGATGCCACGCACCTGGTTGTCGAACGTGATCAGCCCGACGTTGTCACCGAGTTCGGACGCCACCTGGGTGAGCCCGAGCACAGCGTCCATCGCGTGCTCGACACGCGGCGCGCCGCCGACGGTGCCCGCCATGAGTCGTCCGTTGTCGAGGAGTGCCACGACGTGCTGGTTTCGCTCGGCGCGGTACTCGCGCACGATCGCCTTCTGCTGGCGGGCGGTGGCGGCCCAGTCGACGCGGCGGATGTCGTCGCCCGGTCGGTACTCGCGCAGTTGGTCGAAGTCCGTGCCCGTGCCCCGGGTTCGCACGCTGCGCAACCCGGTCTCGAGCGGGATGCGCATCCGGGTCCGCATCAGGTCCCGTGACGGGTAAGCCGGAAGTACAGCAAGCGTGTCGTGCACGGACCGGGTCTGTTGGCGGTGAACGAGTCGGAGCGGACCCGACACCCTCAGCGTGATCGCACCGAACGGGAACCGCCCACGCCGCGTCGGCTCGATCGTCGCACCGAAGCGGTGCTGACGACCAGGAGCGATCGCGAACCGCGACGATCGGCGTGATGCCTGGAAGCTCGGCCACAGCGCATCGGCGACCCCGACGCGGACCGAGCGGCCCGTGCGATTCTGGACGAGCCAACGCAGATCGCCCTGCTCACCGAGGGTCAGCGACGCAGGGAACTCACGAACCACGTCGACTCCCGACGGGTGCGGTGCGACCACGAAATCGGCGGCCACCAGCACGGCAACAACAGCGAGAGCGATGAGCAGGACGATCCATCGATCGGGACGGATGACGGCCAGCGGCACGGCGACGAGTGCGATCAGCAGTGCCGCCCATCCCGTCGGGATCGGCACGCTGCGTGCCCGCCGCTCAGCCACCACCGTCACCACCCGTCCCCATCCGCATCGCGATCTGCATCCGCATTTTTTGCGTGGCACTTTCGGCTGTCAGGGCGGCCGACGGCGTCACACGAACCGGTGCGGTGGCGACATCGGCAGCGATCATCAGCGCGGGGTGGGGACCGTGGCGAGCAGGCCGTCGATCACTGCGTCGGCGGCGGTGCCTTCGAGTTCGAGTTCGGGGCGCACGAGGACGCGGTGGCGCAGGCACGGCTTGGCGATCGCCTTGACCTCGTCAGGCGTGACGAACCCTCGGCCGGACAACCAGGCCCACGCCTTGGACGCATGCAGCAGCCAGGTCATCCCGCGCGGCGACACGCCCAACTGCAGCGACGGCGACTCGCGGGTGGCGCGCGCCAGGTGCACGATGTAGCGCAGCACCGCCGGTTCGACGGTGATCCGATCGATCTCACGCCGGGCCGCAGCAAGGTCCTCGGCGGTCGCCACGGCCTTCACGAGGTCAGCGGTCGCATGGGGGTTCATGCCGCCGTGGTGTCGCGCGAGCATGTCGTGCTCCTGTTCTTCGGTCGGATAGCCGACGACCAGCTTGAACAGGAACCGGTCGAGCTGCGCCTCGGGAAGCGGGAACGTGCCCTCGTACTCGATCGGGTTCTGCGTGGCGATGACGAGGAATGGCTTGGGCAGCGGGTGCGTGGTTCCTTCGATCGAGACCTGGCGTTCCTCCATCGCTTCCAGCAGCGCCACCTGGGTCTTGGGAGGGGTGCGGTTGATCTCGTCGGCGAGCAGCAGGTTGGTGAAGACCGGGCCCTCCCGGAACCGGAACTGCGGCGCCTGACCCGGCACCTGGTCGAGCACCGACAGGCCGACGATGTCGGACGGCATCAGGTCGGGCGTGAACTGGACGCGAGAGAACTGCATGTCGAACGCTGCAGCGAGGGTCTTGGCGAGCAGCGTCTTGGCCACCCCGGGA
>JBBSOH010000083.1:0-14720 GCA_038259945.1 Acidimicrobiales bacterium
AGGTGAGGTGAGGTGAGGTGAGGTGAGGTGAGGTCAGGATGCTGCGAGGAATGTGGCGACGTTGCGGCCGAGGTCGTCGGACTCGTAGCCGCCCTCCTGCACGATCACGGTCGGCATGCCGAGTCCGATGATCTCTCTCGCCATCCGTGCGAAGTCGTCGGTGGTGAGGTGGAAGGTCCCGAGTGGATCCTGCTCGAAGGTGTCGACACCGAGCGACACCACCAGCGCATCGATGCCCTGCAGTCGCTCGAGCGCGATCGCAAGCGCGTCGAACCATTCGCCTCGGCCCGTTCCTCTCGGCAGTGGCAGGTTGAGGTTCGCCTCCTCACCGTCACCGATGCCACGCTCGTCGGCAAATCCGGCGAACCACGGAAACTCCTCGACCGGGTCGGCATGGATCGACACGAACACCACGTCGTCGCGCTCGTAGAAGATCTCCTGGGTGCCGTTGCCGTGGTGGTAGTCGACGTCGAGCACACCGACGCGGCCCATCCCACGCTCCCGGAGTCGCTGCGCCGCCACCGCTGCGTTGTTCACCAGGCAGTAGCCCCCGAAGCGATCGCGGCCCGCGTGGTGTCCCGGTGGGCGGCACAGGCCGTACGCGGTCGCGCCGTCGTCGAGGGTCCGGTCGGCGGCCGTCATCGCGATCGACGCAGATGACGCCACCGCCGCCCAGGTACCGAGCACGATCGAGGTGTCCGCAGCGAAACTGTGTCGACCGAGCAGGCCGACGATGTCAGCAGGTTCGCGATCGGTGAATCCACCGGTCGGCCACATGAACCCCATCGCCGCCGGGGCCGTGTGGCCGGCTGCGACCCAACGATCCCACGCGCTTTCGAGCAACTCGATGTACGCCGGGGTGTGGACCCGACCGAGCAACTCCCGATCCACCGCGTCGGGCTCGACGAAGTCGTGACCTGCCGCCCGCAGCGCAGCGGCGATCAGCTCGGCGCGTTCGGGTCGCTCGAAGCCGTCGACCATCTCCCCGTTGTGCAACTCGCGATACCGATGCCCCCGGTGCTCGTCACTCGCGATGATCAACACGTCCGTTCCTCCATCACGCACCATCCTGCCAGTGCCGAACCTCTGTCATTCCCTCCCGGATGGAACAACAGAGGTTGGCTCGGACCCCGCCTGAACCGACCGCTGGCCGATGCGGTCGAGTGCCGAGCACCACCACGCCATCGCCACCTCGTGTTCGTCGGCGGTGAGCCCGTATGCGGCGTCGACGAGTTCACCGCAGCGGACCACGTCGCCCGCTCGCAGCGCGTCGACGGCGTCGTCGAGGGACCCGACGGGCCATGCGAGTTCGGCGAGCATCGTCGGGCCGACCCGGATCGCCGTCGGTCCGAGGCCCGTGCCGCCACGCTGGTGCCACGCCCACACCGAAGCTGCGGGAGACGTGAGCAGCGCTGCCACCTGCCATGCGATCTTCTCGCCGATCTCCACATCGAGGGGATAGGCCGACACGACGGGCACGCCGGGCAGCCACTCCCCGAGGGGGTCGCACACGGCTTCGAGGATCGGGGTCTGGTTGGCGATCAACACCTTCGGGACGAGTCGCTGCTCGGCCCAGCGCGTCATCTTCTCGTCGAGTGCGGCCACGTCGATCCGCGGCGCATTGAAGCGCTGTTTCGCGACCCGCACCGACCGCTCGCCCCAGAGCGAGCGGCCGGGATCGATCAGGCCGCTGGTGATCAGCGGCGGGCCGAACAGGTAGTCGCCGACCGCTGGCACCATTCCGTAGTACTCGTCGCGGAAGTTCGCGTTGAGTCGGACGCGATCACCGAGCCGTCCGGCCGCCGGTTCGGGGTGTTCGAACACCGAGGCGAGCGCAGGAATGCCCGACCGCTCGGTCACGACGTGCGACCAGTTGCCCGTCGATCCACCTGCTGCAGGGGTCCGCGAGAACTCGAACGCCACGGCACAGGTGACCACCTGCGCCTCGAAGTCCCGCTCCCCCGTCCACGCCGACCAGAACATCGTCGCCCTCTCGTCGATTCGACGACGTACATCACCGGCATCGCGCGCCGACAGGATCGACTGCGGCAGCACGTAGGCGAGACGCCCGCCGTCCGGGTCGACGAGTTCCGAGCCGAGCGCGAGGAACTCGGCGGCCGCGTCCATGTACGGGCCGCCGCCCCGTCCGCTGGACCCTCCCCTCGTCGTGGCTGCCGCCATCTGCGACAGGTAGGGCGGGTTCCCGATGACGATGTCGAAGCCGCCGTCGGGTCGAACCCCGTCGAGGCAGTCGTCGCGCAGCGCATCAGCGCAGATCGCCCGGATGTCGCTCGACGGATCGATCGCGTCGACGGTGGCTGCATCGCTGTCGACGCCGACCAGTCGCACATCGCCACCGAGGGAATCCACCGCTGCGCGGACGGCGACCAGGAACCGCCCGTCGCCGCAGGCGGGGTCGATCACGTGGATCGGACGATGGCTCCGTCGCTCGACGAACTCCTGCGTCACGACCGCTGCGACCAATGCGTCGACGAGGTGGCTCGGTGTGAACCAGGCACCGCGCTGCTTGCGGTCGACGGCGAGGTCGGGCGCCGGCCCGTCCTTCGTCACGCGCTCCCCGGTCACCGCCGAGAGGGTATGGCCGAGAAGGGATCGCGGTGGACCCCCGTCTACAGTGCGCCACGTGACCGAGGCCGTGCAGTCCACGACGTCCACCGTCCGGGCGTTCACCGACGAGTCGCGGCACCTCTCGTTCGATCGTGACGAGTGGGCCGAACTGAGGGCCGCCACCCCGCTCACGCTGCGCGAACCCGAACTCGATCGACTTCGGGGCATCAACGAACGCATCGACATGGACGAGGTCGCCGCGATCTACCTCCCGCTGAGTCGGCTGATCAACCTGTACGTGATCGCCACGCAGAACCTGCACAAGGTGTCGGCCACGTTCCTGGGGGCGAAGGCTCCCAAGGTTCCGTACATCATCGGCATCGCCGGTTCCGTGGCCGTCGGGAAGAGCACGTTCGCCCGCATCCTCCAAGCGCTGCTCGCTCAGTGGCCCGATCACCCGAAGGTCGACCTGATCACCACCGACGGGTTCCTCCACCCGAACCACGTCCTCGAACAACGCGGCCTGATGCACCGCAAGGGATTCCCCGAGTCGTACGACACCCGCCAGTTGCTCAGCGTCCTGAACGAGATCAAGAGCGGTCACGCGCACGTCGAGGCGCCCGTGTACAGCCACGTCGTGTACGACATCGTCGACGACGAACGGGTGGTGATCGAGCAGCCCGACATCGTGATCCTCGAAGGCCTCAACGTGTTGCAGACCGGTGAGTCGTCGACGGAGTTCGTGAGCGACTACTTCGACTTCTCGATCTACATCGACGCCGACGAGTCCGACATCGAGAACTGGTACGTGCAGCGATTCCTCACCCTGCGCGAATCGGTCTTCCAGAATCCGGACAGCTTCTTCTCGAACTACGCCGAGTTGACCGACGACGAAGCCATCGACACCGCCCGCAACATCTGGCGATCGATCAACGGCATCAACCTGCGCGAGAACATCGCCCCCACCCGCGACCGGGCGTCGGCCATCCTGCGCAAGCGCAAGGACCACCGCATCGACCGCGTCCAACTCCGCCGGCTCTAAGCCCGGTCCGGAGTCAGTCGATGCCGAGCCAGGCGGGGAGGTCGGCGAGTCGGTCGAGGGTGACCACGTCCTCGGTGTGGTCGTCGACCCGTTCGAGTTCCCACGTGAGGTGGTACGGAACGTGGACGGCGTGCCCACCGATGGCCATCACCGGCAGGATGTCGCTGCGCACCGAGTTGCCGACCATGCAGAACCGGTCGGGCTCCACGCCGAAGCGTTCGAGCAGCTTGACGTAGACCGCCGGATCCTTCTCCAGCACGATCTCGATGTCGGTGAAGTGGTGTTCGAGACCCGACGTGGTGACCTTGCGGGTCTGGTGCACGAGGTCACCCTTGGTGATCATCACCAGCCGAGCTTCGCGGCCGACCCGGTCGAGCACTTCGGGAACGTCGGGGAGCAGGTGCACCGGCTCGACCAGCAAGGCACCGCCGAGGTCCACGAGTTGACGGATCACGTCGGTGGGAACGGCCCCGTCGGTCATCGCGATCGCCGCTCGCACCATCGACAGCGTGAAGGCCTTCACGCCGTAGCCCTGCGACGCGATGTCGGTCTTCTCGGTCGCGTGCAACGCGTCGAGCACGTCGATGCCGACCGGGGCGAACGGCGACACGAGTTCGGCGAAGCGAGCCTCGGTCCGTTGGAAGCCGTCCTCGGACTGCCACAGCGTGTCGTCGGCGTCGAACGCCAGGACGTCGAAGTCGTCGATCCGTCGTGCGTTCGGCGCCATCACTCGTGCCTCATCGGGCGATGATACGCCGAAGGGTCCGGCGCGATGACCGGGGCTCCGAGCGCGAACGACCCCGCTGCTGTGGCGGCAGCGGGGTCGTTCGGGGAGCCACTGAAGACGGGGGCGCTGATCGCTACAGCGACGCCCGGGTGTTGTTCGAGACCGTCTGGACGTTCGTCGACGCGACGCCGAAGGACTCGTTGAGCTTGTTGAGCGCCGGCTTGAACACGTCGTTCCATTCGCCGACGAACTTGTCGCGTGCGGGCCCGATCCACGAGCTTCCTGCGAGAGGCGTGTCGACGTTGGAAATCATCGTCGTCACGACGTCGACCTGACTCGCAATGGTCTTGGACAGTGCGTCGAGTTCTTCGGGGTTGGCAGCATGGGTTGCAGCGGACATGCGAGTTCTCCTCGGTGATGTGACGTTGCCGTCGGTGGTGTGATGTCGGCTCGACCCCTGCGGAGCGTCTGCCACCCACTCAGTGGGTCACCAGAGTCGGGAAGGGGAAATCGATCTTCGGTACGGTTCGTCGATGGGATCGGATCGCCACGCCGCCAGCTCCACCGATGAACTCGACCCGCAGATCACTGCGGTGCGCGAGCACGCCGCCGAGCACCTCGAACGGGCAGTCTCGATGCGTCGCCGCCTCCACGAGTGGCCCGAGATCGGCAACGAACTGCCACGTACCCGCGACGAGGTGCTCGCGTCGATCGAGGACCTGCCGCTCGACGTCACGCTGCACTCCTCCACGAGCGGCGTCACCGCACTCCTCGAAGGGTCCCGTCCTGGTCCGACGATCCTGCTGCGCGGCGACATGGACGCACTGCCGATGCCCGAAGACACCGGCCTCGACTTCTCGTCGCGCGTCGACGGCTGCATGCACGCGTGCGGTCACGACACCCACACCGCGATGCTCTCCACCGCCGCCCGCGTGCTGTCGGAGCGACGCGACGAGATCGCCGGGCGCGTCCTGTTCATGTTCCAGCCGGGCGAGGAGGGCCACCACGGTGCCAAGCACATGCTGGAGGAAGGCTTGCTCGACGTACCGCCGATGTCGGACGGCACGGAGTCGCCCGTCGAGAGCGCGTTCGCGATCCACATGACCTCGGCGCTGCCGAGCGGCTGGGTGTCGACGCGCGGCGGCCCGCTGATGGCGTCGGCCGACGTGCTGCGAGTGACGGTCACCGGCAAGGGTGGCCACGCGAGCGAACCGCATCGTGCGGTCGACCCCGTGCCCGTGGCGTGCGAGATCGTCATGGCACTGCATGCGATGATCACCCGCTCGATCGACCCGTTCGACCCGGCCGTGCTCACGATCGGCCAGATCCACGCCGGCACCACGAACAACGTCATCCCCGAGACGGCGTTCATCGAAGGCACGATCCGGGCGACCAGCGAGTCGACCCGCACCAAGGTCCACGAGGGAGTGAAGCGTGTCGCAAACGGGATCGCGACGGCTCACGGCTGTAGCGCGGACGCGGTCATCGAATACGGCTACCCGGTCACGTCGAACCACGACGAGTTCGCCGAGTTCTCTCTCGGTCTCGCGGCCGAGGTCGCAGGTCCGGGTGCCGCCGTCCGTCTGCCGCACCCGGTGATGGGCGCCGAGGATTTCAGCTACCTGCTCAACGAGGTACCGGGAGCAATGGTGTTCCTCGGCGCAACGCCACACGACACCCCGTTGGCACAAGCTGCTCCCAACCACTCCAATCGCGTGTTCTTCGAGGAGGCGGCGATGGGCACCGGCATCGCCCTCTACGCCGCGACCGCCCTGCGACAGCTCTCGCCGTCGGGTCTCGTCATCCGCTAGGACTCGACTCCGAAGGGGTCAGGCGCGGAGAACCTTCTCCATCGCCTTGCCGCTGGGGAGCTCGTCCAACTCTGCTTTCGTGCGTCCCTTGCGCTCGACCTTCTTCACGTAGCGCGGATACGCCGCGGCCACGCTGGTGAAGATCCGATGCATCTCCGGGATCCCAAGATTCCGGCGGTCATGCAACGATCACGTTCTGTGAGCGAGGATCTGTGCGACGACGGTCCAGAACGATTCCAACACCGCAGCGCCTTCCGGACCACCTCAGCAATCACGTGAATCGACCCCAGATACCACTTTCTGACGACCACTCGGAGAACGATGCAACCTCTGCTCACCCACGCCGGCGTCGGCAACGGCGATGCGGTCGGGAGCGCCGCGTGAGACCGCTGCGCTACTCGATCAACATCACGCTCGACGGCTGCTGCGATCACCGGGCGGGCACGGCCGACGCCGAGTCGCATGCCTACTGGGCCGCGAGCCTGGCGCGTGCGGATGCCCTGCTGTTCGGCCGGATCACCTACGAGATGATGCAGGAAGCGTGGCGGCGGCCGCCATCGGGAACGTGGCCGGACTGGATGGACGAGTCCGACATCGCGTTCGCCCAGACGATCGACGAGACCAGGAAGCACGTCGTGTCGGGCACGCTGGACCGGGTCGACTGGAACGCCGAACTCGTGCAGGGAGACCTGGAGACGGCCGTCCGACTCCTCAAGGACGAACCGGGCAACGGCCTGTTCGTCGGCGGTGTGACCCTGCCGCTCGCACTGGCAGATCTAAGGCTGATCGACGAGTACGAGTTCGTCGTGCAACCCGTCGTCGCCGGAAACGGCCCGACGTTGTTCGCCGGGTTGCCCGAACGACTCGAACTCGAACTCGTGGAACGCCAGGAGTTCCGGTCGGGGTCGGTCGCGCTCCGCTACCGCCCCGTCCGATGACGGCGCCGGTCCGCTCGGATGGTCCGCTCAGACCGTCCGCTCAGATGAGCCGGTCGAGGAGCGGGAACGTCGGAAAGGGCTGGTTCCAGTCTCCGAAGTGTCCCTCGTCGCGAACGACGAGCGTGCCGCCGAGTCGGTCGAACATGGCTCGACCCTGAGTGGCATCGCAGCCGTAGGGATCGTCCGCCGAGTTCACGAAGACGAAGTCCGTCGCATTGGACCTGATCCGGTCCCAGTCGTACGTCGCGCGCAGTACCGGTTCAGCTTCGTCGTTCGGTTGCGTGCAGTAGCCGGCGACCAGCACCGCCTGGGCGACCGTCACGTGCAGCCGCTCGAGCACTGCGAGGATCAGCGCCGCGCCGCCCGAGTGGCCGACGAGAACGGTGTCCGTGTCGAACGTGTGCGAGTCGAGGACCTGCGGGAGGAAGGTGGCGATCGGCTCCTCGTTCAGCCGAGAGTACGACGGGCGCTCGACACTCCAGCCACGTTCGGCGAGTCGACCAGCGAGCCACGGATACCAGACCGCGTCCGGGTTTCCGCCCGTTCCGTGGAAGATGATCGCTCGGTTCGCCATGGGCTGCGATCGTAGGTCGGCCGAGGCGCACGCCTCAGCGTTCGACGACCGCAGCGACGGAGACGGTGTCAGTTCAGCTTTCCCACAGGTCGCAGAAGTTCTGCTGGCACCCATTCGCGCTCCCAGTCGTCGAAACGGGCCGGTTCGACGTCGTCCCGCAGGAGATGACCGATCCACAGTTCCCCGCGACCGTTCCGGATCGGCGTGAGAACATCAGAGCCGCGGTTGGCGAATGTCACGACGCACCGCCGCTCGTTCGGCAACTCGTAGATCGTCCCGACCGAACCCAGCGGGCCGAACCGAACCGATGACGGCAACTCCTCACGCTCGACCACGGTGGTCGGTCTACTCCGACTCCGCAACGCTTCCATTCACCTCGATCACATCTGATGTCCGACCGGCACGAGGCGTCAGCCCGACCTCGAGTTCGAGGCCGTCCGATCGAGTACGTCGGTCGAGGTGCTGCTGTCACAGGACGAGCAGGAGCGCGACGAGCACGCCGAATGCAATGATCAACGCGCCGCGAAACCAGAACCGCAGCCGTCGCCCGCCAACCCGACGAGCTGCATTCCCCGTGACCCGGATGGATCCCATGCCAGTGCCGGGGTGCGGCCCGAGGCCGTCGAAGTGCGGTGGGTCCACCTGCTGGGAGGTCTGCAGGTCGGGGGCGGTGTCGCCATCGCCGACACGGCGTTCGTCACTCACGGTGCAAAGGTAGTGGATCCCGAGAATGCGGACCGTCGCAGCCCCTGCCGTCCGGGTGTGAGTATTCGAACTCAGGTCGTTTCGAGGCAGCGTCGAAGTCGAGGGATCGAGGTCGGGTCGTCGGGGTTCTTCGCCAACTTGTACAGACCGACGGCGATGGACAGCAACGCACCCTGGTCGAGAACGTCGTTCCCAGCCGGATGGTGGCGTGCGACCACGGCTGCGTTCGCCGTGCCGTAGTACCAGTTCAGAAGTGCGAAGTCCCATGCGATCGAGCCGATGAACGCGTCGCCGAAGTCGAGGACGCCGGTGAGTGATCCGTCGCTGCCGACGACGAGATGTTGGCGGTGGAGGTCTGAGTGGACCACGCCGATTGCGCCGCCCTCGGCAGCTGCGATGTCTCCCACGGTCGCCGGACGACCCCCGGACCGGCTCCTGCTCGTCGTCGAACAACGGCCCGAAGCCTTCTGCCAGCATCTCGTGGACGTCCGCGAGGACGTCGGCGAGTCGGCAACCGAAGTCGTCTGACCAGTCCTGGTCGACGGCCACGGGAACCCCGGGGAGCTCTCGTGCAACGGTGCACACGGTTCCGTCGCGGTCGACGATCGTCCAGCCCGCATCGGGGTGGCCGCGCGACGTGAGGAGGCGACCGATCGCCCCTCCGCTCGGTACGTGATGCGACGGCCCGAATTCTCGACCGGGACCCGGACGACCCATCGGTCCTCACCGGCCTCAGCGACCCAGGCCGACGAACTCCGACCGGCCGAGAGTTTCCGGACGGCATCTACTCGGCGTCCGGCGTCCGCAGCACGTGGTGCGACGTGTGGGGTTGCGTGTCGATCGTGGGGAGGTGCTCGCGTCGCCGACCTCGCGTGCGACGCGAATGATCAGCCGCCGGCGAGCCGGAGTTGTTCGGCGAGTGCGTGGTTCGATCGGCAGCGCTGCATCCACTTGGAATCAACCGATGACCAGTCGGCCTCCGAGATGTTGGCCTTCGCCATCGCCTTGGCGAGGCGCGGAGCGGGTATGCCGTGGGACTGCATCGCGCGGAGCTTGAGCCAGTCGTGGAACTCTTTCGCATCAGCTGTGCCGCTGAACTCGTACGGAACACCGATCTGCGAGGTCGTCGCCTGCGGTGCTCTTTCGGAGGAGACCGTCGCTCCGGGAGCCGCCGCCAACCCGGGGGACCCGGGCATCTCCGCGACGGCAACCCAGTCCATGAGTAAGGCGCCATCGTCCTGCAGCCGGGCAGGGAGTTCAGCACCCGGCACCACACGTGACGCTGCGTAATGCGGCACCTTGTGAGTGGTGGCGACGGGTCGATCGCTGTCGCCGACGAGGACAGTGAGCTTCCATCGCTCTTCCGACTCGGTCGGCTCGACAGTCACGATCCGGGCCCGTACCGAGGTGAGGTCGTGCAGTTTGCGATGAGACCCTTGCAACCGGGCGTCGACGACACCGGGACCGGGCGGGTCGATCGATTTCCATCCCGTGTTTCCCGTCGCCGCTGCAGCCCCGGCATCAGCGCTGCCCGTCATCGCCGCCTCGTCGATGATGGCGTGCGTTCGATCGTGACGTACAGGTATGCGTCGACCGATCGTCGCGGCGCGCCGAGCTGTGCTGGACAAGCTCTGGCGACATCCGACGCGAAATGTTCCCGTCGATGCGTGTACGTCGAGCGCGTACTCCCAGCGGGCTGCTGAATCGGAGTGCTCCGTCACCCGGATACCCACGACCGTGGCTTCAGCGCGTTCGCCATTCGCAACGATTCTGCGACTCTTCCGACCTCCAGTAGGAACAAGGAACTCGAGCAACACCCGCGAACGATAACCCAAAGCCGAGAGTCGATCGTTGTGAATTCGCTCGTACACCGCCTGGATCATCTGGACCTTTCAGCAGTGCGCTGACAGTGAAGCCGCCTGTGGTGGTGGCGCACTTCGACGAACGCTGGCCGACTTGGACGACGAAGAGTCCGTGCTGTTGAACAATGTGGCCACCCGATCGGGTTCGAACGGCTCGCCGCTCTCCCGGCGAAGGGTCGTTGTGTTGAATGCGCGCGTTGGATGCCGTGCCGTCGAACGCCGGTTCAGTGACCGTGGCCGAGCGGCACTTTCAGGACGCTGCTGCAGGGGTGATCCTTCGCGCGTGATGGGATGGACGGCCGTGATCCTCCCTGCCGGCTATGTGCGGCTTCGGCACGGAGTGAGTCGCACATTCTGATCGGTCACGCAGTCCGTTGCGGGTCCCGGATCGAAGTGGACGGAGGTCTCGAGGTCTCACGCAACGCCGAGACCGTGAGCCGCCGAAGCGGAGCGAATTGGCGAGCCTGGCCGATCGCGTTCGGTGTTCAACGCACGACGTCACCTTTCAACCAGCCCATCGGTACTGCATCTGATCAGCCCGGTGTTTCGAGCCCCTTCCAAAACGCGGCGAGCCCGTCGGCTGCGAGGTCTGGAGCGGAGAGCATCCACCAATGCCCCTGATCGGCAAGCGGGTGCACCGTCGAGCCGTTTCGGTCTGCAACAGCGGCGACGAGGTCTGTCGACACGTACTCGTCGGCTGTGGCATCGATGATCAGACTCGGCCGACTTTCGGCGGCTGCGAGGCGGTCACCGAGCTGGGCCATGAACGGCTGCACCGCTGCTCGATAGAGCCCGAGGATGCATCGACCCATGTCGGCGCCGAGCGCCTCCGCCATCGAGACTGCTACGTCGGTCGGCAGGCCGAGGCCTTGGTAGGCCGCGATTCGCTCGGCGACCGGCATCGAAACCATCGCGTCGATCATCTGCTCGCCGACTTCGAGGGTCTGCCATCCGGCAGCGGCGTCATGCCACCGGTAGTCGGGATGTACGAGTCCAGCCACGTCGACCGCCCACGAACGGATCGACTCGGGAGACGCGGCAGCCACACCGAGGACGTGGCCGGCTCCCCAGTCGTGTCCGAGAAGATCGACGTCTCCGTCGAACTCGATGATCTCGCCGTGCAGCCAGTCGACGTACGCGGCGGGTGTCGGGTTCCAGTCAGGATGGCTGGGCACTCCGAATCCGGGAGGCGAGACGGTGACGATGTCGTCGACTCCCCGCTCGGCCAACGCTGCGACGAGCTGACCCCAGATTGCATCGGTCTCAGGGTTTCCGTGAACGAGGACTTTGGTCATGTGGCATCCGGTTGTGGCGGTGTTCGTCGAGAGGTCGCCCTGCGCCCAACGTCGTCATTCCTCTGGTCGACTGGGGTGCCTGGAGTGATCGAACACGGACTTGATCGATGGTCAGCGGCCTGCATCGAGGGCTCGAGCGAGCAGGCGTCCAGGCCGGGCTGTGGTGAACGCGTCGTCCTGGCGGGTGATCTCGCCGGCGACGATGGTGTAGCGGTATCCCTCGGCGTGTTGCAGGAATCGTGGACCTCCTGCCGGGAGGTCGCGCACGACGTGGGGCTCCCGGAGCGACAGACCTTCGAGGTCGATCACGTTCAGATCGGCCCGCTTGCCCGGCAGGAGTCGTCCTCGATCATCGAAGCCGAACAGGTCGGCGGTGTCGGCGGTCATGAGCTTGACCATCTCGGCGAGCGGGACCCGTGATCCGTCGCGGTCGCGAACCCAGTGGGTGAGGTTCCAGGTCGGCGTGGATGCGTCGCAGATGAAGAAGCAGTGCGCACCGGCATCTGCGAGTCCCATGACGGTGCCGTCCTCGACGAGCATGTCGTGGAGCGCGTCGCCGTTGCCGTCGACGTAGCCGAGCAGTGTGGACATGATCACTGCCTGCCCGTCGCGCGCCAGGTACTCGTCGTACAGGGCCTCGACCGGCTCGACGTCACGGGCCTCGGCGATCCCGGCGATCGACTTGGTGCGATCCGGCTCGTAGTCGACGGGGTCGCCCAGCACGTACAGGCGCTCGAAGTCGCTGAACAGTCGGGCCGCGGTGGCGTTGAGGGAGCTGACCGTCTCGGCGAACGGGCCGAATTCGGCGATCAGCTGCGACCGAAGCTTGGGGTCGCGCATCGCTGTTGCCCGCTCCGACGCCGGCGCCTCGACGAGGTGAGCGAAGCTGGGAAGGTCAACGAAGTGGTGTCGGGCCTGCAGGCTGAACAGCACGCCGAAGGGACGACCCGCGACCTGAGCGGTCACCTCGTGGCCCTCGGCGCGGGCCTTGGCGATCATGTCGAGCTGGGTCCGCCACATCGTGGAGTCGTAGGCTGTCTGGAGGAGCAGGAACGTGACCGGTATGCCGGTCTCGGCGGCGACGCGGATCATCCACTCCACCTCCTGGCGGGGATCGAGGTGGTCGTCGTCGGTGATGCCCGACGGCGCCCACTCGAGCACCGCACGCCGGCCCGTCTGCTCGTTTGCTCGGGCGACTGCACGGGCGAGCGCGAACACCTCGTCTTCGCCTGCAAAGGTGCCCGGCACCGGCTCGCCACTCGTTGCTGTGTGTCCGAGCGTGCGCGAGGTCGAGAACCCGACCGCTCCGGCGAGGATCGCCGACTCGACGATGGCGGCCATCTGTGCGATGTCGTCGGCGGTGGCATCCTCGTTGCGCACGCCGCGTTCGCCCATCACGTACGCACGCACCGGGCCATGGGCGATCATCGCGCCGACATCGGCGGTCCACCGGCCGTCGCGGAGTACGTCGAGGTACTCCTCGAACGTCTCCCAGTTCCACGACATACCCTCGGACAGCGCCGTCCCGGGAATGTCCTCGACCCCTTCCATCAGCGAGATCAACTCGTCCTTGCCATCAGGCCTGACCGGGGCGAAGCCGACGCCGCAGTTGCCGAACACCACCGTGGTCACGCCATGAGGCGTGGCGGGTTCGAGGAACTCGTCCCACGTCGCCTGTCCGTCGAAGTGGGTGTGGATGTCGACGAACCCGGGAGTCACGACGAGGCCGTCGGCGTCGATCTCCCGCGTCGCACCGCCGAGAACCTCACCGGGTGGACCGATCGCGACGATCCTGTCGCCGTTGATGGCGACGTCGGCGACGACGGGTTCGGCGCCGGTGCCGTCGACGACCAGGCCATTGCGGATAACGAGATCAAACATCGCGAGTTCCTCCGTGTCTCTGCGCCCGGCGATTGCCATCGGTGGGGAATCCAGCCGTTCCTTGACGCTGAGACTCAAGTATCACTACCTTTGTTCTGGGAGTCAAGTCTCAATACCGGTCGTCCGTCGCCTACGTTGGTGTGTGGGCGGTCGAGAGGAGAGTGCGAGTGATCGAATCGGCAGAGACAGACGCAAGGGTCGCGACGCCCGCCGACGGCCGGGCGATGCGTCGGCACAACAACGCCCTGCGGCTCTACGATGCGGCCGACGAACTGCTGACGTCGACCGGCTTCGACGACGTGAGCGTGGAGGAGATCTGCAAGCGCGCGGGGGTCGGTCGGGCCACGTTCTTTCGCATCTACGGCACCAAGTCCGGTCTGCTGCGCGAGTTCAATCGTCGCCTCACCAACGATGCCGAACGTCGGCTCGAGGCGCTCGGCACTGCCGACGTGAGGGCTGCACTCGGACAGGTCGCCGATGCCATCGTGGATGCCTGGCGACATGCGGGCCCCGGTCACCTCGGGATGGCGCGAACGTTCGTACAGTCGCTCCCGCACTCCGATCCTCACGATGCGCACCCCGAACTGTTCGCCCTCGTCCACACGATCGTCGACGCGGGAATCGACCGACGCGAGCTGCCAGACACTGTCCCGAGCGAGCTCGCCGCGTCGCTGGCACTCACCCACCTGACGGCACCGATCGCCTACACCCTCGCCGGACGATCAACTGACACCCACCACCTCGCCCACACGCTGCTCGACCAGTGGTACGCAGGGATGACCGCAGGCCCCGGCGCCCGGGCTCGACGAACACCGTGAAGCCGGCTGGTCAGCGTCGGGGCACGGGTTGAACTCGGTGTGGCCCTGAGGCACGACGTCAGACCCGCGATCATCATCAGGCCCCATCGATCCTGGATCTCTTGATCGCCGCGACCGCCGAGCTCGCAGGACTCACCGTCCTCCACCACGACAAGGACGACGACATCATCGCCGAGATCACCGGGCAACCGGTGGAGCAGCTCGCCAATACCCTCGATCAGTGAGGACCACCGACCGCTCCGAGTGCCGGTCTGGGACTGCTCGGATCGGCGACACCCGGGCCGTCAAGCCCGCAGGAACAGGCATCGTCAGACTCGCCAGCTGGGTCGCCGGTCGCGACGCCAACGGGCACGCAAGCCTCGGACGCCACGCATGACACTCACCGCCCAACGCACCACAACCCGCACGGTTCGGCACGTACGCAAGTGGCGGACCGCCCAGAACGTCGCCGTGTCAGATCATCGGAACGGCGTGGTCCTCAGTCCAGCTCGAGCACGAG
>JBBSOH010000084.1:0-14705 GCA_038259945.1 Acidimicrobiales bacterium
AGGACGTCTTGCGGCTGGTCGGATCGTACGAGACGTTGCGGAGTGGTCCGGGAGAACTGAGCGCACCGGACCGCGTCGGTCCGGTCGCCGTGAAGATGGAATCGGCACCGGGCGGGTCCGCTGACGCCGCCGGCCTCACTCACGCTGCCGAGCTGTCCCAGACCGTGTTGCTCTCCGAGGATGCGTCCGCCGACGCCACCCTGTTTCCCGAGGGCCGACTCGATCAGGATCTACAACAGATCGACCTCCGTGGGCGCAACTCGTGGCGCCTGCAGTTGCACGAGGTGTCCTCGGTGGAACTGATCGAGACACAGTTGGTGAACGCCGTGGCGCCATTCGTGTTGAACGCCCGACTCAAGCCGCTGATGGAGGCCACGCCCGGCGACCACAAGCACATCGTGAACGTGTCGGCCGTCGAGGGCCAGTTCTACCGACGGCGCAAGACGACGAAGCACCCCCACACCAACATGGCGAAGGCCGCGCTGAACATGATGACCCGCACGTCGGCCACCGACTACCACGACTCGGGGATCAACATGAACAGCGTCGACACGGGCTGGGTGAACGACGAGGACCCGGCCGAGATCGCTGCGTCGAAACGTGTAGAGCACCGGTTCCATCCGCCACTCGACATCGTCGACGGTGCCGCTCGGATCGTCGACCCGATCATCGACGGATTGAACACCGGCACTCACGTGTGGGGTCAGTTCCTCAAGGACTACGCACCGACCGACTGGTGAAGCGCCTCGCCGAACTTCTCGGCTCACACGGGAACCGAATGTGCGCTCGTGACGTCCAACGTTGCATGAAGCACAGCAACGTGAACAGAACGCTGGCAGCTGTCGTGGCCGTCGGCACCATCCTCGCCGCATGCGGCAACGACAACGATTCAGGAGCAGACGAGAGCACCACACAGATCGATTCGGGACGTGACGGTGCAACGGAGGATGCCGAAGGCGAACTCTCCGAACCGGCGAGCACGCAGGCCCCGACCGGAGTCTTCGAGGACGAGCCGGCGACGACCGATGCGATGTCGGAGGAGGCGACGGCGGAGGACGGCTCCATGGACGACTCCGACGGCAGCCTCGATTCCGGTGAGGCCTCGCCACCGTCTCCCGACGCAGAGGCACCCCTCGACGACACCGAAGCCGTCGAGGAGTCGGGCGACGATTCCGATGGCGGTCTCTTCGAGGAGGAGCCACCCGCCGACGCCGAGGACCGCCTCGACGACAACCGCTTCGAGGACTACGGCTATCGCGACTTCATCGAGGCTGCGAGGGACCCGTTGTCGACCTTCGCACTCGACGTCGACACGGGCTCCTATTCGGTCGGTCGACGATTCCTCGACGAAGGGTCGCTGCCACCGCGTGAGTCGGTGCGACCCGAGGAGTACGTCAACGCATTCGACTACGACTACGACGCACCGCGCGACGGCCTCGAGATCAGCGTCGACGGCGGACCGTCACCGTTCGACGAGGCCAACGTGCTCGTGCGCATCGGCGTGCAGGGCGAGATCGTCAGCGACGAGGACCGCGGCGACGCCACACTCACCTTCGTCATCGACACATCGGGTTCGATGGACCGCGACGACCGGCTCGGCCTCGTCAAGCAGTCGCTCACGATCCTGGTCGACGAATTGAACGACGACGACCGGGTCGCCATCGTGACCTACAGCGACACGTCCGGCGTCGTACTCGAACCCACCCGGGTCAGCAACCGCGCAACCATCCTCGACGCCATCGACGGCCTCGAAACGGGTGGCTCCACCAACCTGGAGTCGGGCCTGCGGGAAGGCTACGACCTGGCACGCAGCGCCTTCAACGAGGATGGGATCAACAGGGTGATCATCGCGTCCGACGGTGTGGCCAACGCCGGCATCACCGACGTCGACGATCTCGGACGGTTCATCCGTGAGGACGCCGACAACGGCATCGACCTGGTCACGGTCGGGTTCGGACTCGGCAACTTCAACGACGTCCTCATGGAGCAACTCGCCGACAACGGCGACGGGTTCTACGCCTACGTCGACACGCTCGACGAAGCCGAGAAGCTGTTCGAGGACGAGCTGACCTCCACGCTGCTCACGGTGGCCAAGGACGCCAAGATCCAGGTGGAGTTCGACGATCGGTTCGTCGAGTCGTACCGTCTGATCGGCTTCGAGAACCGTGGTGTGCGAGACAGCGACTTCGACAACGACGAGGTCGACGCAGGAGAACTCGGTGCGGGTCACCAGGTGACGGCGATGTACGAGATCCGCCTCGTCAAAGGTGTGTCGCTCGACGACCGAGCCGAACTCGGTGTGGTGGCGCTGCGTTGGGAGGATCCGGACTCAGGCGAGGTGACCGAGATCGACGAGGACATCGACCTGCGTGACATCGAGCCGACCTGGACCGACACCGCCGACGACTTCCAACTCGCCACCGTCGTGGTCACGTTCGCCGAGAAGATGCGGGACAACCCCTACGCCGACGACGTGGACATGGCCAACCTGGCGGTCGAGGCCGAGCGCATCGCCGATGCGATCGACACCGACGACGTCGACGAATTGGCCGAACTGATCGACCGGGCCGCCGGCCTCAGCTGACCCGAATCCCACATCGACGAGGCTCAGGTCGACCACGCGACTCGGAGAAGCCGGGCAACCCCCGCGTCGGACTGCTCGCACGAGTTGTGGCATCCTTGACACCGAGGGTCAGTCGTCGCCCGACGAGGAGGAGCCGTGAGCGTGTTGCTCGACGAATACACCGACGCAGCGATGAGCGGCGATCGGGCCGGTGCAGCCGAACTCGCCACAGACTTCGCCGGCCGCGATGCGTCATGCCTTCGTGTCGTCGATCAATTGCTCGCGCCGTCGCAACGCGACGTCGGCCAGCGCTGGCTGCGCGGGGAGTGCAGCATTGCGCAAGAGCACTCGGCGACGTTCGTCACGGAGTCGGTCCTGTCGTCGCTGGCGGTGGGGCTCGAGGCGCGAGAGCCTGTCGGAACCCTGGTGATGGTGTGTGCGGAGGGGGAGTTCCATTCCTTGCCGGCGAGGATGGCCACAGAACTGCTGACGGCCGCCGGATGGCGGGTGATCCATCTCGGTAGTGCGATGCCGGTGGCGAAACTCCGCTACTACCTCGCCGAGATCGACGCCGACGTGGTCGGGGTGAGCGTTGCCATGACGACCAACCTCACCGGTGCTGCACGCACCGTACGGGTGGCACGCCAGGCCGGCTTCAGCGTGATCTGCGGTGGTCTGGCGTTCGACTCGACGGGTTCTCGTGCCCGAGCGATCGGCGCCCACGGACAACCCGGCGACCTGACGCAGCCCCTGGTACTCGACGAGGTGCTCTGGGGCGAGCCGCTCGCCGTGGACGTGGACGCGGACTGGGCACGGCTGGAGTTCCAGCAGGTGGAAGTCGTACGCGACGCCATGTCGTTACTCGGAACGGGCGACTTCGCGGACCGAGTGAGGTCGGCGACGTGGCTGACACAGTTCGCTGCCGAGCTCGACGACATCGTTGCTGCCTGCGCCGCAGCAATGCTCTGCGGCGATCGGACGATCGTCGTCGAGCACCGCACCTGGCTCGAGGAGCGTTTGACGGCACTCGGCACACCGGTCGAGGTGGCGCGGTACTCGTTCGACGCCGTCGCCTCCGTCGTCGACCGCCGAGTGCCGGGCGCCTCGGCGTTTCTCATCTGATCAGGTCATCGAATCGGCTCGGACCAACGCCGGACTGCCACGGGTACGAGCGTTCGACGAGGCGAGTCGGGTCGGGTCGGCGGGGTGTGGAAATCGAGAGGGGTGGGAGAGGCGGGCCGTAGCCTGACGGGCTGTATGGCTGCCACCGACCTCGAACAGATCGTCTCGCTCTGCAAGCGCAGGGGCTTCGTCTACCAATCCGCCGAGATCTACGGCGGGTTCCGTTCCACCTACGACTACGGCCCGCTCGGGTCACTGCTCCTGCGCAATGTGAAGGAAGCCTGGATCCGGTCGATGGTGCAGCAGCGCGACGACGTCGTGCTGATCGACGCCGCGATCCTCAGCCCGCCTCAGGTGTGGCAGGCATCGGGCCACCTGGCGAACTTCTCCGACCCGCTCGTCGACTGCACCAACTGCAAGAACCGGTTCCGCCTGGACAAGCTCGACGACCCGGACACGTGTCCCGAATGTGGCGAGAAGAACAGCTTCACCGAGGCCCGTGAGTTCAACCTGATGTTCAAGACCCAGGCCGGCCCGGTCGAGGGCTCGGGCGCCGATGCCTACCTGCGGCCCGAAACAGCGCAGGGCATGTTCACCAACTTCGGCCAGGTGCTGCAGACGAGTCGCAAGAAGCCACCGTTCGGCATCGCTCAGGTCGGCAAGTCGTTCCGCAACGAGATCACCCCGCAGAACTGGATCTTCCGCACACGCGAGTTCGAACAGATGGAGATGGAGTTCTTCGTGCCGCCGGAGGAGTCCGAGCAGTGGTACGAGTACTGGTGCAACGAGCGCCTGAACTGGTACATCGAGCACGGCATTCCCGCCGACATGGTCATGCTGCGCCCGCATGACGCCGACGAGTTGTCCCACTATTCGACCGGCACGTCCGATGTCGAGTTCAAGTTCCCGTGGGGTTTCGACGAACTCGAAGGCATCGCGAAGCGCACCGACTTCGACCTCAAGGCTCACGCCGCGGTCTCGGGCCAGAAGCTCGACTACTTCGACCCGCAGACCAACGAGCGCTACGTGCCGTACGTGATCGAGCCGGCGGCAGGTGCCACGCGCACGATGGCCGCGTTCCTGCTCGCTGCCTACGACGAGGAAGAGGTCAACGGCGAGACCCGCACGGTGCTGCGCTTGCACCCCAGGCTCGCTCCGTACAAGGTCGCGGTGCTGCCGTTGAGCAAGAAGGACACGTTGACGCCGCTGGCCCACGATGTCCGCAAGCTGCTCAGCGAGCGGTACATGGTCGACTACGACGAGACCCAGAACATCGGCAAGCGCTATCGGCGCCAGGACGAGATCGGCACGCCGCTCGCGGTCACGGTCGACTTCGACTCGCTCGACGACAACGCCGTCACCGTGCGCGATCGCGACACGATGGAGCAGGTGCGGGTCCCGATCGACCAACTCCTCACCACCGTCACCGACCGCCTCGGCTTCTGAACCAAACGGTTGGGTACGGGTGGAGGATGGCGACGTCGCAGATCGAACCGGAACGCTGTCGGGCGCTGAACGAGGTGGCGCCGAACTCGGACGGTCACTACGTCCTGTACTGGATGCAGGCGTCGATGCGTGCCGAGCACAACCCGGCTCTGGAACGGGCGATCCAGATCGCCAACGACCATCGGGTTCCCCTCGTGGTCGCATGCACGGTCGTCACCGACTATCCGGACGCCAGCCCGCGGCACTTCGCGTTCATGCTTGCCGGCATGGGTCAGGCGCTGCGGGCGATCGACCGCCGAGGAGCCACCGTCGTCGTGCGGTCGGGCGACGACCCCGCTTCCTGCATCGTCGACCTCGCAGCCGACGCGACCGAGGTGGTGCTCGATCGTGGATACCTGCGCCACCAGCGTGAGTGGCGTACGTCGGTGGCGGATGGCGTGTCGTGCACCGTCACCTGCGTGGAGGGTGACGTGGTGGTACCGATCGACGAGGCGTCGGACAAGCAGGAGACCGCTGCACGCACCATCCGACCCAGGATCGAGAAGCGGCGCGACGAATACATCGTCGAACTGACCACGACGGCGCTCGACGACACGAGCGGTGCCGGTCTCGACACCGATGTCCCGCTGGGCGATTTCGACGATGTCACGGCGCTGATCGACTCACTCGGACTGGGCGATGCGGACGGGCCGCAGCCGGTCGACTGGATTTCTCCCGGTACAGCCGCAGCGAAGGCGCTGTTCGCCGAGTTCGTCGGACGGATCGACGACTACGCAGGTGACCGGAACCGGTACACGCAGGACCGCACGTCGATGATGTCGCCGTACCTCCACTTCGGCCAGATCTCGCCGGTGTGGCTGGCCAACCGGATCTCAGAGGCGGGCGGCGACGGAGCAGCCGAGTACCTGGAGGAACTGATCGTGCGGCGCGAACTGGCGTGCAACTACGTGGAGCACTGTGGCGACCACGACTCGTTCGCCGGTCTGCCGAACTGGGCGCAGACGAGCCTGGAGGCGCACGAGGACGACGAGCGAGACGACGTGTACACGGCATCGCAACTCGAAGCGGGAGAGACCGACGACGCAGTGTGGAATGCGATCATGGGCGAGATCCGTGAGCGGGGCTGGGTCCACAACCAACTCCGGATGTACTGGGGCAAGCAGATCGTCCGCTGGACGAACACCCCGCAACACGCGTACCGGACCCTGCTCGAACTGAACAACCGGTGGTTCCTCGACGGGCGCGATCCGTCGTCGTATGCGAACGTCGGCTGGTGCTTCGGGCTCCACGACCAAGGGTTCGAAGAGCGCGACGTGTCCGGCAAGCTGCGGCCCTTCACGACCGCAGCGCTGAAGCGCAAGGACGACCTGTCGGGCTGGCTCGACGATCGGACCCCGGCGGGGGAGTGACGGAGAGGTCCCGACACTCGGCGTCGTTTCGCGAATGCGGGGCGGGTCCGGCCGGTGGATAGCGTGCAGGCATGAGCAAGGTCGCCGTCATCGCCAAGATCACCGCCCTCGAAGGCAAGCGTGCAGAACTCATCGAGGCCATGGGCCCGATGATGGATCACGTCGAGGCCAACGAGCCCGACACCCTCACCTACATCCTCACCGAGGATACGGGTGACGAGAACGTGATCTGGATGTACGAGGAGTACACCAGCCAGGAGGCGCTCGCCGCCCACGGTACGAGCGAGGCCATGAAGGAGATGGGCATGGCGCTGCGCCCCCTCGCTGGCGGTCGTCCCGAGGTGACCGTCCTCAACCCCGTACGCGGCAAGGGCCTCTGAGACCCGCCGTGAATCGCCTCCGCCTCGGCACAGCGAGTGCCGCATGAGCGGCACGTACCTCGACAAGATCGTCGAGCATCATCGAGCTGCGGCCCGCGAGGATCTGCGCTCTCTCGACCAACTGGTCGAACGCGTCGGTGACCTGGACCCGTGCCGTGGCTTCCGCGCTGCGCTCACGGGCCGCGAACAACTCGGCGTCATCGCGGAGATCAAGCGACGGTCGCCCTCGAAGGGCGACCTGGCTCCTGATCTCGATGCGACCGAACTCGCCCGCACCTACGAGCGTGGTGGAGCGTCGTGTCTGTCGGTGTTGACCGACGTCGATCATTTCGGCGGATCGGTCGACGACCTGCACACCGCCCGTGCAGCGTGTTCGCTCCCCGTGCTCCGCAAGGACTTCACGGTCAGTGAGCTCGACGTGGTCGACACGCGGCTGATGGGCGCTGACTGCCTGCTGTTGATCGCTGCCGCGATCGACAAGAAACAACTGGTTGCGTTCTGCCAGCTGGCGAAGGAGATCGGGCTCGATGTGTTGGTCGAAATCCACGACGAGGGCCAGTTGGACGTCGTGCTCGCAGCCGATGCGAAGTTGATCGGTGTCAACCAGCGCGACCTCGAGACGTTCGAGGTGGACCACGAACGAGCGGCGCGCATGGCCGACGTGATCCCCGGTCACGCCGTCAAGGTGGCCGAGTCCGGAATCCGCCACGGCGCCGACGCCCGAGCGTTGGAATCGGCGGGCTACCAGGCGGTGCTGGTGGGCGAGATGCTCGTGACCAGCGAGCACCCTGCTGACGCGATCGCCGAACTCATCGGCTGATCAGCCCACACGTTTGGCGCGCTCGCGACGCGCCTGGCCGACGAGCGCCCGTTGGTAGAGGCCTGCTGGCAGCCGAGAGACGATGTCGAAGAGCACGGCGTCTGGTCCGATCAGGGCTCGCCTGCGGTTGCGTTCGACGGCGCGGAGGATCTGGCGGGCCGCTTTGTCCGGAGTGGTCCGTGCGAGCTTGTCGAACTCCTGCACGAAGTCGTCGGGGTTCGCCCCGGTGGCGATCATCGACTCGTCGGTCCGTGCGTTGCGGGCGATGTTGGTCTTGATTCCGCCCGGGTGGACGGTGGTGCACGACACGCCGCACGGGTCGATCTCCAACTCCATCCGCAGAGCGTCGGTGAAACCGCGCACACCGAACTTCGAAGCGTTGTAGGCCGACTGCGAGGGGATGCTGATCAGTCCGAAGACGCTGGAGATGTTGACGATGTGCCCGTCACCCGAGGCTTTCAGGTGGGGGAGGAACGCCTGGGTCCCCGAGACCACACCCCAGAAGTTGATGTTCATCAGCCACTCGAAGTCGTCCAGAGACTGGCCCATCGCCGACGCTCCGAGAGCGACACCGGCATTGTTGATCACCAGGTGCACGTTGCCGTGGTCGGCAACCACCTGATCGGCCCAGGCGAAGACGGCATCACGATCGGCCACGTCGAGCGCCGTCGGGGTGACCCGCACGCCGCAACGCTCACCGCGCAGCACGGTCTCGGCCAGACCTGCTTCGTCCACGTCGCTCAACGCCAGGTGGCAGCCACGCCCGGCGAGTTCCTCTGCGAGCGCACGCCCGATCCCTGAACCCGCTCCCGTGATCGCAGCGACCCTGCCGGCGAAGTCCTTCACGACGACGAATCGTTCCACACGTCGAGACCGGCCTCGACCCGCATGATCAACGTCTCGAGCACGGCGATGCGTGCCCACTTCTTCTGATCGCCGGCCACGAGGTTCCACGGTGCTGCTGCGTGGTCCGTCCGCTCGAACATCTCCTCGGTTGCTGCGTCGTACTCGGCGCGCTTGTCGCGGTTGCGCCAGTCCTCCTCCGTCAGTTTCCACTGGCGCAAGGGGTCGGCGGCGCGGTGCTCGAATCGTGCGAGCTGTTCCTCGGGGGAGACCTGCATCCAGAACTTGACGATGATCACGCCCTCCTGTGCCAGATCGCGTTCGAAGTTGACGATCGAGTCGTACGCCCGAGTCCACTCCGTCGGGCTCGCGTACCCCTCGATCCGTTCCACGAGCACGCGGCCGTACCAGCTGCGATCGAACACGCACATCCCACCGCGACCGGGAGCCTTGGACCAGAAGCGCCAGAGGAAGTGGTGGCGCAACTCGCGTGAGCTGGGTGCTGCGTAGCTGTAGACGCTGTAGTGGCGCGGGTCGAGTGGCTGGACCATCCGTTTGATCGCGCCGCCCTTGCCGCCTGCATCGGAGCCCTCCATCACGACGAGCAGCCCGGGCCCGATCTGGCCACCGTTCGTGTGCCCGCCGAGTCGGAGACGCAACTCGAGGAAGCGCTGCTGCGCTGCGGCGAGGCGTTCGTCGTACTCGCTGCTTGACAGGCGGGCGGTCATGTCGATGTGTTCGAGGCGTCCCATGGAAGCGCGACCCTAGACGGGGCCGGTTTCTCCGTCCCGATTCCACCGTGTCGATTCCACCGTGTCCACGAGTGGCTGGGGTACCGTTCCAGCACCATGTTCGTGAAGATCTGCGGCATCACCAACGAAGACGATGCACTGCTCGCGGTGGCCATGGGGGCCGATGCGGTGGGCTTCATCTTCGCTCCGTCGACGCGTCAGATCGCGCCGCAGAAGGTGTTCGACATCACGCGTCGCCTGCCGCCCGAGATCCTCACCGTCGGTGTGTTCCGCAACGACCTGCCGTCTCGGGTGATCGAGATCGCCGACCGGGCAGGCGTGAAGGCGGTACAGCTCCACGGCCGTGAGACCCCGGAGCAGACCAAGGAGGTCGCAGCCCGTTTCCGGTGGGTCATCAAGGCGTTCGCGGCCGGTGACGACAAGCTGCCGATGGCCGATCAGTACGGAACCGACATGATCCTGATCGATGCACCCGACCCCGGCTCGGGCAAGGTGTTCGACTGGAATCTCGCCGGTGACGCACCGTCGCAGATGAAGTTGATCCTCGCCGGCGGGCTCACCCCCGACAACGTGGCGGGTGCGATCAAGGAGGTCGAGCCGTGGGGGGTCGATGTGGCCACGGGCGTGGAGAAGGAGCCGGGCAAGAAGGACCCGATCGCTCTCATGCGCTTCATCGAGAACGCCAAGGAGGCGGCGCCCGAACAGTACCGGGGTGAGGACGAGGGTCCGTACAACTGGGACTTCGAATAGGTCGGGTCGGGCCCCGAAGCGAGGCGTGTTCCACGGAGTCCGAGGGCGACGCCCGTGGCGATGGCAATCACGAGGAGGTGGCGTCCGTGCATCCACCAGAGCCGCAACATCCCGACCCAGGGGACCACGATGCGACCCGAGCCGTGACCAGCCGGCGCTGGCAGCAGAAGCCGTGCGTCGTTGGCGACGTCGATCGTGACCTCGAAGGCGTAGGCCTCGATGGTGCCCGAGCTCGCGGGCGGGGAGAACGCTGTGACGCCGTTGTCGTAGTCGCCACCGAACGCATCGAGCATGCCGGTGTAGATGTTTGGTCGGTCCCGACGTGGACGCTGAGGTTCAGGTACGGAGCGAGGTTCACCGCCGGGTCGGTGCGATCAGTCACGTAGAGGTTGATGTCACCCGACTTGAGACGTTCTGTCACGGAGCGCGAAACCCCTTCGGCGGGCGGGCCGGTGGCACACTGTCGGCGTGTACGACTACGTGATCGTCGGTGGTGGTTCTGCCGGATGTGCGCTCGCCAATCGGCTCAGCGTCGACCCCTCCCAGGACGTGCTGTTGATCGAAGCGGGTCGTCGCGACTGGAAGTGGGACGTGTTCATCCACATGCCCGCAGCCCTGGCATTCCCGATCGGGAGCCGGTTCTACGACTGGAAGTACGAGTCCGAACCCGAGCCGCACATGGGAGGTCGCCGCGTGTACCACGCTCGCGGCAAGGTGCTGGGAGGATCGTCGAGCATCAACGGCATGATCTTCCAGCGCGGCAACCCGATGGACTACGACAAGTGGGGCGCCATGCCGGGCCTGGAGAACTGGGACTGGGCGCACTGCCTCCCGTACTTCAAGCGGATGGAGAACACGCTGGCCGGTCAGGATCCGGGTCAGGACGGTCTGCGGGGAGAAGATGGCCCGCTCACCCTGGAGCGGGGCCCCGCGATCAACCCGCTGTTCGATGCCTGGCTCCGCGCCGGGGTGCAAGCCGGTTTCCCTCGCACCGACGACGTCAACGGCTACCGCCAGGAGGGCTTTGCGCCCTTCGACAAGAACGTGTTCCGAGGACGTCGGCTGAGTGCCGCACGCGCCTACCTGCATCCCGTCCTCGACCGACCCAACCTGACCTTGATGACGCGTGCCCAGGTCGACCGGGTGCTGTTCGAGAACCGCAACGAGCCCACACGTGCGACCGGAGTGGCCGTGCGTCGACTGAGTGTGGCGGGGCGGTTCGGTCGCACGGCGGCCGAGAAGGTCCGGGCGAAGGAGGTGATCCTGTGCGGGGGAGCGTTCAACAGTCCGCAGCTCCTGCAGTTGTCAGGTGTCGGCGACCGTGAGCACCTCGAATCGCTCGGAATCCCGGTCGTCGCTCACGTTCCTGGTGTCGGCGAGAACCTGCAGGATCACCTCGAGGTCTACATCCAGTACGAGTCGAAGCAACCGGTCTCGATCCAACCTCATCTCGCACACTGGAAGAAGCCGTGGATCGGACTCCAATGGCTGTTCCGACGAGGGCCGGGAGCCTCGAACCACTTCGAGGCCGGCGCCTTCGTCAAGAGCAATCCCAGCGAGTCGTACCCGAACCTGATGTTCCACTTCCTGCCGATCGCGATCCGCTACGACGGTTCATCGCCGGGTCGACCCGACGGCTCGGGCTCCACGATCGAGCACGGCTATCAGGTGCACGTCGGCCCGATGTACTCAGATGCGCGAGGAACGGTGAAGATCACCACCCGCGACCCGAAGCAGCATCCGGCCGTGCTGTTCAACTACCTGTCGACCGAGCAGGACCGTCGGGAGTGGATCGAGGCGGTTCGCACGGCACGCAGGATCCTCACCCAACCGGCGTTCGAGGAATTCAACGCCGGCGAGATCTCACCGGGCCCGTCCGTGGAGACGGACCAGGAGATCATGGACTGGGTGGCCAGGGACTTCGAGACGGCGCTGCACCCGTCGTGCACCACCCGGATCGGCGCGCATGACGATCCGATGTCGGTTCTCGACCCCGACACGATGAAGGTGTGGGGCACCGAAGGGCTGCGTGTCGTCGATGCCGGTTGCATGCCCAACGTCAGCAACGGCAACACCTACGCTCCGACGATGATGATCGCCGAGAAGGCCTCTGACCTGATCCTCGGGGTCGCACCGCTGGCGCCCGATCACACGCCGGTGTACCGCAGCGAGGCGGTCGAGGGCGGTCGTCGCTCCTGATTCTCACCAGTACTCCTCGAAGTGGATGTTGCCGGGAGCGTTGCGACGGTCGACGGTGAAGCCCTTCTCGCTGAGGAGTTGCACCACGCCGACGGTCTCGGGGAACTTCAGCTCGCCGTCCTCGTCCTCGGGGATGCCGATCATCGCCGGATTCCCGCACAGGAAGACGTGCGTGGTCTCCGGTGAGAGCGCCACACCGAGCCGGGTGCCGAAGTCGTCGTCACGGATCAGGTCCTGCAGGTAGCGCTTGGGCACACCGGGCTCACGCGTCGGCATCGGCATGTAGTGGTAGTTCGGGTAGCGGGATTCGAGTTCGCGATGCTTCTGCTCGTAGCCGAGGTCCTTCGACTCGCGCACCGTCACCGCCGAGATGATCGGCCCGGCGTGCCCCTTGCGCAGGAGCTCGACGATCATCCCGTTGTGCGGCGCCTCGCCCGTTCCGGTCGAGAAGAACACGATCTCGGCCTTCGGGTCGATCACGGGCTTGAGCGTGTAGCGGCCGGCCACCTTCGGGCCGAGGTAGATGCGGTCGCCGACCTGCTTGAGAGCGAGTCGCGGTGTGAGCGCCGGGGTGTTGTCGTCGGTCGGCGGGACGAGGACGATGTAGAACTCCAACTGGTCGAGACCGTTGTCGTCGGTGAGGTAGCCGTGTTCGTCGAACATCCTCGACGAGATCGAGTACGAGCGCCGGATGAGCTTGTCCCACCGCTGCTCGGCCTCGGGATCGGGAGCGTCGTCGATCCGTTCCTCCCAGAAGCCCAGGCCGAGCGACGCGTACTGACCCGGGAGGTACGAGGTGTCGCCGTGATCGGGCCTGACGCGCAGGACCCACAGGTCCGAGTGCGTGGGCTCGAACGCGGTGATGGTCGCGTTGTAGTGCTCCTCGCGCAGTTCGTCGATCGCACCGGTGTGCTTCGTGCGACGCGCGAGCCCCGACGCCACCGGTTCCACGTCGAGTTCGGGGAACAGGGCCTCGGCCATCGCCACGCCCACCTTCCAGCCCGGTGCCGTCGTGGCGGGCGCGTCGGCGTCGGGATCACCGATGAACCAGAGCCGACCGGAGGCGATGGCGGCATCGCTCGCGCCGACGTCGCCCGGGCGGAACATGGTGCGGCCCGGCGCGAAAACGACCTGGTCGAACTGGAGGTCGGGTGTTCGGCGATCTCCGAAATCCGCCATCGGAAAGCCGTTGACCAACGTGAACTGTTTCGGAGTGGAGCGGTACAGCAGCGTCGCCTGGCGCTCGCGTTCGAGTTTGCGCAGAACGCTGGCGCCCGCCGGTGACAGCAGCGAGGGGTCGAGGCCGCTGGCAGCGAGCACGACGCGATTGCCGGTGTCGGCGAACTGTGCACACAACTCGACGGCGTGATCGGAGAGTCCGACGACGAGGACGTCCTCGTCGCTGAACGGGCCGGCGCCGCTGATGTGGATCCGGTCGCTGTCGGGCAGGGTGATCGGAGGGGTCCAGTCGGGGTCGGCGCGTCGGTCGGCGACGAGCACGGCGCGGGTGCGGTAGCTGAGTCGGTTCGTGTCGACGACCAGATGCTCGCTGCCGTCGAGGGCGTTGATCGACGTGACCGTCTCGCCGAACCCGACGTCGAGTTGGTTCGGCCCGATCAGGTCGGGCAGCGCGACCTTCGAGGCCGATTCGAGGACGCGAACACGTTGCAATCCGGAGCGCAGCGACGAGATCGCCACCGACAGGCCACCAGCGGACCCACCGATCACGATCAGGTCGTAGACCGCGGTGGGTGTGGTGTCGTTGTCTCCCATCTGCACAGAGTGCCAAACCGACGTCGCTCACGTCGTATCCATCGACGGCACGAATCGTGGGGAGGTCAGCCGATCGCATCGATCTCCATGCGACACACTGCAGCCATGGCACATCACATCGACCTGAGTCACGACATCACCGCCGGGATGGTCACCTATCCGGGCCTGCCCGTTCCGCACGTCGCTGACCATCTGTCGAGGGAAGCGGCCGAGCAGATCTACGGTCCGGGGCTGACGTTCCAGATCGGGCTGGTCACGATGTGCACGAACACCGGGACGTACCTCGACGTGCCGTTCCATCGTTTCGCCGACGGCCACGATCTGACCGGGCTGGATCTGGAGAGGGTGGCGATGGTGGAGGCGATGTGCGTCGACCAGGTCGGCGTCACGGCCATCGATCTCGCAGATGTCGACCTCGGTGACGCCACAGGCCGTGCGGTGCTGATCCACACCGGCCATGCCGCTCGGTGGGGGACCGACGCGTACTTCGTCGACCACCCCCATCTCACCGAAGCTGCGGCGAGGCGCCTGGTCGACGCTTCGGTGGCGTGCGTGGGGATCGACTCGCTGAACATCGACTCGACGGCGACGGGGGATCGGCCTGTCCACACCGTGTTGCTCGGCAACGACATCCCGATCGTCGAGCAT
>JBBSOH010000085.1:0-14665 GCA_038259945.1 Acidimicrobiales bacterium
ATCAGTCACTCCCGAACCCAACAACCAACGCTACGACCCTCCGCCGCTCCGATCAAGAGGGTCAACTTCGACGCGCCCCAACCGCCCTCCAAAACTGCCCCTTGACACAAAGAGGCTTCGTTACGGAACGTGGCGGCGTCGATGTCGAGGGAGTCGATGATCATGCACCGATCGTCTCACGCGTCGGGGACACCGAACGAGTCGTCGACTCCGGATCGGAGCCCTGGACGGAGTCCGTGCCAAGGTGGTGGGCATGGCATGGGACTTCTCGACCGAACCCGAATTCCAGGAGAAGCTGGACTGGATCCAGCAGTTCTGCGACGAGAAGGTGGAGCCGCTGCACCGCCTTTTCCCGCACGCAGTGCGCTGGCCGAACGACGCGGTGAAGGCGTATGTCCGCGAGCTCCAGCAGGAAGTGAAGGACCAGGGTCTGTGGGCGCTGTTCCTCGACGAGGAACTCGGTGGGCCCGGGTTCGGCCAATTGAAGCTCGCACTCGTCAACGAGATCCTCGGCAAGTACCCGGCTGCGCCGCAGCTGTTCGGTGCGGCAGCGCCTGACACGGGCAACATGGAGATGCTCGCCGCCTACGGCACCGACGTGCAGAAGGAGCGTTGGCTGACGCCGCTGATCAACCAGGAGATGTTCTCCGCGTACTCGATGACCGAACCCCAGGGCGGCTCCGACCCGAACCTGTTCAAGACCACCGCGGTGCAGGACGGCGACGAGTGGGTGATCAACGGGGAGAAGTGGTTCACCAGCGCCGGGCGCGTGGCCGACATCCTGTTCGTCATGTGCACGAACGGCATGTACGTCGTGCCCCGTGAGACGCCGGGCGTCGAGATCATGCCCGAGCCGCGCAACCACAGCCACATCAAGTACGTCGACGTCCGGATTCCGGCCGACCACCTCCTCGGACCGAAGGACGGCGCGAAGGTGCTCGCCCAGCGCCGTCTCGGTGGCGGCCGGATCCACCACGCGATGCGGACCATCGCTCAGTGCACGTTGGCCTTCGACATGATGTGCGAGCGTGCGCTGTCCCGCGAGTCGCACGGCAGCATCATCGCCGAGCACCAAATGGTGCAGCAGAAGATCGCCGAGTCCTACGCCAAGCTGCGCATGCTGCGCCTGTTCGTCCTCGAGACCGCGTGGAAGATCGATCAGACCTCCACCCAGGAGGCACGCACCGACATCGCGGCGGTGAAGTTCACGATGGCACGCGTGCTGCGTGAGGTCTCCTTCGACGCGCTGCACATCCATGGCTCACTCGGCACGACCGACCTCACGCCGCTGCAGGACATGTATGCCGGCGCACCCACCATGGGTCTCGCCGACGGTGCCGACGAGGTACACAAGGCCACCGTGGCGCGTCGCGTCCTGAAGGGGTACCGACCGCACGAGGGCTTCTTCCCACGCGAATACATCCCGTACAAGGTCGAGGCCGCCTGGGAGAAGATGCAGCCGGTCCTGGTGGCGAACCCCGATCTCAAGTCGGCGGCGGAGTACTACCGGGATCGTCAGTCCCGGCGCGGCTGATTCTCGCCGGCGGCGTCGACGCCGCTCCGACACGTCCGTCTGCGACCGACGAAGCCGCGAAGCTGGTCACACCGGAGCATGGTGGCATATTGGGCGGATGACCACGACGACCGATGTGTCCAGCACCGCCGATCTGCGCACCCCGGCGCTCGTCGTGGATCGCCAGGCGTTCGACGCGAACGTCGCTGCCATGTCGGCCGCCCGTCCCGGCCGCTCGCTGCGCCCCCACGTGAAGGCGTTCAAGTCGACCGCTCTCGCCAGCGAACTCGTCTCAGCCGGGCATCCGACGTTCTGTGCCGCGACACCGCGCGAGATCGAGGGGCTCGCACTGGCCGGAGTCGGCGACGATCTCCTCCTCGCGAACGAGTCCTTCGACGTCGCCCGGCTCGGCGCGCTCAGCGATCGGTCCGGCGCCGTCATCACCGTGGCCGTGGATTCCGACGAGATCCTCGACGCTGCGATCGACGGGGGAGTCCGCTCGGTGCTGCTCGACATCGACGTCGGCCTGCCCCGGTGCGGTTGCGACGTCGACACGGCCGAACGTCTCGCCGAGCGGGCACGGGGCGCCGGCCTCGAGGTGCGCGGGGTGATGGGTTACGAGGGTCACCTGATGATGCTGGAGAACGGCGACGACAAGACCCGCAAGGTCGGCGACGCGATGGCGATCCTGCTCGCAGCATCCGAGCGGATCGGTGGCGACATCGTGTCGGGCGGCGGGACGGGCACGTACGCCACCAACACGTGGTGCACCGAGATCCAGGCCGGCAGCTACACCCTGCTCGACACCGAGTACGCCACCCTCGACTCACCGTTCGAACCGGCCCTGCGGGTGCTGGCCACGGTGGTGTCCACGAGTTCGAAGGGCTGGATCATCGCCGACGCAGGTCTGAAGGCATTCGGCATGGACCACGGCGCCCCCACCTGGGACGGGCCGGGCAAGGTCCTCTACTGCTCCGACGAGCACGTCACGCTGATCCCCGACGACGTCGGCGACTGGCGGCCCGGCGACCGAGTCCTGCTGCTTCCCGCCCACGTCGACCCGACGATCGCCCGCCACGAGACGATGTGGGTCACCGCCGGCGACGACGTCGTCGCACAGTGGCCGGTCGACCTGCGCCACTGGTGACACCGGCACTGCGGACACCACGTCGACCAGGAGTCAGGTGTCGAGTTCGGTCGTCGTGCTCGTGATCCCGTCTGCGACGCGCTCGAGCACCACCATCTGACCGAATTCCAGTTCCGACCAGTCGTCGGTGTCCTCCGTCAACGGCTCGGACGCGAAGATCGCCGACGTGGCCTCGTCCGCGGGCGTCACGTCGACCTGGTAGGACTCCTCGTACTCCTCGAAGTTCCGACCCGTCATCACGTACATCGGTTCCAGCAGCATCGAGAGCGAGTGGTCGTCGGTGCCGGCATCTGCCGTGCGGAGTTCTCGCCAGTCACCGGCCGGGTGGGGCTCGCCTTCGTGGCCGAGGCCGTAGTTGACCCCGATGATTCGATCCTGCGCGACCAGCGCCATCTTCAGCTTGGTCAGGGCAGCGAGGTCCAGTTCCTTCATCGCCGTGCTGATGACGTGCGACATCTCCTCGAAGCCTCGCTTCACGTCGTCGTCGCCGTCACCGTCGAGCAGAGACAGGAGCAGCACGTACAGGAACTCGGTGTCGGTGGTCCCTCGCATCTGTTCGAGGTACTCGTCCTTGCAGTGCGACAGCAGTTCGCGCTGCAGCACCTGCCAGTTCGGCAGCGACCCGTTCTGGGCGATGATGAAGGGCGTGCCGTCGAAGGAGAACGGATGGCAGTTCTCGTCTGCGAGCACGGTGCCGGCGTCGTACGCAGCCGCTCTCACGTGCGCGAGCAGAGTGCTCGCCTGCAGACTCGGGATGATCCCCTCGGCGTTGTCGTCGTAGAACGCCGCCATCGGACGTCGGTACCGCAGCGGCTCCTCCGGCTTCAGGAGGTGCTCACTCCATGCGCCGAAACCCCATCCCGCCAACTGCAGGAGCGGGTGCATCTCCGGGTCCAGCGTCTGGTTGATCAAGCTGTTCTCGGGCGCCAAGAGCAGGCTCCCGATCGGAATCTCGGGCCCGATGTAGGCCAGAACTCTGCACATGACGGCTCCTCGGTCGAACTGCACGCCGGCGGGTCCGACGGGCAGGGGCCGGGTGTCCCACCACGGCGAGCGACCCAACCATGCCCTCGACCAAAGCGGGAGCCCACTTTTCTGTCTCTTGCATATCTGCTGTGAGAAGAGAAGGAGGATCGCCCACCATGAGCGACATCACACTGGCCTCCGGGCAGTTGGAACCGACCGGCGGACGTCAATCCGATGTCGGCCACCGACCTGCCGCCCTGTACCGACACATTCCGCGACGCTCACACCGAAAACGTGGATGCGGCGACGAGTGATAGAGATACCGGAGCGGGCTTCGTCACGATCAGGAGATCCATCACATGTACGAGTACAAGATCCTCACCGAACGCGACTCGACCTTCGCGGGGAAGTTCGATCTCGAACAGTTGGAGGTCGCACTGAACACCTATGCCGCCGATGGTTGGCGCGTCGCCAGCGGGTTCCAGCTGTCGAGCCTGTGGAAGAGCGCGAAGACCGAGATCCTGATCATCCTCGAGCGCAAGAGCCCCGGCTGAGAACGACGCCGATCGATGCGGTGGTCGTCGGTCGTCAGTCGTCGCAGTGTCGGCTGGCTGACCGAGAGGCCAAGGGGTACTCGCATCGATTCCCATCTCTCACACTTGCGTCATCCATGATGGATGGAGTGTGAGAGATGGGAATCAACGCCGAGTCGGGCCGGCCATCTGGTGCGGGTCATGATGGGACGATGCCGGGACTGAGCGATGACGAGCTGACGAGCTTTCTCGACGAGCCCGGGCACCTGCTCCGACTCGGCACACACGGTGCCGACGGCCTGCCGCGGGTCGTGCCGATCTGGTTCATCCACCGGAACGGCGCACTGTGGTTCACCCCGCGTGCGAGGTCAGCGTGGCTGGACGACCTGCGCGCCGACTCCGCCGTGTGCGCCACGATCGACGAGTCGACCGGATCGATGCGCAAGCTGGTGGCACGCGGCCGGGCCGAACTCGCACACGATGTCGGCGACGACGTCGTGTGGCGTGACCTGTACCGCGAGATCGCATGTCGATACACGCCGGAGCAGTTCGCCGACGCGTACATCACCGACACGATCGAGGAACCGCGTGCGCTGTTCCGGCTGGACCTCGCAGCGTGTGAGACCTCCACGTGGAGGATGCCCACCCGCCCCGACGAGAACCCGCTCGCCGTGTGGGGTCGTCAGTACTACCACCGAGGCTGACGCCCGCAGACGCCGGAGTGGATCACCGACGACCGGACGCGGACCTGGCTTCTCAGGACGTCCGGGTGGGATCCGAACCGTCCACGAGCGCTGCGAGGGTCGCCTGGAATTCGAGGTCGATCCCGGCAGCCAGGCGTTCGAGGTCCGGCAGTGCGTCACGGTCGGAGGTGAGACCGAAGAAGAGGTGGTCGTCGTACGACACGACCGCCATGGTCAGCCCTTCGTTGTCGATCACCTCGACGTATGGATAGGTACGAAGGATTCGCGCACCTTGCAGGTACAGGGGCACCGGCGGGCCGGGCACGTTGGTGATGACCAGGTTCATCGGGATCGAACGACTGACGAATCGGGTGAGCGGAACCGCCAGCGTCGGGATGACGTCGGCGAGTTCGATGATGTGCTGCGCGCCGTCCATCAGCCCTTGGTCGGCCTTCAGGTCACCGGTCAGGGAATGGAGCCGTTCGAGACGGGCGACGGGATCGGCCTCGTCGATCGGCAACGACACGATGATCAGCGAGATCCTGTTGCCGAGCGTGGCACCGTGCTCGTCGGCGGTTCGCCGCGACACCGGCACCATCGCTCGCACATCACGACCCTCCACGTCGTGGCCGTGCTCGATCAGGAATCGTCGGATCGAACCCGTGCACACGGCGAGCACGATGTCGTTCACGGACGCAGCGGTGTGCTCGCGGATGCGGTTCACCACGTCGAACGAGACGTCGACGCTCTCCCAGCGACGGTGCGGTGTGACCGTGTCGTTCCACGGAGCCTTGGATGGCCGGCGAACGAAGCTCGCGACGGTGCGCACCACGTCGCTGACCGAATCCATCGCCTGGCGGGGTTCGCGACCGGCGCCGACCGCCGTCTTGCCGAGGCGCACCGGCCACATGGCCTGGTGTCGGACACCTTCGGCCAGGAGTTCGTATCCCTGCGGGGCCGGGCGCGGTTCCCAGTCGGGTGGGTCGGGGTCGGGCGCGGGTGACGGATCGACATCGACGAGGGCGAGTGCCAGGTCGACGTTGGCGATGCCGTCACCGAGCGCATGGTGCGTCTTGATGACCAGCCCGACGTGACCCGATTCGAGTCCGTCGATGAACCACATCTCCCAGAGAGGTCGGCGGCGATCGAGCGGAAGCGACTGCAGTCGACCCATCAGGGTCGAGAGTTGGGCCTGATCGCCGGGCCGAGCGAGGGCCGTGAGGCGAACGTGGTAGTCGAGGTCGAAGGTCGGGTCGTCCACCCACACGGGTCGACCCTGGCGGAGTGGCACCTCCATGATCCGGTGCCGGAGCCGGGGGACGCGATGCAACCGCCGACCGACGTGGCTCCTCAACCGGTCGATGTCGATCCCGCCGCGCTCGTCTCGGAGCGGGTCGCCTTCCAGAATGGAGAGAGAGCCGACGTGCTGGGGCTCGTGGTCGGTCTCGATCCGGAGAAATGATGCGTCGGTCGCCGACAACGACTCTGACCAGCGGATCCTCACGACAGAGAACCTATTGACCCCCGAGAGCAGCGGCCAGAGCCGAAGGTCCCTCTCGACTCAACGTCCACGACGATGTCGATCGCCGCACCCGAGAACCGAGATCGGCCGGGACGACCTCCGATCGAGCCTCAGTCCGAACGCAGCCCGATCGTCTGCCTCCCGAAGTGGTGACTCGTGTAGCTCGCCAGGTTGCCGATGTAGTTCGCACGTTCGAACGCCGCAGGGTCGGCGGCGGCTTCACTGCGAACCGCCCCGCGCATCTGATCGACCGACTCGTAGTCGTGCTCGACCATCCAGTCGCGCAGTTGCTGCTCCATCGTGACCAGGTGCGAGGTGCCGTTGCGCAGCAGCGATGACGTCGCCATCGCCACATCGGCACCGACCAGCACGAGCTTGGCGACGTCGAATCCGCTGTGCACACCCGTCGACGCAGCGATCGACATCGAGAGGTGTTCGCGCATGATCCCGGCCCAGCGCAGCGGCAGTCGCAGCTCCTCGGGGGTGCTCAGTGACAACCGCGGTCGGACCCCCAGCGTCTCCAAATCCAGGTCGGGTTGATAGAAGCGATTGAACATCACGACACCGGCCGCACCGGCCTCCTGCACTGCGAGCAGGAACGATGCGAGTGACGAGTAGTACGGCGAGATCTTCACCGCGAGCGGGATGCCCAGTTGGTCGGCGAGCATGGCGATGAGTTCGAACTGTTCGGACTCGAGCGTTGCTGCGGACACGATCGGGTCGGCGGCGACCGTGTACAGGTTCACTTCGACGGCGTCGGCGCCGGCGTCTTCGAGCAGCGACCCATAGCGCAGCCACCCACCGAGGCTCGCGCCGTTCAGGCTGGCGATCACCGGGACGTCGACGGCCGCCTTGGCGGTCTCGACGAGTTCGAGGTACCGGTCGATGCCGGAGTTGTACCCGTCGACGTCGGGAAAGAAGTCGGTCGCCTCACCGAAGCTCTCGCTGTGGACCGAGAGGAGCCGATCGATCTCACCGGCCTCGTGCTCGATCTGCTCTTCGAAGATCGACGGCAGCACGATGGCGCCCGCACCGTGACGCGCGAGTTCGACGATCGTGTCGATCTCGCCGGTCAGTGGGCTCGGCGACGCGACGATCGGCGAATGCAGATCCAGACCCAGATAGGAGGTGCGCAGGTCGGTCATCGTGTGCTCGCTTCCGGGTCGGTCTGATCGGGATCGGTCTGATCTGGCGCGCTCTGGTCGGGTCGAGCAGTCATCTCGACAGCGACGGCGTCCTCGTGGTGGGGGTGGTCGTGCAGGATGCTCGGCACGCGACGTTCGAGGGTGCTGAGCTGCTCGTAGTACCGCCACCGTTCGTCGATCGACTCCTGGGCCATGTCGAGCAACATCTCGGACCGCTCGGGATCGGACCGTGCGAGCATCGCGTAGCGGGCTTCTTTCAGTGCGAACTCGCGCAGCGGAATGCTCGGTGCCGCCGAGTCGAGCTGGAAGGGGTGCTCGTGCTCCTCCGTGGTCGGGCGGTACCGGTAGAGCGGCCAGTAGCCGGACTTCACCGCCTCCTTCTGGTGGGTCATCGAGGTGGTCATGTCGATGCCGTGGGCGATGCAGGTCGAATAGGCGATGACGAGCGACGGACCGTCCCACGCATCGGCTTCCATCAACGCCTTGACCGTCTGGATGTCGCTGCCACCGATGGCCACCTGTGCGACGTAGACGTTGCCGTAGCGCCGCGCCACCGCTCCGAGATCCTTCTTGCCCGTGCCCTTGCCGGCCGTGGCGAACTTCGCGATCGCGCCCAGTGGTGTCGCCTTCGAGGCCTGCCCGCCGGTGTTGCTGTAGACCTCGGTGTCCAGGACCAGCAGGTTGACGTTGCGGCCGCTCGACAACACCTGGTCGAGACCGCCGAAGCCGATGTCGTATGCCCACCCGTCGCCGCCGACGATCCAGGTGCTGCTGCGCGTCAGTTCGTCGGCGATCAACTCGAGTCGTCGCGCACCCACATCGTCGAGCCGGCCGAGCCGCTCGCGCAGGTCGCTGATCCTCCGGTCCTGCTCATCGACACCGTCCTCGGTGGGGTTCGTGTTCGCCAGGAGTTCCTCGACGAACTCCGCTCCGAGCGCGGGCGTGAGGTCGCGCACCAGTCGGGCGGCCTCGGCCTGGTGGTGTTCGATGCCCAGACGCATGCCCAGACCGAATTCGGCGTTGTCCTCGAACAACGAGTTGGACCAAGCGGGCCCCCGACCGGCATCGTTCTTCGACCACGGCGTGGTGGGCAGATTGCCGCCGTAGATCGACGAGCAGCCGGTGGCGTTGGCGATGACGAGTCGCGAGCCGAACAGCTGGGTCAGCAACTTGAGGTAGGGCGTCTCACCGCAGCCCGAACACGCTCCGGAGAACTCGAACAGCGGCTCGAGCAGTTGGGAGTTCTTCACCGAGTCGTGACCGATCGCGGTCCGGTCGAGTTGGGGAATGTCGATGAAGAACTCCCATCGCGGTCGTTCGACGTCGCGGTGGTCCACCGCCGGGCGCATGTTGATCGCCTTGCGCCGGATCTCGGTCTTGTCCTTGGCGGGGCACACGTCGACGCACACGCCGCAGCCGGTGCAGTCGTCCGGGGCGACCTGGATCGTGAGCCGGTGTTCGTCGAGGTCACGCGAGCGGAACGACTTGGTGAGGAACCCGGCCGGTGCGTCGGCGACCGCGTCGGCCGTGAAGGCCTTCATGCGGATCGCCGCGTGCGGGCACACGATCGCGCACTTGCCGCAGTCGATGCACAGCTCCGGTTCCCAGATCGGCAGCTGGGCGGCGAGCTTGCGCTTCTCGTACCGGGTGGTGCCGGTGGGGAACGTGCCGTCGACGGGCAGCGCCGACACGGGCAGGAGATCGCCCTGTCCGGCGATCAACGTGGCCGTGACCCGGTCGATGAAGTCGGCATCGGCATGGTCGGCGGTCAGGGCCAGCACGTCGTGATCGAGGTCGTCTGCTGCCTCGGTGTGGTCTGCGGGCACGGTGACCTCTGCGGGCACGGTGACCTCGCGGAGTTCGGCGAGCCCACGGGTGACGGCCTGCTGGTTGCGTTCGACGATGGAGTGTCCTCGGCGGCCGTACGTGTTGCTGATGGACTGATGGATCGCGGCGATCGCGTCCTCGAGCGGCAGAACCTCGGTCAGCGCGAAGTAACACGGCTGCATCACCATGTTGATCCGCCCCGGCATGGACAGTTCCGAGGCGATGCGCTCCGCATCCACCGTGTACAGACGAACGTCCTTGTCGACAATGGCCGTGCGAGTCCGCGCCGGCAACTGTTCCCACACCTCGTCGGCGGGGTATGGGGCGTTCAGCAGCAGCGTCCCACCGCGTCGCACGGTGGCCGTCACGTCGAATCGATCGAGCAGCCCGAACTGGTGGCATGCGACGAAGTCGGCGTCGGTGACGAGATACGTCGACTGGATCGGGTCGGGGCCGAACCGCAGGTGCGACACGGTCATCGACCCGGCCTTCTTCGAGTCGTAGACGAAGTAGCCCTGCGCGTACTGATCGGTCTCGGACCCGATGATCTTCACGGTCGACTTGTTCGCTCCGACGGTGCCGTCACTGCCCAAGGCGTAGAACACCGCGGACCGATGGTTCGTGCCGACGGCGAAATCGTCGTCGACCGACAGGCTGGAGTAGCTGACGTCGTCGATGATCCCGACCGTGAACCGGCGCTTCGGAGTCGCCGACGCGAGCTCGGTGAACACCGCGTTCACCATCGCCGGATCGAACTCCTTCGAGCCGAGTCCGTAGCGACCGCCGATCACCGTGACCTTGGGTCGGTCCGACTCGGCCAGCGTGGTGATGACGTCCTGGAACAGCGGTTCGCCCACCGACCCGGGTTCCTTGGTGCGGTCGAGCACTGCGATCGAGCGAACGGTCTCGGGCAGCGCGGCGAGCAACGCCTCGGTGGGGAAGGGCCGGAACAACCGAACGGTGGCCACACCGACCCGTTCGCCGTTCTCGACGAGGTGGTCGACCGTCTCGTTGCAGGCGCCGGTGCCCGACCCCATGATCACGATCACCCGCTCGGCATCGGGGGCACCCCGGTAGTCGACGAGTCCGTATCGACGCCCGGTGACAGCCGCCAGTTCGTCGAACACGTCGCTGACCGCGCCCGGCACCGCCGCATGGAAGGGCGTCGATGCCTCGCGAGCCTGGAAGAACACGTCGGGGTTCTGTGCCGTGCCGCGCACGACCGGCGCACTCGGTCGGAGCCGGCGCATCTTGTGGGCCGCGATGTCCTCCTCGCGGATCAGTGCGGCCAGGTCGTCGTCGTCGAGCAACTCGATGCGGTTGATCTCGTGCGAGGTCCTGAACCCGTCGAAGAAGTGGAGGAACGGAACCCGTGTGCGCAGTGCCACCGCATGGGACACCGCCGCGAAGTCGTGCGCCTCCTGGACCGAGCCGGCACACAGCATCGCGAAGCCCGTCGAGCGTGCGGCCATCACGTCGCTGTGGTCACCGAAGATCGACAGCGCGTGGGTCGCCAGCGAACGCGCTGCGACGTGGATCACGGTGGGGGTCAGCTCGCCGGCGATCTTGAACATGTTGGGCAACATCAGCAGGAGACCTTGCGACGCGGTGAACGTCGTTGCGAGCGCACCGGTCTGAAGCGCTCCGTGGAGCACGCCTGCGGCACCGGCTTCGGACTGCATCTCGATCACGTCGGGGACGCTGCCCCAACGATTGGGGCGGCCGACCGCCGCCCACGCATCCGCGGACTCACCCATCGGCGACGCCGGGGTGATCGGGTAGATGGCCACCACCTCCGACAGCGCGTACGCCACCCGGGCGGCTGCTTCGTTTCCGTCGATGCACGCTGAAACCATCGGGTGATCGTGCGCGCACGAGACGGTCGGGCGTGAGAGTCCAAGGTCCTGTACCCACACGACCACCAAGGGTCCGAAGACCCTGTGGCGGCACGGCGTCTCGTGCTTGAGTCGGGGGATGAAGAAAACCCCCATCACGAAGGTCATGAGCGCCGATCCCGCGACGATCCAACGAGGTCAGCGCATCTCGGAGGCGTACGAGATCTTCAAGAGCGCGCCCTTCCACCACCTTCCCGTCCTCGACGGCGCTACCTCGGTCGGCGTGTTGAGCTCGACGGACATCCTTCGCCTCGCCTACGACGTCGACGGGACCGACGACCGTGCGCTCGAGGAGCTCCTGGACCATCAGTTCAGCATCGAGGACGCGATGACTCCCGATCCGTCGTCGCTCCCCGACACGGCGACCGTGAAGGAAGCAGCCGAGCTGCTCAGCGACGGCTCGATCCATTCGGTGATCGTCGTGGATCAGAGTGGTGGCGTGGTGGGAATCGTCACGTCCACGGATCTCGTGCGGTTCCTGCACGACCAGTTCCGCTAGAGAGGACGGCAGCGAAGAAGTCGGTCGTCACCGACCGTCGAATGCCGTCCGGACCCCGGTCACGACGTCACGCCTCCGAAGATGGCGCCCAGCGGGCACGGAGTTCGGGCTTGGTGACCTTGCCGACCGGGTTGCGCGGGAGGGCGTCGACGATGTCCATCCGTTCGGGGAGCTTGTAGCTCGCGACGCCGAGACCTCGGAGGTGATCGATCAGTTGGTCGAGCGTCGGGTCGGTGTCGGGAGCGGCGACGACGAACACGCCCAGGCGTTCGCCGAAGTCGGCATCGGGGTAGCCGACGACTGCGCACTCGCCGACTGACCGATGACCCGACAGCAGGCCTTCGACCTCGGCGGCCGAGATGTTCATGCCGCCACGGATGACGATGTCCTTCGCCCGATCGACGAAGCGCATCAGCGTCGGCGGTTCGTCGACCCACTCGAACAGGTCGCCCGTCCGGAAGTAGCCGTCGTCGTCGAACTCGGAACCGTCGGAGTCCAGGTAGCCGTCGAACACCGTCGGTCCGGCGAATCGCAACTCGCCCACGGTGCCCGACGCGGTGATCTCCTCCCCACTGGCGAGATCGACCAGGCGGGCCAGGATCCCGGAGCCGGCGGGTCGCGGAAAGAAACGGGCGCGTTGCTCCGCGTCGGGCACGGACGCTGCCGTGGAGAGCATCGCCGCTCCTTCGTTGGAGCCGAAGATGTTGACGATCTCCACGCCCCGCTCCTGCCAGCCGGCGACCATCCCCGGATCGAGGGGCGCAGAACCGGATCCGATGCGACGCAGCGAGGACGTGTCGACCGAGTCGAGCAGCGTTGCGTTCGCGAGCAGCATGTTGAGCAGCGGCGGTGGTGCGACCGTGTAGGTGATCTGCTCGCTCGACACCTGCTGGAGGAAGACGGGCAGATCGAGTGGCTGGTGGAGGTGGAAGGCTCCTCCGGACAGCAGCCACGGCACGAGCATCCCTCCGATGCCCGCCATGTTGACGATCGGGAACGGGCACAGGATGCGGTCGTCGCTCGTCAGCCCGAGCTGATCGACCTGGAACCGACCGGCGGTGAGCCACATGGAGTTGGTCCGCGGAACGCCCTTCGGCGTCCCGGTGGTGCCCGAGGTCCAGCACACGGTGACGACGTCATCGGCCGCTCCGATGCGCTCGACCGGCGGTCCGTCGTTGCGCAGCGTGAGTCGCTGGACACTCGCCACCGCATCCCCACCGGAGACGTCACCGGAGCCATCGACGGAAACGTCGGCGAACGCTGCAAGGACGACATCGCCGGGGTGGGCGCCGATCACCGTTGCGATCTCCTCGACGAGGTCAGGCCGGTCGGGCCGAGCGCCGGTGACGAACAGCGCCGGTCGGCTCACTGCGAGCCCATGGGTCAGTTCGTGCGATCGGTGCTGGATGGGGAACGGAACAGCTGTCGCACCCAGTCGCCAGCAGGCGAGCAACGAGATCACCAACTCGGTCACGTTGGGGAGTTGGATGGCGACGGGCGCCCCGGGGCCTGCGCCGAGCGTTGCCAGGTCGCACGCGAGAGCGTCGACCGACGCGTCCAGTTCGGCCCACGACAACCGTGTCGGTTCGCCGGCGAAGAACGCTGCGCGGTTCGGCGCATCGGCCAGCGCGAGCGTTTCCGGGTCGCGCTCGACAGCGGTTCGGAGGAGGTCATCGATCGTGGTCGGGTTCATCGGTTCGGGCTGCTTTCTCGACCCGCGGGCCGGTGGTCGGGCCGGTGGCCGGGTCAGGTGTTGAGCGTCACGAGGAGAGGAGCGAGCGGACCTCGGCGATGGTCTCGAACTCCGCCTCGCGGTCGGCGCCGCAGGGGGTGAGGTTGAGCGTCGTCGCCCCGGCGTCGACGTAGGGCCGGAGGAACTCGGCGATCTGTTCGGCGTTGCCGGTCGGGGTGTACTTCTCGAACCGTTCGAACGGGATCTTGTAGAAGCGTTCCATCCCGGCGGCGACGTGCGATCGGCCTTCGGCACGATCCGCACCGACGCCGACCCAGAGTTGGAGGGCATGCCGCCAACCACCCTGCGGAGTGCGGGCACGATCTTCGACGAGGTCCACCGCCTGGCGGAATCGTGTCGACGAACACCAAGCGGCGAGCCAGCCGTCGCCGAACCGCCCGGCCCGTTCGAGCGCGGCATCGCTGCGGCCGCCGACGAGGAACGGGACCTGTGGGTGGGGCGTGGGTCGGATGACGCCGCCTGTGAAGTCGTAGAACTCGCCGTCCCCGTCGACGATTTCGCCTGCGAGCAGTGAGCGCACGATCGACAGTGCGGCGTCGGTGCGGCGCCCGCGGGTGGCCGGGTCGATGCCGCAGACCTCGAACTCGTGGCGGTCCTCACCGCCGACACCGACGCCGATGCTCACCCGGCCGGGTGCGGTCTGGGCGAGTGTGGCGATCTGGCGAGCGGCCACCATCGGGTGGCGGAGCGCGAGGAGCAGCACACCCGCGTGGAGGTCGAGGCGAGGCTCGATCCCGCTCAGAGCGGCGAGGAGCACCGGCGCATCCATGCCCGAGCCGTCGTGGAAGCTGACGTGGTCGGCGCTGAACAGGTGGTCGATGCCCGAGTCAGCGATCGAACCCAGCCGGTCGCGTCGGGCTGCGGCGTCGAGGTCCCAGAGATCCCAGGGGACGCTCAACCCGACCGCTGCGCTCACTCCGACGCGTCCCAGGCGGTGCCGAAGGTGTTGCGATACGCCATCGCGGTCGGTGGGAGGCGGGTGATCGGACCGTGTCCCTTGCCGACCGGGTAGCCGATCGGCACCATGGCTGCCGTCGCCCAGCCGTCGGGAACCCCGAGGAGCAGCATGACCTCGGCTTCGCTGATCCAGTGCAGCGTGGTGAGCGCGCACCCGAGGCCTTCGGCGACTCAATCGTGCATCAGGTTGTGCACGGCCGGGTAGTCGGACCCGCCACCGACGAT
>JBBSOH010000086.1:0-14651 GCA_038259945.1 Acidimicrobiales bacterium
CCTCGCTCATGGCGAGGTCGACGGCTCCCAGCAGTTGTTCGAGCACGCCACCGACCTGTGGTGCCTGTGCACCGAACTCGGTGGCGTCACGCTGATCGCTCCATCCGACGACGTCGACGGGTGCCTCGAGTCGCACCGCCGTGGCGAACCTCAGCCCCCGGTATTCCGTCGAGCCGCCACGATCGATGCCGTTGATGTCCACGCTCGGAACCTACAGCGACCCCGTAGCGTTGCAGGGTGCTCGAGCGAGACCCCGTCCCGACCACAGCCGTGCGGCGTCTCCTCACCGGCGTCAAACGAGCCGCAGGGGAAGGCGTCCACCGAGGGTGGGCACTCGCGGTCGAACTCGGAGCCATCGGCCCCGACACCCGTCGCGGCAAGCGGTTCGGACGATTCGGGCGCAACAGCGTCATCTGCTTCCCGCCGAACACGCTGTTCAACGAGCAGTACATCCACATCGGCGACGGCACGTTGTTCGGCCCGCAGATCACCCTGTCCGCCGGGATGGTGCCGGGGCAGTCGATGGTGACCGACCCCGTGATCTCCGTCGGCGACCGGTGCCTGTTCGGCAAGGGGAGCGGCATCGTCGGCCACCTGGAGATCCGTGTGGGTGACGACGTGTGGACCGGTCACCACGTGTACATCACCGACCAGAACCACGGCTACGACGACCTCACGTTGCCGATTTCACGGCAGGTGATGCCGGAGAAGCCGGTGTCGATCGGCAACGGCTCCTGGCTCGGACACGGCTCGGTCGTCCTTCCCGGAGCGCGGATCGGCAAGCACGTCGTGGTCGCGGCGAACAGCGTGGTCACCGGCATCCTGCCCGACAACTGCGTGGCGGCCGGCGTGCCCGCCCGCGTCATCAAACAGCTGTGAGCGCGGTGATCGTCAGTTGAGTACCCCGCGGCGCGGCGGGGAGCAGCTCTTCATCTCGTTGTCGGCCGCAAACGTCTCGAGGCGTTCCGTGATCGGCACGCCCTGGACCGCCGTCTCGGTGAACGGCACCTCGTTGCCCGCCCGGTACTCGGCGGCATAGTCGTACCGGTTCTGGATCAGGATGCGCCAATCGGCGATCCAGTCGGGGACGATCGCTGCGCCCTTCGGGTCATCGGGCAGGTCGCTCGCGAGTTCGTCGATCATGGCGGCGTACAGATCTGTGCCTTCCAGGATCAGATCGGCGCGCACCTGGAGGTCGGGGCTCGCTTCGAGGTCGAGACGACGCACTGCGAGCTTCACCGGAGCGCAGACCTCCTCTGCGTTCGCCGCCCAGGCCCGGTCCTCGAACTTGTTCACGGAGGTCTTGTCGATCAGGAACAGCGCCCAGAACCAGAACGATGCGAATGCGACGAGCCCGGCGAGCACCAGCAAGCGCCGGAACGTGAAGCTCCGGTCCTGCGGTTCGAGGCCGTAGTCGCCCTGTGTGAGGCCGCCGGCCGGCCTGCGGTCGGTCGTTCCGTCAGGTGTCACCACAAGGACTGACGCTAGAGGCAGGTGCCGCTGGTAGACACGCGCGGTGGCCGAGAGTGACGCATACCCCGAGTCGGTGAGTGGCTCGCGAGTGCGCCGCAACCTCCGCCTCATCCGCTCGATGCTCTCGTTGCACCCCCGCCAGTTCACCCTGTCGTTCGCCGGTGCCGCTGTGTTCGCCATTGCCACCGTCACGTCGAGCTTCGCGATCCGCTGGGTGATCGACCACATCGTCCTGCCTCGCTTCGAGGATCCACCGGGCTCGGGTCCGGTGACGACGGAGTCGGTCGGGACCGGCACGGTCGCCATCGGTGTCGCCATGATCATCGGGATCGGCCTGGTCCGTGCGGTGGGCGTCGTGTTCCGTCGCGCCTACGCGTCCGAAGGCATGTGGCGCGTGGCGGAGACCTACACGAACCAGGTGGTCGACCGACTCGTGCGACAACCCGTGTCCTGGCACCGCCGTCATCCGGACGGCGACCTCGTCGCACGCGCGGGCGTGGACACCGAGTCGACGGTGAGCGTCATCGCTCCCATCCCGTTCGCGTGCAGCACCGTGCTGATGATCGTCGTGTCGACCGTGTGGCTGTTCCTCACCGACATCCCGCTCGGCATCGTGGCGGTCGTCGTGTTCCCGCTCGTGGTGGTCACCAACGTCGTGTACGAACGGTCGGTGTCGGCGCACTACACGCGTGCCCAGACACAACTCGGCGAGTTCTCGGCGGGCGTGCACGAGAGCTTCGAAGGCGTGCAGTTGGTGAAGGCCTACGGCGCAGAGACCCGCGAGACCGAACGACTCACCGTCCTCGCCGACCACGTGCGGGTCTCTCGCGTCGAGGCCGTGACGCGGCGCAGCGTGTTCGACGCGCTCACCGACATGATCCCGGCGCTCGCGAACATTGCGCTCGTCGTGCTCGGCGCGATCCGTGTGGATTCGGGCGACCTCACGGTCGGGGAGTTCTCGAGCGTCATCTTCTTGTTCACGCTGCTCGTCCTCCCGCTGCGCCTGATCGGCTACGCCCTGTCCGAACTGCCCCGCTCGATGGCGGCGTGGATCCGCATCCAGGCAATCGTGAACGAAGCGGTCGAGGCAGATCCCGAGAGTGCCATCGGCCGACCCGAACCAGGCGTCGGTGTCCGCCTCGACGGCGTGAGCTTCCGCCACGAGGGGTCCTCGGATCCGACGTTGTCGGACATCGAACTCGAACTTCCCATCGGCACGATCACTGCGCTCGTCGGGCCCACCGGATCGGGAAAATCGACACTCGCGGACATCGTTCTCGGCCTCGTCGCCCCCACTGCCGGAACGGTGTCGCTGGCCCAGGGGCCTCGCGCCATCGTGTTCCAGGAGGCGTTCCTCGTTGCCGGCACGGTACGGGCGAACGTCGCATTCGGATCCGTCGTCACCGACGAAGCGGTGTGGGCGGCGCTGCAACTCGCAGCGGCGGACGAGTTCGTGCGCGCCCTGCCCGAGGCGCTCGACACCGTCGTCGGCGAGCGTGGGATCAGCCTCAGCGGTGGGCAGCGCCAACGTGTCGCCCTCGCTCGCGCCCTGGTCCGCGAGCCGGTGATCCTCGTGCTCGACGACACCACCTCGGCGCTCGATCCGTCCACCGAGGCGCTGATCCTCGACCGGCTCCGCGCCTCCCTCGACGCCACCGTCCTCCTGATCGCCTCGCGCCCGTCGACGATCGCGCTCGCCGACGACGTCGTCTTCCTCGCCGACGGCCGAATCGCCGGCCATGGAAGCCACAGCGAACTGCTGGCCGATGTCGCGGCGTACCGCGACATCGTCGAAGCGTTCGAGGCCGACCGGGCGGGTGCGTCGTGAGCGTCGGATTCACCTCCAGCGTCGACACCGACGAAGGGGCGATCTCCACGATCCGGCGCGGGCTCGCCGCCGCACCAGTTCTGCGCAACGGTCTCTGGGTCACCTTCCTGCTCGCCGCCATCGGATCGGCCGGACGTGTCGTCGTTCCGATCCTCATCCAGCAGGCGATCGACAAGGGGATCGTCGGCCAGACCACCGGCGAACCGGTCGACGTCGCGCTGGTCGTGCGCCTCGCAGCGGTCGGCACCATCGCTGTGCTGATCTCCGGCGTCGCCTTCCGCCAGGCGTCGTACCGACTGAGCGTGCGCAGCGAACGCGCGCTCTACGACCTTCGTGAGCGCCTGATCGGCCACATCCACCGGCTGAGCCTGGCCGACCACGGCGAAGAGCGGCGCGGTGGCCTGGTCGCCCGCGTCACGAGCGACATCGAAACGCTTGCGCAGTTCTTCCAGTGGGGCGGCATGTCGTGGATGCGCAACTCGGCGCTGATGGTGATCGTGTCGATCGTGATGCTCGTCTACGACCCGGTGCTGTCGTGCGTCGCGTTCGTGGTGGCGTTCCCGCTCGCCCTCGTCCTGCGCGCCGTCCAGCACCGACTCGTCGTCGCTCACGGCGAGGCCCGTGAACGCAACGGCGAGATGCTCGGAGCGATCGCCGAGGTCGTCTCCGGCGCTGCGTCGATCCGTGCGTACGGTGCGGGTGACCACATGAGTGGCATCGTGCGCGAGGCCACCGACCGCAAGGCCCGCCAGCAGATCCGCGCCGCATGGTACGGAGCGTTCCTGTTCCCGTCGGGCGAAGTGTTCTCCGTGTTCACCGTGTCGGCGGTGGTCGTGGTCGGCGTCTGGAGGGGAAGCGCCGGTGGCCTCACCGCAGGTGCTGTGGTGGGGTTCATCTTCCTCACCTACCGGTTCCTCGAGCCCATCTCGGAGTTCACGGAGATCATCGACCAGACCCAGACCGCCGTTGCCGGCCTGCGACGAGTGATGTCGGTGCTCGACATGCCCGTCGGCCCACCGGCCCCCGCCGTACCCGTCGCCCTCCCCGCCGGTTCGCTCGGCATCGAGATCGACGACGTCACGTTCCGCTACCCGAACACCGTGGTCGACGTGTTGCGCGACGTGTCGATCGCGATCCCCGCCGGTCAGCAGGTGGCGATGGTCGGAGCCACCGGGTCGGGCAAGAGCACTCTCGGACGCCTCGTTGCACGGTTCGCCGATCCGACCGACGGTCGCATCTTCCTCGGAGGGATCGACCTCACCGACGCCGACCCTGGCGAACTCCGGCGCCGGCTCGTCGTGGTGTCCCAGGAACCCTTCCTGTTCGACGACACGATCCTGGCGAACATCGGCTTCGCCCGCCCCGAGAAGTCAGCCGCCGACATCGCAGCCGTGATCGCCGACCTCGGTGCAACCGAGTGGATCGATGCCCTCGACGACGGTGTGCACACCCGGGTCGGCGAGCGCGGCGACGGCCTCTCCGCCGGCGAACGGCAGTTGATCGCGCTCGTGCGGGCAGGGCTGGCCGACCCTGACGTGCTGATCCTCGACGAGGCCACGTCGTCCGTCGACGCGCTCACCGAGGTCCGTATCGCCCGGGCGCTGGAACGGCTCGCGTCGGGTCGCACCACCATCGCCATCGCTCACCGCCTGTCGACCGCGGCCCGCGCCGACAGGGTGCTCGTGCTGGAGGACGGCGTCCTCGTGGAGGACGGTCACCACGACGATCTCGTCGCCGCCGACGGCGCCTACCGTCGACTCCACGACGCCTGGATCAGCGCGACGTCACTCTGAGAGGCCGAACGGGCGCGGTCCGTTCACTTCGAGGATCGAGCAGTCGAGATCATCGAAGCGCAGATCCTCCTCGGCCCGGAACACACGCCGCTCGCCGCTCGGTACGTCGGCGACGACGGCTTCGACGGTCGTGTCCTCGTCGAGCGACACGACCACCGTGTAGCTCCGCTCGCGATCGTCGAGGTTCGTGATCTCCCCGATCGCCCGTGTCGCCCCGGCGACCTCCTCGCACTCGGTCAACTCGACCTCGTGCGGACCGGGGTCCTCGAAGTCGGCGATGGATTGGACGATCAGCACACTCAGCCAGATCCCGACACCGCTCAGGAGGATGCCGCACACCCCGGTCACGATGCCCACCGTGGCAGCCCCGCGGGCCGACTCGAACCTGCGCCGACGCCACCCGACCACCACGGCCACGACCCCGAAGACCACGGCGACGAAAGAGACGAAGGGAATCCATCCGGTGCTCAGCGAGACGATGCCGAACACCATGGCCAGAGCCCCGGAGCGACGGTCCGGACGTTTCGCGGGGACCGGGGACACGCCCCGCACACCATCGGTGGCCACGTCGCCGGTCCACTCGGTGCCGTTGTGGTAGCGGAACTCGTGGTCGCCGACGGGGTCGGGGAACCAGCCTGCCTGCACCGCGCCACGTTACGGTCCGCTCGGTAACTTGGAACGGTGGAGATCGTGTTCGTCCGTCATGGCCAGCCGGAGTGGGTCCGTGAGGGGCTCAACGTGGGGAATCCTCCCCTCACCGAACTCGGCCACAGACAGGCCGCGATGATGGGCGCAGCGCTCGGCGGTGAGTCGTTCGACGAGGTGTTCTGCTCTCCTCTCGTGCGCGCCCGTCAGACCGCAGCGCCGCTGTTCCAGGCCCTGGAGCGTGACGAGACGATCGCCCCGTGGTTGGAGGAGATCGGCGACCCGGCGTGGCACGGCACCCCGCAGGAGAAGGCGCAGGCGGCGTACGAGGAACTCACGGCGCGACCCGTCGACGACCGCTGGCACGGCCTCGAAGGTGGCGAGTCGATCCGCGAGTTCACCGCGCGAATCCGTTCGGGCGGTACCGAGTTCTGGGCCGAGCGCGGTGTCACGCGCACCGACGCCGACCTCCCGATCTGGCAGATCGCCGACCCCGGCAAGCGGATCGCGCTGGTCGCCCACATCGGCACCAACTCGGTGGCGATCGGCCACCTCCTCGGCCTCGAACCCACGCCGTTCGAGTGGGACCGCTTCGTGCTCGGCCATGCGTCGATCAGTCGCCTCGAAGCGATTCCGGTCCATGACGGCTACCACTTCAGCCTCACCAAGTTGAGCGACGTCGAGCACCTCGGACCCGATCAGCGCAGCCGCTGACGCGTACGGTCTCGTACATGAACGAGATCGATCCCGACAAGCTGAAGATGTTCTCCTTCGGCGTGTTCACCCAACTGAGCGGAGCGGTCACGGCCGGGATGATCCATCTCGGCGACAAACTCGGCCTGTTCAGCGCTCTGGCCGGTGCCGGCGGCGCGATCACCACCGAGCAACTCGCCGACTCCGTCGGTCTCGACGAACGGTGGGTACGCGAGTGGGCACACAACCAGGCGGCGGCCAGGATCATCGATGTCGACACGTCGGTCACCCCCGAGATGTTCTCGCTGTCACCCGAGGCCGTTGCGGTGCTGGCCTCGCCCGACCACGTGGCGTTTGGGATGGGCATGTTCCACCGGTTCCCGCAGACGATCGGTGCACTCGAACACATGCCCGAGAGCTTCCGCACCGGGTTGGGCCATGACTACGACAGCCACGGTTGCGAAGGCGCCGTCGGAATCGAGAAGAGCTTCGAGCCGTGGATGCGCCACCACCTGCTGGACACCGTGCTGCCCGCACTCGACGGAGTCGTGGAGCGCCTCGAGTCGGGGGCGAAGGTGATCGACATCGGTTGCGGCGCCGGTGGGGCGGTGCTGATGATGGCGGAGCGGTTCCCGAACTCGACGTTCGTCGGCTACGACATCTCCGAACGGGCCCTCGAACGCGCCGCCGAGCGACTCGTCGAGAGCGGTGTCACGAACGCGCGTTTCGTCGATCCGCGCAACGAGGCCATGCCGACCGACGGGTCGTGCGATCTCGTCACCACCTTCGACTGCATCCACGACATGACCAGACCGCAGGAGATGATGCATTCGATCCGTTCGGCCGTCGCCGACGACGGCACCTGGTTGCTCGTCGACATCAAGGGGCGCGACACCTTCGCGCAGAACGTCGAGAAGAACCCGATGGCCGCTCTGATGTACGGCATCAGCGTGCTGTCCTGCATGAGTTCGGCACTCTCCGAACCCGACGGGGCCGGGCTCGGCACACTCGGCCTGCCGGCATCGAAGGCAGAGGAGATGTCCGCAGCTGCCGGGTTCGGGCGCTTCCACCAGATGGACGTCGATCATTCCGTCAACAGCTTCTACGAAGTGCGCGTCTAACTTTCGATCATGAGCAACGACTGCACTCTCGACGACGTCAAGGCGTTCGCCACCGACCTGAGCCCGTGGGCGCACATCGCCACCGTCGGTGCGGACGGTGAGCCCGACGTGGTCCCCGTCCATCCCTGCTGGGAGGGCAGCACGCTGTGGACGATGCTCGGCACCACCTCGGTCAAGGCCCGCAACGTCGCCGACAACGACAAGGTCGCACTGCACTGGCAGGTGACCGAGAACGGCGACGGCGTCGAGGTGTGGGGGACCGGCGAGTTGTTCACCGACATCGACACGAAGAAGCGCCTGTGGGACGACGTGTTCGACTACGACCTGAACGCCTTCGCCCCCGGCGGGCCCGAGAACTCGCCGGACACCGCGTTCCTCGCCATCACCCCCACCCGCGCGCTGATCCTGAAGCAGTACGGCATGGGTGGCATGCAGCGATGGAGCGCCTGAGCCGACTGAGCCGCTCGATCGACGGTCACGTCGTGATCGTCACCGGGGCGGCGAGCGGCATGGGCCGAGCGACAGCACGGCTGTTCGCCGACGAAGGAGCGCGGGTCGTCGTGGCCGACCTGGGCATCGACCGGGTGGAGGCGGTGGTCGCCGAGATCCACGAAGCCCACGGCCGTGACGCCGCGCTGAACGCGGTGACCGACGTGTCCGACCCGCTCCAACTCGAACGACTGGTCGAGATGACCGTCGACTGGGCCGGGAGGCTCGACATCGTGGTCAACAACGCGGGCGTCTCCGTCGCCAATTCGCCCTTCATGGACGAAGCCGACTTCGAGTCGAGTTGGTCCCAGACGCTCGACGTCAACCTCACCGCGCACGCCCGCCTCGTGCGCCTCGCCCTCCCGCACCTCCTCGAGTCGCCGGCGGCACGGATCGTCAACATCGCCTCGACCGAGGCGCTCGTGAGCACGGCGGGACTCGGGGCCTATGCCGCGAGCAAGGCCGGCGTCATCGGCCTCACCCAGTCACTCGCCGTCGAGTTGGGTCGCCACGGCATCACGGTCAACGCGATCTGCCCCGGCCCGATCGACACGGCGATGACCGCAGGCATTGACGACGATGCCAAGGCCACCTATGCCCGCCGGCGCGTGCCGTTGCGGCGCTACGGCCTCCCCGAAGAGGTCGCCCACATGACACTCAACCTGTGCCTGCCCGCATCGAGCTTCGTCAACGGCGCCCACGTCCCGGTCGACGGCGGCATGACCATCCGCCACACCTGACTCAGTCGGGCCTCACTCCTGGGAAACGTAACCGTCGAAGAGGCCGGTGAGGCCTGAGGGATCGTGGCGGCCGACAACGAATGCCTCGAGCACGCCGAGGCCTTCGTGGACGCCCACGGCGCCGGACGTGGTGGCCTTCACCAAGGTCTGGACGTGGACGTGCTGGGGGGCCGTCATGTCGTCGACGGGGAGATCCCAGCGGTCGCCGCCCACCTCGGACTCGCCCTTCCACACGCCGTGGCCCCATTCGGGGTGTGTGTAGCCGATGCCGAGCATGTGGAAGTCGAACAGTGGCTCCAAGGTGATCGTCGACGGCTCACCCGTGAACGGGATCATCTCGATCTCGCAGGACGCCGGAGCACGAGTTCCGGGTCGCCACTCGATCGTGTAGTCGACCGCACGCATCGCCTCGGCGGGCTCAGGGCCCTGACTGCCGGTCGGTACGAGCGACACGAAGCCGGAGTCGTGCCAGCGGCGCCCGTCGAAGTACTCGTTGACGTCGAAGTGCGTCGAGAACGCCTCGAAGTTGAGCGGGGCCCACAACCAGTAGAACTGCGGATCGGCCACGGGAGCACCCACGGGGCCGCGCTCGCCCACGGTGCGGATTCCCCAGGATCGATCCCGCGACCCGAAGGTCTCGCCCGGTGCGAGGTCCGTCAACTCGCCGTCGATCTCGATCCAGCCTTCCCATCCGCCGAACTGGGTCATCCGCGTCGAGTCCATCACGGTGCGCTGCCCGACCTGGTGGAGGAAGTGCGGCTCCTCGATCGGAGCCGACCGACGAACGAAGGTGAGTTCGCAGCGGATCCCGTGCTCGGGCGCCTCCACCGTGATCTGCAGTGCGCTCAGTGGTTCGAGCACCTCGACATGGATCGGTCCGACCGTGTTCGCCTCGGAGCGATCCGTGGGCGCCCGACGCGACGCGTGGACGTTGATCTGGCGGGCGTCGGCGGTCCCACCGTCCACGACGACGCTGAACGCCGCATCGGCGACATGCCGGTTCGGATACAGGCCCATCGCAGCAGCGAAGTACAGCCGGGTGTCACGCGTGTATCCGTTGAAGAAGTAGCGGTCGTAGTGATTGAGATCGCTCGACCCGGTCCGAGCAACGGGGTGTGACGTCTGATGGATGGGAAAGTCGTCGAACGAGCTCAGCACCCGACGGACCGTAGTCGTACGCTGGACCCCGATGACGCTCAAGCGATACCGCCAATTGGCCATCGTGACCACCGTCGGGATCTGCGTGCTCGTCGTGGCCGGTGGCGTGGTCCGTCTCACCGGCAGCGGATTGGGGTGCGACGACTGGCCGAACTGCAACGACGAACGGTTCATCGACGTCTCGACCGGTCACGCAGCGATCGAGCAGCTCAACCGTCTCCTGAGCGGTTTGATCGGGCTGCCGACCCTGCTCCTGGCGATCGTGTCGTTCCGGGCGGCGCCTCGGGGGGGCGGCCTGCGTTGGCCCGCCCTCGGCGTGCTCGCCACCGTGCTCGCGAACGGAGTGGTGGGCGGCATCGCAGTGCGTGGCGACCTCCATCCCGCTCTCGTGCAGTCGCACTTCCTGCTCGCGATGCTGTCCATCGCCTTCGGCCTGATCGCCATCCGCGCATCGACCGGGCCCGGCATCGACTGGTCGCGGTGGACCGTCTCGGACCACCGCGGCCGTCTCGTCGCCGCCCTGATCGTGCTCACCGGAGCCGCCCTCGCCACGGGCACGGTCGTCACCGGCGCCGGTCCGCACGCAGGGGAGGAGGACGTTCGCCGGTTCGGGTTCGACATCAGTACTGTCGCCCGGATCCACAGCGTCACCGTGATCGCTGCGGTTCTCACCGGGGCGCTCCTCGCCTGGCTCGCCACCCGGAACCGTGACCACAGCTTTCAGACCCTGCTGTCGACCTGGCTGTTCGTCGCGCTGCTCCAGGGTGCGATCGGATACACCCAGTACTTCACCGGCGTCCCCGAGTTGCTGGTCGGTGCCCACATCGCCGGGGCGACCCTGCTGTGGGTGTCGACCGTGTGGTTGGGAACGTCGGAACTCGTCGCCACGCGACCGGTGCCCGAGACGAAGCGAAACGCGATGGACACACGGCGTTTGGTGGTGTGACACACGTCGTGGTCTAGAGTCTGCGCCCGTGACTGCTTCGGAGAAGAAATCGGTCGCCGGTCGTTCGCTGCCACGGGTGTTCGTTGCGGCGTTGATCGCCGTCCTCAGCATCTGTTGGCCGGGGAGTCCGGCGTCAGCCCAGGACGACGGCGCCGAGGGCGTCGACGGTGAGGCGACCGAGTCGATCAGCGGCACGCTGCGTACCCGGGACGAAGCGGGCGAGACCATCTTCGTGGAAGGCGTCACCTTCTTCGTCTTCGACGCCGACGGCAACGAGGTCGGCAGCGCCGTGACGGACGCAGAGGGCGTCTGGTCGATCTCGCTCCCGAGTGCCGGCGTGTACTCCGTGCAACTGGACGAGTCGACGCTCGCCGAGGGCATCTCGCTGCGCAACCCGGAGAACAACCCACTGAACGCAGTCGAGGTCCAACCGAACACCAACAAGGCAACACTGTTCCCGTTGGGTGAGCGTGCGGCCAGCACCAGTAGCACGTGGAAGATCGCGCAGTTGCTGGTCGACGGCATCAAGCTCGGACTGATCATCGCCATGTGTGCGATCGGGTTGTCGCTCATCTTCGGCACGACCGGGCTGACCAACTTCGCTCACGGCGAGTCGGTCACCTTCGGAGCGATGATCGCCTTCATGTTCCACATGGTCTACGGAGCCGCTGCCGACTTCGAGTTCTTCGGGCTGTTCAAGCTGTGGAGCAACGGACGACTGCTCGGCATCCCGGGCACCAACTCGCTGGTCTTCGCCGGCATCGTGGCCGTGATCCTGTCGGGCGTGTCGGGCTGGCTGTTCAACGAGTACGTGTGGAAGCGCCTCCGCAACCGAGGAGCCAGCCTGATCTCGGCGCTCGTCGTGTCGATCGGTCTGTCGATCTTCTTCCGCTACGTGTTCCTCTTCCAGTTCCAGGGTCGTGCCCGCTTCTACCGTGACTTCCAGATCCAGAGCCAGGTCAGCTTCAAGTACTTCGCTGTGGCTCCCAAGGACCTCTTCATCATCTTCTTCTCGATTGCAGTGCTGATCGGCGTCGGCCTCGCGCTGCAGAAGACACGCGCCGGCAAGGCAATGCGCGCCGTCGCCGACAACCGCGACCTCGCGGAGTCCTCCGGGATCGACGTCGAGTCGGTCATCAAATGGGTGTGGATCGCCGGCTCGGCACTCGCCGGACTCGGCGGCGTGCTGTTCGGCATGACCGAGAACGTCAACTGGGAGATGGGCTTCCGGCTGCTGCTGTTGATGTTCGCCGGCGTCACGCTCGGCGGACTCGGAACGGCGTACGGCGCACTGTTCGGCAGCTTGATCGTCGGCGTGTTCATCCAGGTCATCACCTGGCCGGCGTGGTTCCCGGCCGACATGAAGAACGTCGGCGCTCTCGCCGCACTCGTACTGATTCTGTTGATCCGGCCTCAGGGCCTTCTCGGCCGCCGTGAGCGGATCGGATAGGAGCACACCATGGATTTCGGAGCACTTCTCGACATCAGCTGGGGCAGCGTCCTCGACAACACGCTGCGCGGCCTGATCGGCGAACAGTTCATCTACTTCGCACTCGCTGCGATCGGACTCAACCTGCACTTCGGCTACACCGGGCTGCTGAACTTCGGCCAGGCCGCATTCATGGCGGCGGGCGCCTACGGTCTGGCGATCATCACACAGACCGTCTCTCCGCTGATCAACGACGACGAAGGCATCTTCCGTCTGGGGATCTCCGACGGGTGGATGTTCGTCATCGGGGTGTTCTTCGCAGTGATCGTCTTCCCGGTGGTGCTCGCCTTCCTGATGGGCATCCCCACGCTGCGATTGCGAGCCGATTATCTCGCCATCGTCACCATCGCCGTGGCCGAGATCATCCGCATCTTCCTGCGATCGCCGCGTTGGGACTGGCTCACGGGCTCGTCCGACGGCCTCGGCGGTTTCTCCGGCACGTTCTACGACCTCAGCCCGTTCGATCCCGGTGGCCGCTACCTCTTCGGGCTGTTCATCGGCAACCAGATGTTCCTGGTGATCGTCGGCTGGGTCGTCCTGGCGATCTCGGTGCTGTTGTGCTGGTTGATCATTCGCAGCCCGTGGGGTCGTGTCCTCAAGGCCATTCGCGAGGACGAGGACGCCGTTCGTGCGCTCGGCAAGAACGCCTACTCGTACAAGATGCAGGCGTTGGTGCTCGGTGGCATCTTCGGTGCTATGGGAGGCATGATCCGAGCAATCGGCTTCTCGCTGGCGCAGCCCGACAACTTCATCACCGACGTCACGTTCTTCGTGTGGGTCGCGCTGATCCTCGGCGGCGCCGGCAAGGTGTTCGCACCGGTGATCGGAGCATCGATCCTCTACGGCGTCCTGAACTTCACCGACGTGTTCCTCCGCCAGTCCGTGGCGAAGGGCGTGGTCAGCGAGAACATCCTGTCCGGTACTCAGGTCGGCCAGGTCCGTTTCATGTTGATCGGACTGGGCCTTGCGCTGCTCGCAGCGTTCCGCCCGCAAGGGATCTTCGGCAACAAGGAAGAGATGGCTCTCGATGACCGATGACCGACAGGACTCGCGCACCGACGACGACGGCCGCGACGTCCAGGCCCCACTGATCCCCGACTCGGGCCCCTCGTCCGACGAGATGTCGGACACGCCGCCCGATGCCGAGTCCGAAGCGGTGTTCGCCGAGATCGTTGCCGTCGAGGGCGTCGATCCCCAGGCCGCCCGCGCAGCGCTCGCCGACGTGCCGTGGGAGCCGGGTGCGCCGAAGCCCGACCCGATCCTGGTCGCGGACAACGTGGTCCGGCGCTTCGGTGGCCTCACCGCTGTCGACGTCGACCACGTCGAGATCCAACGCGGGGTGATCACGGCGCTGATCGGACCGAACGGCGCCGGCAAGACCACGCTGTTCAACCTGCTGACGAACTTCGACACGCCCGACTCCGGCACCCGGGTGTTCAACAACCAGCCGATCGACAAGGTCCCGGCTCACAAGATCGCCAGCTACGGCATGGTCCGCACGTTCCAACTGACCAAGGCGCTGTCGAAGATGACGGTCATCGAGAACATGAAGCTCGGTGCCACCGGCCAGAAGGGCGAGTCGCTGTGGCGATCGATCTTCCCGTTCATGTGGAGCGCGCAGGAGAAGGACATCGAGCGTCGTGCCGACGAACTCCTCGTGCACTTCAAGATGGATCACATGCGGGACGAGTTCGCGGGGACACTGTCGGGTGGCCAGCGCAAACTCCTCGAGATGGCGCGATCGTTGATGGTGGAGCCCGAGATGGTGATGCTCGACGAGCCGATGGCGGGCGTCAACCCGGCGCTCACGCAGTCGCTGCTCGGTCACGTCACGGGCCTGCGCGACCAGGGGATGACGGTGCTCTTCGTCGAACACGACATGGACATGGTGCAGGAGATCAGCGACTGGGTCATCGTGATGGCCGAAGGCAAGATCATCGCCGAGGGTCCCCCGGCTTCGATCGGCCAGAACAAGGCGGTGGTCGACGCCTACCTCGGTTCCAGCCACGATTCCGCCCTCGACCTCGACCGGGAGATGTGATGTCCGACGACACCAACACCGAACCACTGCTGATCGCCGACGGCCTCACGGCGGGGTACATCCCCGGCGTGAACATCTTGAACGACTGCAGCCTCACACTTGCTCAGGGAGAATTGGTGGCGATCATCGGCCCCAACGGTGCCGGCAAGTCGACACTCATCAAATCGATGTTCGGCCTGGTCAACGTCCACGACGGGCAGGTACGTCACAAGGGTGAGGACATCACCAACCTCAA
>JBBSOH010000087.1:0-14010 GCA_038259945.1 Acidimicrobiales bacterium
AACGCCGACCTCGTCGCCGGAGCGCTCTCGTGACCCCGGCGCACCCCTGCGGCGACTCGTGATCGACTTCTTCCTCGACGCGTTCGGGTCCCAGATCACCCGCCGGGCGCTGATGGGCGGCCTCCTCGCGGCGACGATGACCTCGCTGATCGGCACGTGGGTCGTCATTCGCGGGCTGGCGTTCTTCGGCGACGCGATGGCTCACGGCGTCCTGCCGGGCATCGCACTCGCTGCCGTGTGGGGCTTCGACCTCACACTCGGCGCAGCGGCGAGCGCCGTCGTGATGGTGCTCGGAATCAACCTCGTCCACCGCACCACGAAGCTGTCCGACGACACCGGGATCGGCCTGCTCTTCGTCGGGATGCTCGCCCTCGGGGTCGTGATCATCAGCCGACCGAACTCCTTCGCCGGCGACCTCAACGGCTTCCTGTTCGGTGACGTGCTCGGCGTCCGGCGCGGTGAACTGGTGCTCGGGTCGATCGCCCTGATCGTCACGGTGATCGGGGTGGTCGTCGGCCACCGCGCTTTTCTCGCATTGTCGATCGACGCCGACAAGGCCGCCACGCTCGGGCTCCGGCCCAGCCTCGCGCACGTGGCCATGCTGTTCCTCCTGTCGCTGACAGTGGTGGCGAGTTTCCGGGTCGTGGGCACGCTCCTCGTGTTCGGCTTCCTCGTCGCACCTCCCGCCACGGCGGTGCTCCTCGTGCGACGAGTCCCGGTCGCCATGGGCGTCGCCGTTCTGTTCGGGTGGCTCGCCGTCGTGGTCGGACTCGCCATCAGCTACCACGCCTCCACCGCGGCATCGGCCACGGTTGCCGGCATCGCCGTGGCGCAGTTCTTCGTCGTGCTGATCGTCGCCGAGGCCGTGCGGGCTCTCCGGGGCCTTCGTCGCGAACCGCGAGCAGGCGCCGACGACACGGGCGCTCCCACGGTTCGAGCATGATCGACGTCGCGACGCCCCCGCCTGGTCGCCGCCCTGGTCTCCTCGTGGCGGCGTGAGCGGCACGACTTCACTGCACTGTACGTATCGTCGCTGTGGTGTCGGGCACCGAACTCGCGATCATCCTGATCGCCGTCGTCGTCGGGGCGACCGTCAAGGCGGTCACCGGGATGGGCCTGCCGATCATCGCGATCCCGATCGCTGCACTGTTCGTCGATCTCGACGACGCCGTGGTCACGCTCGCCTTCCCGAACGTCCTCGCGAACGGAGTGTTGGCGTACCGCGAACGCAGCCACTACTCCGAGACACGTGACCTTCCGGTCCTGGCCGTCGCCGGGGTGGTCGGTGCGGCGATCGGCGCGATCGCATTCGTGTCGCTTCCCGAGACGCCGCTGGTCGTGATCCTGATCGTGGCGATCGTCGGCTACGTCGTCACGTTCTTCGCCAAGCCCGACCTGCGCGTGGGGCCGGACCGGTCACGCCGAGTGGCGCCCGTGGTGGGTTGGGTGGCCGGAGCGTTCCAGGGAGCGATCGGGATCAGCGGGCCGATCGTCGGTTCGTGGATCCACAGCTACCGACTCGATCGCGGTGCCCACATCCTCTCGGTCACCTCACTGTTCCTGATCACGGGATTCACCCAGTTCGCGGTGTTCGCCGCCACCGGCGAACTCGACGGACGCATCGGCGCGTCGCTGCTCGCGTGCATCCCGGTGCTGGCATCGATCCCACTCGGTACGTGGCTGCGCAACCGGGTCTCCACACGAGGATTCGATCTCGCAATCGTCGCGATGCTCGTCGCCTCGGTCGGAGCCCTCGCCGTCAAGACCCTCACCTGACCGGCACAGACAGAACGTCCCTCGCCGTCCGGCACCTGCGTCACCGGGTTGCCGCGACGTTCCGGTACAGTCATCTGCGACCAACCCGACGGGGAGTCTGCGGATCGGCAGGCTGAGAGGGTGACACGCCGTCACCGACCCGAGAACCTGAACCGGATCATGCCGGCGTAGGAATCGAGACATGAACGAACACATCGTCGTCGTCACCGGAGCATCACCGCTCCCCGATCATGTCATCGCGGCGATCCCGGCCGCAGCGATCGTCCTGGGCGTGGACGGTGGACTCGACCTGGCACTCGCTGCGGGGCTCAGCCCGTCGGGCCTGATCGGCGACCTCGACTCGGTGAGCGCGGACGGCATCGCCTGGGCGAAGCAGTACGCCACGATCGCCCGGCACCCGACCGACAAGAACCAGACCGACACCGAACTGGCCCTCTCGTTCGCCGCCGACATGCAGCCCGCACGGCTCACGCTGATCGGGGGCGGTGATCGCCTCGACCACACGATCGCCGCCATCGGATCGCTCTCGGCGCGCACCCTCACCGGTGTCCCCGTCCTCGACGGTTGGTGGGACGGCCAGCATCTCGACGTGCTCCACGACCCCGCCCGCAGGACCCTCGACCTGGAACCCGACTCGACGCTTTCGCTCCTGGCCATCGGGCCGAAGTGCATCGGCGTCACGATCTCGGACGTCCGGTGGCCACTCACCGACCACCGACTCGAACCCGTCACCGGACTCGGCGTGAGCAATGAGGTCACGTCCGCCGACGGACGAGTGCCGATCTCGGTGTCGACGGGCGTGCTCACCGTCTTCGACACACCCCTGACCTCCCCCGAAACCGCAGACTCCGAAGGAACATCCACATGACGCACGATCGACACCATCGCACCACACCCATCGCTGCACTCCTCGTGACGGGGATGATGCTGGCCGCTTGTGGCGCGAGCGACGATTCCGTCCGTGACGCCGACGAGACCTCACCCACCGCGACGACGAGCGAGACATCCGACGCGCCGGTCACGACCGCCGAACCCGTTCCGACCGACGCACCGACGACCGACGACCAGCCGACCACGTCCGACGATCCGGTTGCAACCGACGAACCGACACAGTCCACCGACGTGACCGAGACGTTGACGCTCGTGGCCTACGAGTCGTTCCCCACCGAGGACACTCCGATCAACGATCAACTCGCTGCGTTCACCGCAGACACCGGCATCGGCGTCGAGATCCTCATCGCCGGCGACACCGGGACGATGCTGTCGAAGGCCGAACTCACCGCCGGCAACCCCGAGGGCGACGTGATGTGGGGCATCGACAACACGTTCCTGACGCGCGCGATCGACTCGGGGATCTTCGAGCCCTACGTGTCGCCGGGCCTCGAGTCGGTCGATCCCCGGTTCACCGACCTCGTCCCGAACGGCGAAGCGACGCCGGTGGACTTCGGTGACGTGTGCATCAACTACGACATCGCCGCGCTCGAAGGTCTCGGTGTGCAGCCGCCGACGACGCTCGACGATCTGATCGACCCCGCGTACGCCGATCTCCTCGTCGTGGAGAATCCGGCCACCTCGTCGCCGGGTCTCGCCTTCCTCCTGGCGACCATCGACGAGTACGGCGAGGACGGTTGGCAGGCCTACTGGTCGAGCCTCGTCGACAACGGAGTCTCCGTCACCGACGGCTGGACCGACGCGTACTACGGCGAGTTCACCTACGCCGGGGGCGACCGTCCGCTCGTGGTGAGCTACGGGTCGAGCCCGCCCTTCGAGGTGCTGTTCGGTGACGGGCTCACCGAGGCCGTCACCGGCGTGGTGGAGTCGACGTGCTACCGCCAGGTCGAGTTCGCCGGCATCCTCGCCGGCACCGATCAGCCCGAGGCCGCGCAGCAGTTGATCGATTTCCTGATCGGCGAATCCTTCCAGGCAGAGGTCGCGCTGAACGTGTTCGTGTTCCCCGTGAACACCGACGTGGAGCTCGACCCTGCGTTCGCCGACTTCGCCGTGATCCCCGACGAGAGCCGGTCGCTCGAATCCGACGTCGTCGATGCCAACCGCGAGGACTGGATCGACGAGTGGACCGACCTCGTCATCGGCTGAACACCGTCACACCCGCGCCAGGACCCTCGGTGGTCGGCGTCATCGGTGTGCGGTCGACTTCGTGCGGTCGGAACCGCGGCGGATCGACCGCACACCGAGACCGGCCGGTCCGAGGGTGAATCGGTTGCCACGATGGGTACCGGCGACGTTGGTCGCCGCGCCGACCATCGGGCTGGCCCTGTTCTACGTCTGGCCGTTCGTGAACCTGGTCGTCGAAGCGGTCGATCTCGAGTCGGTCCGCACGACGCTCGGTCGCAGTCGGACCCGGTCGATCATCTGGTTCACCACGTGGCAGGCCGTGGTCTCCACACTGGTGACGATCGTGGTGGGTCTCGCCCCTGCATGGGTGATCGCCCGCTACGACTTCGTCGGGCGTCGCCTGCTGCTCAGCCTGCTCACCGCTGTGTTCGTGCTGCCCACGGTCGTGATGGGCGCGGCATTCCTCGCTCTGCTCCCGGACTCGCTCGACCGCACCGTGTGGGCGGTGATCGGAGCACACGTCGTGTTCAACCTGGCCGTCGTCGTGCGCACCGTCGGCGCCGTGTGGGAACACCTGCCGACCGACATGGAGGCCGCTGCGTCGACCCTCGGTGCCTCACCGTTCGCCGTGTTCCGTGAGATCACGCTGCCGCTCCTGCGCCCGGCGGTCACCGCAGCGGCCGCCATCGTGTTCCTCTTCACGTTCACATCGTTCGGCGTGATCCGCATCCTCGGCGCGCCCGGCACGCGCACCATCGAGGTCGAGGTGTGGCGACGTGCGACGCAACTCGGCCAGGTCGACCAAGCCGCTGTGCTCGCCCTGCTCCAACTGTGCGTCCTCGCCGCGGTGGCGGTGTGGTCGTCGATCGCCTCACGCCGCCACGCTCGCTCACTCGATCTGCGTCCACTCGGTCGCCCTCGACGCGCTCGCTCACGCAACGAGCGAATCACCGTCGCTGCAGTGGCCGTCGGCACCGCCACGGTTGCGACGGCACCGCTGCTCGCCCTCGTCGTCAACTCGGTGTCGTCGCCGTCGGGCTGGACCACCAGCGGGTGGACCGGTCTCGGGAGCGCCGAGATCCGACCCGGCATCAGCCTCGGCATCGACCCCCTCGCCGCACTCGCCAACTCTCTGCGCACCGCAGCATGGGCAACGCTGTTCGCGACCGTGATCGGGGCGCTGGCGAGCCTCGGGATCGCAGCTGCAGGTCGCTTCGGTCGGGTCCTCGATGCCGGGCTGATGCTGCCGATCGGAACCTCCGCCGTGACCATCGGGTTCGGGATGCTGATCACGTTCGATCGTGCCCCGTACGACTGGCGTGCGACGTGGTGGCTCGTGCCGGTCGGACACGCACTGGTGGCCATCCCGTTCGTGGTGCGTACCACCCTGGGGGTGCTCCGTTCGGTCGACATCGACCTCTCGTCGGCGGCCGCCACGCTGGGTGCATCACCGGCTCGCGCCTGGCGTGAGATCGTCGTCCCGCACCTGTGGCGTCCACTCGCCGTCGGTGCGGCACTCGCCGCCGCCATCTCGCTCGGGGAGTTCGGCGCCACCAGCTTCCTCTCCCGCAGCGGCGGCGAGACACTGCCGATCGCCATCGAGAAGCTGCTCGGCCGAACGGGCTCGCTGCTCCAGACGAAGGGATATGCACTGTCGGTGGTGCTCGCGGCTGTCACGATCGGGCTCGTGATGGTGGTGGATCGAACCGGCGACATCGTCGGGACACGACGCGGCGGCACGTCGGTTCCTGCTCGATCGGACCGAGCGGCCGGACCGTCGTCGGGCCCGGCGACTCCGGTGTCGTTCGACGAGGAGGCATCGAACCGGCTCACCGAGGTCGTCGCCGAGATCCAGTCGGTCGAGTGCTGATGTCGGGTGCCGAGGTCACAGCCACCGGGGTGTCCGTCGCTTTCGACGGTCACCGTGTCCTGCGCGAAGTCTCGATGCAGGCCGGCGCCGGTGAGGTCGTCGCGCTCCTGGGCGCCTCCGGCTCGGGCAAGAGCACGCTGCTGCGCGTCATCGCCGGGCTGCTCACGCCTGATGCCGGGCGCATCGACATCGGTGGGACGGACGTGACCCGCCTGCCCACGCATCGCCGCGGGGTCGGCATGGTCTTCCAGGACAACCAACTCTTCCCGCATCGCACCACGCTCGAGAACGTCGAGTTCGGCCTGAAGATCGCCGGCGTCGACCGCTCCGAGCGACGCGAACGGGCCGAGCGATGGCTCGATCGTGTCGGACTCGGCGGGTTCGGCCCACGCCGGGTCACCGAGCTGTCGGGCGGCGAGGCCACACGCGTCGCGCTCGCCCGCACACTCGTCGTCGAGCCCGCAGTCGTACTCCTCGACGAACCACTGACCGGGCTCGATCGGGAGCTGCACGACCAACTCGTCGGGGAACTCGCCGGCCTCCTGCGCGACACGTCGTCGACGGCGATCCTCGTGACCCACGACGTCGACGAGGCATCTGCGCTCGCCGACCGGACACTGCTCCTGAGCGACCTCCAGGCATGACGCCCGACTTCGAGATCCACGAGGTCACCTCCGCACAGACCCACGACCTCCGGCGTCGGGTCCTGCGTGACGGTGCAGCGGATGCCGTCGTGGACTGGGCCGGGGACGACGACGCCTCGACGGTCCATCTCGGCGCGACGATCGACGGGCGGATCGTCGGCATCTCGACCTGGACCTCCATGCCCGATCCTCACGCACCCGAGATCGAGTCGATCCAGCTCCGGGGTATGGCCGCCGACCCGGCGTTCGCAGGGCAGGGAATCGGACGCTCGCTCTTCGACGCAGGAATCGAACATGCCCGGTCGGCCGGTTCGCAGCGAGTGTGGGCCAATGCCCGCGTGACCGCACTCGGCTTCTACGAACGGGGCGGGATGACCGTGTCCGGGCCCGCATTCGTCACCGAGGCGACGGGTCTCCCCCATCGCCACGTCCACATCGACCTGGTCTGAACGTCGGGCCGGATCGACGTGACCCGACTGCGGCCACGTCGGTCGTCTGATCGGCGGTCGTCGGTCGGCGGTCGTCGGTCGGCGGTCGGCAATCGTCGGTCGGCGGTCGGCCCACGAACACATCCTGCGATCCCGATCGTTGGTTCGGCAGCGTTCGTGCTTCCGGGTCTCTGCCACCGCGGGTTCCGCGCTGTGGGAGACCCAGAACTGCGACGACCAGAACGTTCCGCGCTCTTGGCATCGACCACACGTCCGCATCTTTTTCCTCTTCGTCGTCCCGACGACCCACTGGACGGTTGCACCTGTCCGTGTGCGACTCGTCGACTCCGACCGAACCCGACTTTCGATCCGAGACGAGGAGCCATGTCGCACGCACAAGCGGCTCACCTCCGGCGCCGAGCCGCCCACCTCCGCACGCTGGCGTACCAGATGCAGCACACGCCGTCGATGACGCTCCAGACCCATTCGACGGTCGACACCTGGCAGGGTCCCCGAGCGCAGGAATGCAACCAGGGTCTCGCCGCTGCACAGCGGGCCGTTCACCTGGCGATCGACGATCTCGGTGACCGTGCATGGCGACTCGACCGCGACGCCGACGAACTCGAAGCCGCTGCGATCCGCGTCGATCGGCTCCGTGTCGAGCAAGCCGAACGAGCGCGCGAAGCCGCCCGGTCGCCGGCTCCCGACAGCTCGACCTGACTTCGACACGACCCACTGCATCGTCGGCTCGGCCGACCACTTCGCCGACACGGCCTTCTCCACCTGCCGGCTGCGTGCCGGATCACGAAGAGGCGACCATGCGACACGGATACGAACCATCACGGATCACCACGCTCACGCAGCAGTCCCGCTGGGCCCTCGGCGCGCTCGACGCGATCCACAGCACCGACTCCGCAGCGGCTGGAGCGATGACGGCGGTCGCCGGACTCAGGGCGGTCATCGCTGACCGATTCATCCCCGCCACGACCGCCGTGGGCATCATGGACCCGCTCGGCGGCTCTGCGACGAGTGCCGTCGGCGACCACTACTGGGATCCCGATGCGTGGGCTGATCGCCTGTTCGAGGAGCAACCGAACGATCTCTCGGACCGGACCGACGACGAACTCCTCCGAGAACTGATCGACATCGGAACGAATGCCCCGTTCGAAGCACACTTCATGCCCGACCATCCATACTGGGACGAATTCCAGGACCTCGCCGACGAGATCGCCCGACGAGCGATCGACGAGGACACCGGCTCGGTCACCGCGTTCGGCCGACTCCTCCTCGACAACATCTGGCAACTCCCAGCGCTCCCTGTCGCCATCTCCATCGCTGAGTTCGATCCGCGTTTCAGCGCCTTGGCCCTGACCGTGATCTTCGACCCGGACCGTGCAACGACCGCGGAGTCCCACCGCAGCGAAGCCTTCGGCGCCGACCTGATCCTGGCGACTCTGATCGACCAGCCAGGTGTTCTGTCGGACGTGATCCAGCACGACCAGGCGGCATTCGAGGCCGGCGACGTGCGCATCGAGGACACGTTCCTGTTCCAGATCATGGACAGCGATGTCGTCGACCAGCAGTTGCTCGGCGACGCCATCGGCTCGATCCTCGGCTCTTCCGGGACGGTGGATCTGGCCGACATCGAGCGATCCCTCTCCCTCTTCGTCCAGATCGCGAACGCGACCGAATTCAAAAGGGGATTCTCGGAGCCTGTGGCTCTCGCTCTCGCTCTCGCCGTCATCGACGTCCTCCCACAGTTGGAAGGTCAGATCCGACTCGAACAGACCATCTACTTCGACGACCTCGGCGAAGACGACGCGCTCCTCCTCGGCGAGTACGCCGACGTCCGCGACTTCATCGGAGCGATCCTCGTCAACCCTGCGGGCCTGGTCCTTCTGCTCGCTCTGGCCGACGAGGCGGGGGAGATCGTGTCGGTCGACGGCAAACAGGTCGACGTCCAGGCATTCGCCGAACTGCTGCGGGAGTCGTTCGCCGAGAATCTGGCCGAGATCGACATCGCGAACGCCCGGTCACGTGCCGAGTGGGGTGTGGTCGTCGCCGTTCTCACGACGGTCGTGGGTCTCGGGCCCGTGGGCAAGTCGCTCGGGACCGTCGGAGGGAAGTTCGCCCAAGCCCTCGTCAAACGGTTCGGTGCCGCGGCGGCGACTGCGACGGCCGATCGGGACAGGGGCCAGGACGTCGGGCACCTCGCACAGATCATGATCTTGTTCGGCAGTTACGAAGGATTCCTCGATGCCTACAGCGGCCGTCTCGACCCCGCCGAGGCGCGCCGGAAGCTGGCCGCAGCGTGGGACAGTTTCGAGGCCGGCGCCCCGCTCGGTGAAGTCGCTGAATCACTGCACGACGTGGCGGAGGAGATCGAGACACTCGGCGGCCGGGACTTCCTCGAAGGCGATGTGGCAGATGCGATTCACGACATCGATCCGATCGCCACCGATCCGGATCTCTGACGAGATCCGTTTCGAGTCCACGTCGTGCGTCCACGTCGACGTGGCAGGCTGGAGGCATGCAACTCGGAATGATCGGACTCGGGCGCATGGGCGCCAACATGGTGAGACGGCTGAAGGACGGCGGCCACGACTGCGTCGTCCACGACGTCAGCAACGACGCCGTCACGGCGCTCGCCGACGAAGGCTTCACCGGTGCTCACACGCTCGAGGACCTGGTCGCCGGCCTCGACGCTCCCCGGTCGATCTGGGTGATGATCCCGGCGGCGTTCGTGGGCGACATGCTCGAGAAGTTGGTGCCGCTGCTCGACGAGGACGACACGATCATCGACGGCGGAAACTCCTGGTACCACCTCGACGTCGACCGCTCGAAGCTGCTCGCTGGAAAAGGCATCCACTACGTCGACGTGGGCACCAGCGGCGGCATCCTCGGCCTGGAGCGCGGCTACTGCCTGATGATCGGTGGCGACGACACCGCGGTCGGTCGGTTGGAGCCGATCTTCGACACGTTGGCTCCGGGCGTCGAGTCCGCCGAGCGCACGCCGGGGCGGTCGGGTGACATCGCGCCGGAGGAGAAGGGGTGGTTGCACTGCGGTCCGAACGGTGCCGGCCACTTCGTGAAGATGGTCCACAACGGCATCGAGTACGGCGTGATGTCGGCACTCGGCGAAGGGCTCAACGTGCTCGCCGAGGCGAACATCGGCAAGCAGGACCACGTCCAGGACGCCGAGACCGCTCCGCTCGATTCTTCGGAGTACTACCAGTACGACCTCGACCTGTCGAAGGTCACCGAGGTCTGGCGACGAGGGTCGGTGATCACGTCCTGGCTCCTCGACCTGACTGCCGAGGCGTATCTGAAGGACCCGGAGCTGAGTGGCTACAGCGGCCACGTCAGTGATTCGGGCGAGGGGCGTTGGACCATCGCCGCTGCCATCGACGAAGGCGTGCCGGTCCCGGTGCTGTCCGCAGCGCTGTTCCAGCGCTTCGCATCACGCGGTCGTGACGACATGGCGAACAAGGCGCTGTCCGCGATGCGCGCCGGATTCGGCGGCCACGTCGAGCGCAAGGGTTCGACACGATGAGCGACCTGCACCCCGGCGAGGCGCGTGGCGGCACCTATGTCGACACGACGCAGATCGACACCAACCAGCCCCACGCCGACGCGCTCGTGTTGTTCGGCGCCACCGGCGACCTCGCCAAGCGCAAGCTGTTCCCGTCGCTCTACCACCTGCAGAAATCGGGCACGCTGCAGGTTCCCGTCATCGGCGTGGCGCGCAGCGAGTGGACCGACGACGACTTCCGGTCACATGCCCGCGAGTCGATCCTGGCGCACGTGGCCGACGCTGACCCCGCGGTCATCGACGCCCTCGAAGCGCGGCTCGACCTGATCCAGGGTGACTACGCCGACGAGAACACGTGGAACGAACTCGTGGCCATGCTCGACAGCCATGATTCGTCGACGGCGGTGTTCTACATGGCGATCCCGCCGTCGATGTTCCCGATGGTCGCCGAGCGCCTGGCGTCGGTGCGGCTCCATTCCCGTGGGCGCATCGTCGTGGAGAAGCCGTTCGGGCGCGACCTCGCATCCGCCATCGAACTGAACAAGACGTTGCATGCCGTGTTCCCCGAGGATCACATCTTCCGCATCGACCACTACCTGGGCAAGGAGGCAGTCGAGGACCTGCTGGTGTTCCGCTTCGCGAACACACTGCTCGAGCCGGTGTGGAACCGGCACTACGTGCGCAGCGTGCAGGTCACGATGTCGGAGAGCATCGGCATCGAAGGTCGGGGCAACTTCTACGAGGGCGTCGGCGCGATCCGCGACGTGCTGCAGAACCACCTGCTCCAGGTCGTGGCACTCCTCGCGATGGAACCGCCGGCTGGCCCCGACCCCGGGTTCCTGCAGGACGAGAAGGCCAAGGTCATCAACGCGATGCGCCCGATCGACTCGTCGTCACTGGTGCGCGGCCAGTACGTCGGCTACCGAGACGAGGAAGGCGTGGCCGAGGACTCCGAAGTGGAGACCTATGTCGCTGCGCGCCTCGAGATCGACTCGTGGCGTTGGGCCGGAGTGCCGTGGTACGTCCGTGTCGGCAAGGGCCTGACCGAAGCGGCCACCGAAGCCGTGATCGAACTGAAGAGTCCGCCGCGGATGCTGTTCGACGAGGCGGGGAGCCCACCTCCCGAGCGCAACCTGATCCGCCTCCGACTCGGCAACAACGACGGCGTGACGTTCGCGCTGCAGGCCAAGACCCCGGGGCCGCACATGGACAGCCAGGAGGTCGACGTCGACGTCGACTTCGCGGCTGCGCTGGGAGTACGGCAGGACGCCTACGAGCGTCTGCTCGGCGATGCTCTGGTCGGGTCGTTGCGTCGCTTCGCCCGTCAGGACGTCGTCGAAGGAACGTGGCGAGTCGTGCAACCGGCGCTCGACGACCCCGGGCCGATCTACCCGTACTTCCGCAAGTCGTGGGGCCCATCGGAGGCGAATGCGATCCTCGTCAACGACGACGACGTCTGGTACCCACCGAGCCCCACCCGCGAGTGACGACCGAAACCAAATGGTGTCAGCCATACACCGATTGACACACGCGGAACGGTGAGGACGTCACTTCATTCGTCATTCGGTGTCTGACACCATTTGGTCGCCTCCACCACTTGATACGCTCTCACCATTCGGAACAGGCGTCCCGAATGTTGAGACATCATGTGGATCCCGATCACACTCGCTGCGGCGACCTTCCAGATCTTGCGCACTGCGCGTCAACACGACCTGCGGCGGGTGCTCGACGTCGTCCCGGCAGGCTTCGTCCGATACGCATACGGATTCCCGTTCGCTGTACTCGCGAGCGTCGTCACGTTCGGGATCGCACGAGCCGAACTCCCGACACCGCCCCTGCGGTTCTGGCCGATCATCGCCGGTGCGGGCGTCGCTCAGATCCTGGGAACGATCGCCCTGCTGCGGTCGTTCCGGATGCGCGACTTCGCGGTCGGCACCGTCTACGCCAAGACCGAGGTGATCATCGTCGCGGTCGTCTCTGCCGTTGCGCTGGGCGAGCCGCTCGCTCCTCTCGGTTGGGTCGGTGCCGTCGTCTGCGTTGTCGGCGTGGCGTGGTTGGCCGCACCCGACCGGATCACCGACATCCTCCGCCTCGCCGGCGATCCCGCTGCGCTGATGGGCGTGCTCGCTGCGGCGGGATTCGCGCTCGCCGCCACCGGGATCCGCGCTGCCTCCAACTCACTCGGCGACGCCCCGACCTGGAACCGTGCGCTGCTCACCCTGACGGTGATGCTCGGGATCCAGACCGTCGTCAACGGGGTCCAGTTGGCGACCACGGATCGCACTGGCCTGCGTGCGGTCATCGCCCAGTGGCGCCTGGCGATTCCTGTCGGGGTGCTGAGCATCGCGGGGTCCACGTGCTGGGCCGTTGCGGTCACCCTGACGGATGCAACCAGAGTTCGTACGCTCGGCCAGGTCGAACTGGTGCTCGCCTTCGCGATCTCTGCGGTGTGGTTGCGCGAGCGGCACGAGCGGCACGAGTTCGTCGCCAGCGCCATCGTGCTCGTGGGAATCGTCGGGGTGGTCGCGCTCGGCTGAACGAACCCACTGGACCAGGAACCAATCGGTGTCAGCGTTTGGTTGTTCGGGTCAGGTGTCGAGGGAGCGGCGGAGCCACTGGAACACGCGCCATGCCGCGTGTTCGGGTGACAGCGTGGCAGCAGCGATGTGGGCTGCTTCGTCGCTGATCGCCTGTCCACCGGGAGCCTTGACATGGACCTCGGCGACGCGTTCGGCCATGACGAACCAGGCAACCGCCGCCTCCACCGACGTGCCGACCGTGAGGAAGCCGTGGTTCCGCAGGATGCACAGCTTGGCATCGCCGACGGCAGCGGCGATGCGCTTGCCACCGTCGATGGAGAGCACCTCGACCTCCTCGTCGTCGAACATCGCCTGGTCGAACACGAACGCGCACGATTCCTGACTCAGCGCACGCAACGGTTCGACGTTCGCCGACCACGGAGTACCGAACTGGGTGTGCGTGTGAGCGGCCGACACGATGTCCGGCCGGGCAGCCAGAACCGGAGCATGGATGTTGTACCCCGCCGTGTTCACGGCGCCGGTCGAGTTCCCATCCGCATCCTTCACTTCGCCGCCCGGGCCGACGAGCACCATCCGGTCCGCAGTCGCCGAGCGGAACGGGACGCCCCAGTCGAGGAGCCAGAAGTGATCGAGCAACTCCGGGTCCCGGGCCGACACATGGCCGTCGCCGAGTTGCCCCCAACGCTGTGCTGCGAAGATCCGGTAGCCCGCAGCCGCCATCTCCTTGCGATGCTGTCGCTCATCGTCGATCGACCGGACCATGTCCATCGGTTCCACGCCGTCGAAGCCCGGGTACTCGCTGTCGTCACTCATGGAACCCAGCGTAGGCATGCGTCCCGGCACCGATCGGGGCGGACTCGTCACGGTCGACTCACGATGTCCGGTACCCAGCCCAACGTCGCAACGACATCGTGGGACACGCACGGTCTGCGAGATGCTCGGTCGAGACGACAACGGCAAGCTGGTCCGCAAGACCGGCGTGGTGATCCGTGGTGATCCGTGGTGGCGAGGTCGCCGCTGGCGACACGATCCTGGTTGCAGCACCGGCCGGCGAGCCGCTGCCGATGGACAAGATCTGATCGTCACCGCGCTGACCGCAGACCATCTCGAGCGTCAGACAGACATGACGATTCACCAGCGTTCG
>JBBSOH010000088.1:0-13850 GCA_038259945.1 Acidimicrobiales bacterium
CGACGCCTACCTGGCGATGGCACTCGACGGAAACGGTCGACCTGTCGACGGAGTCGGGAGCAACATGGGCCAGGCCCTCGGGACCGGCCTGCTCACACCCGCCGAATCCGCTCGGGTCGTGGACCGACTCCTGCGCCCGGACATGCTGCGCGACTTCGGGATCGGGACACTGTCGAGCGACAATCCTGCGTACAACCCGGTCGGCTACCACACCGGTTCGGTCTGGGCGCACGACACCGCCATCGTCGCCTCCGGAATGGCCCGCGCCGGCTTCGACGACCAAGCAGCAATCGTCGCCGAACGCCTCGTGCGCCTCGGCGCAGCAAGCGGCTACTGGCTCCCCGAGTTGTGTGGCGGCACAGCAGTCGGGCAACACCCGGTCCCCTACCCGGCCTCCTACCGTCCACAAGCATGGGCGGCCGCAGCGGTTGCGCCCATCCTCGAAATCCTCACGTGACACCACCGGCGCCCCAAGGGCGAAGGCGCACACCCAGACTCCACGCACCGCTTGGTCGTGCTGATTCTGGCTGCTGTTCGAGCGCCGACACTGCGAGTACCGTGCCCGAGAGCTGCGGGTCGGCCTCCAGGGGCGGACGCGATCACCACGGTCGACATTCGCAGCTGCAGCGGAAGGCATCTCGAAGCCAACTCCTGTCGTCGCTCCCGTACTACATTGGCCGGAGGACGCCTCGGCCGGTGTCGGCCGCTCGCAGGGAGTGACCGCCTGCTGCGACTGCCGTCAGATCCGGCCGACCAACCGTTCACTCTTCGAGGACGTGCATGAAGCTCGCCAGAATCGGCCAACCAGGCGCAGAGCAACCCGTTGTCATCAACGACGAGGGCACGTGTTATTCGATCTCTGAGCTCACCAACGACATCGATGGCGCCTTTCTCTCCAACGGCGGCATCGATCGTGTCAGGGTGGCCCTGTCCGGCGGGTCGCTCTCCGAAATCGATGTTTCTGCGCAGCGATTCTCCAGCCCCGTCGCGCGGCCGGGCATGTTGATGTGCATCGGCCTCAACTACCGAGCGCACGCAGCCGAGACCGGTGCCGAAGTCCCGACCGAGCCGATCATCTTCGCCAAAGCGACCCGCTGCGTCATCGGCCCCGACGACGACGTCCTGATCCCGCGGACATCGACGAAGACCGACTACGAGGTCGAACTCGCCGTCGTGATCGGCCGGGAAGCCAGATACCTCGAGTCGCCGTCGGAGTCGTCTCAGTACATCGCCGGCTACGCGATCTCGAACGATGTCAGCGAACGCGCCTTCCAGATCGAGCGCGGTGGACAGTGGGTCAAGGGAAAGTCGTGTGACACCTTCAATCCGATGGGGCCATGGCTGGTCCCGGCCGACGAAGTCGACGTGCGAGATCTCGACATGGCGCTGTGGGTGAACGACGAACTGCGTCAACAGTCGAACACCGACGACATGATCTTCGACGTCGATCACATCGTCTGGTACCTCAGCCAGTTCATGGTGCTGGAGCCCGGCGACGTGATCAACACCGGCACCCCGGCAGGAGTTGCGATGGGACTGCCGGACCAGCCGTACCTTCGTGCCGGGGACGAGATTCGCATCGTGATCGAGGGTCTCGGCGAACAGCGCCAGCGAGTCGGCCAGGCCTGACAGCCCGAACCGGTGGACGACGCCTACGAACTCTCCTCGTCCACCGCGAGGATGCGGCCGATGAGGGGCCGCAGATCCGGGTACGCGCTCTGTTCCCATCCGCCGTCGACGAACAGGTTCGCGCCGGAGATGTAGGCGCCGTCGTCACTGGCCAGGAACAGCGCCGACGCGGCGACGTCTTCCGGTTGTGCCGGTCGCCTCAGTGGGATTCGCTTCATGAACTCCGCCCGGACTTCGGGATGCGTCGTCAGACCCGCGGCAAGCGGGGTTTCGGTGAGACCGGGAGACACCGTCGAGACCCGAATGTCGTGCTCGCCCAGTTCGAGAGCGGCACTCTGGCCGAGGCTGACCACTCCGGCCTTCGCAGCGGAGTAGGCCGCGTTGAAGAACATGGGTACTCGGGAATTCAACGACGCGACGTTGACGATCGAACCGCCGGTGCCGCCTTCGATCATCGCTCGGGCTTGGTGCTTGATCCCGAAGAAGACACCCTTCAGGCAGAGGTCGACCGTGAAGTCCCACTGCTCCTCGGTGAGATCGACCATCAGCGCCATCTGTGCTGCGCCGGCGACGTTGAAACCGATGTCGAGGTCGCCGTACCGATCCCGACAGGTCGCCACGAGCGCCTCCACGTCGCTCTCGCTCGTCACGTCACACCGGACTGTTGTGACATGACCGCCGAGTTCGGTCTGCAGGCGTTCCAGGCCCATCTCGTCGATGTCACCGCCCACGACGTGACCACCCTCGCGGACGAACCGCCGAACGATCGCCAACCCGATCCCTGATGCCGCTCCCGTGACGACCGCGTTGCGGCCGGCGAAACGACCGCTCACAGCGCCCCGACCACTTCGTCCTCGGTGAGCATCATCCTGCTCCGCTACCCAACGTCGTCGTTGCGACGTCCTGGATCCAGCGAACAGCGTCGGCGGGTGACCACTGCCCGCGGATCGCAGCGTTGATCGCCTCCCAACCCGTGTCCTCGATGATCGGGAACCGTTCGAGCGCCGGATACGTGATCATCGAGTCGGCGATCGCGGCACGGGTGATCCGCAGGCGATCGGCATCGATGTCGCTCGCCGGCTCCACCGCCGACAACGCCGCGACGTTGGCAGCCATGTTGCCTCCTGATGCATCGAGCGACTGTGCCGGCACATCGAGCAGCTCGCGCAGGAGAACGCATGCGGCGTCGACGTCACCACACGAGTGGGGGATCGCCCATCCGTGGCACCCGGAGTAGCTGACCCGTCGGACGGGACCCGTCGGGTAGGGCCACGGGCGAAGCACGTCGGACAGCGTGGACGATTCGATCGCGTGCCATCCTCCCGGCCACGCTGCGGCGGCATCGACGCGACCGTCCAGCAGCGCGTTCGCGACGTCGTCGTAGCCCCAGCTCGCGAGTTCCGGCGGCGCTCGTCGGGCCAGTTCGACGATCTGCTCGACGGCCGTGACCGCCTCGGGCGATTCGATCACCGGTTGATCGGTCTCGTCGAACAGCCGCCCGCCGGCACCGGCGACGAGCTCGAAGAACAAACCGAACAGCCCCGATTCTCGTCCGGTGAAACCGAACACGACATCGGACCCGATCAGCTCGGTCCAGGAGTCGGGAACGTCGGCCATCCGATCGCTGCGCACCCACATCACCCGCACGTCGATGAGGCGGGGAGCACACAGCAGTCGTCCGTCGTGGCGACAGAGTTCGACGGCGCCGGGGGCCAGTGCGGCGACCGTCGATGCTGCGAGAAGGTCATCGAGTGGTCGTAGCCATGCGACCTGCGAGGGTGCGTACTTGGAGTGAGTGGAGATCAGATCGAGCCGCTCTCCCCGTTCGAGTCGCCGTGCGACTTCGGTGTTGAGGGTGGAATGATCGGCGTGGACGACCACCTCGACATCGTGGTCATCGAAGACCCGATAGAGGTGGTCGTACATCGGCCCTGCGACGACCGCCACACGGATGGTCATGAGGACCCGGCGGGTGGGGCGATGTCCACTCGGAGAACGGTGACGAAGTCGTCGAGTTCCTGCTCCGGGACGACGATCGTGAGTTCACCGTCGGGATCGTCCATCAGCATCTCGATGATCCCCGTTCGAGTGCTGACGTCGAGTTCGGCGCCGGTCGCAACGTTCGTCACTCGGGTCACTCGGCGTACCGGGACGCCGCGAACAGTGACGGTGTCCATCGGGCGCATGACCAGGAAGAGGTTGACGCAGTTGTCGCCTCGTGTCGTCGGTCCGTAGAACTGCCACGGTTCGAGGCCCGCTGTGGTGCTGTGGATGGCCGATGCGTGCCGGGACATCCACTGCTCCACGTCAGCAAGCCGTGCGAGCTGCGGTTCGGGAAGGGTGCCGTCGCCTCGTGGGCTGACGTTGAGGAGAAGGTTTCCGCCTTTGCCTGCGGTTTCACACAGGGCATTGATGATCTGGCGAGACGATTTGTAGTGGTCGTCGGCGGGGTTCCAACCCCAGCTCTCGTTCATCGTCAGACACGACTCCCATCGTCCGTCCGGTGCGAGAGGCGGTACGAACTGCTCGGGCGTCGCGAAGTCACCGTGTCCTGGGAGGCGATCGTTGATCAACGCCTCGGGAGCGAGTTCGTGGATGAGCTGTGCGATCTCGTCGGGATGCCACCAGTCAGCGGGACGCTCCCATCCGCCGTCGAACCAGACGAGGTCGATCGGTCCATAGCCGGTCAACAACTCTCTCACTCTGCTCATCAAGTCCGAGCGGAACCGGTCGGCCTGCTCACTGGTCGGCAGCGGAGGCGATGCACCGAGTTCGTAGGGACGCATCGCATCGGTCCAGGCCGGATAGTCGGGGTGATGCCAATCCGACAGCGAGACATACAGACCGATGCGGAGTCCCTCGGCCCGGAAGGCATCGACGGTCTCGCGTACGAGGTCGCGACCCGTCGGCGCAGCGTGTGGAGAGTTCGAGACCCTGTGCTCGGTCGTCGACGTGTCGAACATCGCGAATCCACTGTGGTGGATGGTGGTGAACACGACGTAGCGCATCCCGGCCTGGCGAGCCGTTCGCGCCAGTGCGCGCGGGTCGTACTCCATCGGATCGAAGGTCGCAGCGAGCGCGTGGTACTCCGCCGCACTCACCTGCTGCCCCTTCGGGAGGCTGAACACCCCACCGACCAGCGGCCAGGACACCTCCCACCCCCGCTGACTCGCGTGGTCCCAGTGGATGAACATTCCGAACCGGGCGTCGTCGAACCACTCGGCGTTGCCACGGTCGGTGCTGTCGTGCCCGTCCATCAATCGACCAACCGCATGCCCGTGATGCCCCCATCGAGGAGGAGGTCTGCGCCCGTCGTGTACGTACTCGGCGCGGCGAGGTAGGCCACTGCGTCGGCCACCTCGTCGCACTCGACGAGTCGACCGAGCGGTTGACGCCGCCGGAGCGACTCCATCGTGGCGGCCGGATCGGCGGTGTCTGCGACCAGCCGCTCGACCCACGGGCTGGCGACGGTTCCAGGCGACACACAGTTGACGCGAACGCCGTTGACCGCCTCGTCGGCCGCCATCGACCGAGTCAGCGCAAGGACTGCTCCCTTCGACGCCGAGTAGACCGCTCGATCGACCAGGCCCACCGACGCCGCCACCGAGCAGGTGTTGATCACCACCCCGGAACCCGCTGCCCGCATCGACGGCAGTACTGCACGCGACGCATTCGCGATGCCGAACACGTTGACGGCGAACACGCGCTGCCAGTCGGCCGGCGTCGACGCAACGACGTCACCGATACTGGAGACACCCGCGTTGTTGCACAGCACGTCGATACGACCGTGGGCGCCCACGACCTCATCGACCGCACGGCGACATGCCGCGTCGTCGGTGACGTCGAATCCGTCGATCAGGTCGAGTCCGATCACCGTGTCGCCGTCACCGGTGAAGCGCTCGACGATGGCGGATCCAATGCCGCCGCGAGCGCCGGTCACGAGCACGATTCGTGTGCTCATCGCTTGCTCTGTTTCATCGCGCCTCGTTCAGGTTCGTGTGGGCGAGCAGTGCGTCCCACAGCTCGTCGGGGAGATCGGTCGTTGCAGCAGCAACGTCGTCATGGATTTCGGTGGGAGATCGTGCGCCGACGACGACGGACGTCACCGCCTCGTGCCGGGCGGCGAAGCCGATGGCGGCGGCGGTGAGTGAGACTCCGAAGTCTTCGCAGATGCCGCGTAACACTCGGGCTCGCGCCACGAGGTCGGCCGAGGCCGGTTCATAGTCGTACGTTGCATCGTCGCCGGGGTCGGCGAGCAGGCCGCTGTTGAAGACGCCGCCGATGATCACACCGACCCCACGCTCGACGCATCGGGGGAGGAGGTCGATCGCGCCGGTTTGATCCAGCAGCGTGTATCGACCTGCCAGCAGAACGACGTCGACGTCGACGCACTCGACGATTCGCGTCAGGGGCTCGGTCACGTTCATGCCGCAGCCGACTGCACGGATCACCCCTTCGTCGCGGAGTGCGATCAGTGCAGGAAAGGCTTCACGGATCGCCTGATCGAGATGATCATCCGGGTCGTGGATGTGCACGATGTCGATGCGGTCGATGCCGAGTCGGTCCAAGCTGTCCGCGATGGCGCGACGAACTCCGTCGCCGGTGAAGTCGACCTTCGGACGAACGGGCGGGGTGTCGACGAAGATCGAGTTCCCGTCGGCTGAGCCGTGTGGCACCAGCACGCGTCCGACCTTGGTCGACAAGACGTACTCGTCACGCGGTCGGTCGCGAAGGGCGTCGCCGATCCGTCGCTCCGAGAGTCCGTGTCCGTAGAGCGGCGCGGTGTCGAACAGGCGCATCCCGCTCTCCCACGCGGCGTCGACGGTGGCTCGGGCCGTTTCGTCGTCGACGGCGTGGTACAGGTTTCCCAGCGGGGCACACCCGAGTCCGAGTCGGGTCACGTGCACGTCGCGTGTTGCGATCGAGCGGTACTCGCGGGGGTTGAGCGCAGTCATCCGGTCGATCGCTCCGTGACGGCCTGTCCTCCGAGCCCGACCGAGATCAACTGAGCGACGACATGCAGTTCGGCGGTGATCTGGTCGAGGAGATCGTTGGTTGCCCGTGGCGCGAGCAGGGTCGCACTGATTGCCATCCGGTGTCCGGAGTGGGCCGGCCCGGGGATGGCCACCGCCACACAGACGACGCCTTCGATGACCTCTTCTCGATCGAATGCGCGGCCGCTCGACCTGACTTCGTCGAGGATCTCGTGCAACTCGTCCACCGTCGCGATGGAGTGCTTGGTGAGCATGGGAAGTGGACCGGGACCGAGGCGTGCATCGAGTTCGTCCGGATCCAACTGGGCGAGGATCGCCTTGCCGGTCGCCGTACAGGTCGCCGGCAAGGGCCGCCCGATCGTCGACGCAAGTCGGACGGGATACACGCCTTCGTGACGTGCGAGGTACATGACGTCGAGCGCATCGGTGAGCATCGCCAACTGGACGGTGTCGCCGGCGGCGACGTCGAGCGACGAGCAACTCTCGTTGAACAACTGCACGTGGTCGATTCCGGCGAGGTAGGCCGCCCCGAGCTGAGCGAGGTGCTGACCGAGGCCGTAGCCCTCCGGGTGGTTCCGCAACATCCCGGTCTCGGTCAGTGCCCCACACACGTTGGCGACTGACGATTTGGGGAGACCGAGCCGCCGTGCGATGGCACTGATACCGAGCCGTCGCGGTTCGGCGGCGACGAGGTCCAGGATCTCCACCGCCCGGTTCACCGCCGGTGCGAGGGGACGGTTCACTGCCATTCGGCACCGCCTGGATAGGTGAGGTGAACGATTGATTCCGGATGCATTTCGGCCGAGTAGCCGGGGGTCTCGGGCACCACGTACCGCCCGTGACTGATCTCGGCGGGAGCAACGAAGTGCTCGTGTAGATGGCTTGCGTACTCGGTCGTTCGGTCGTCGAGGGATCCGCTGATGCAGACGTAGTCGATGATCGAGATGTGCTGCACGTATTCGCACAGTCCGAGACCGCCGGCATGGGGACACACGGGAACCCCGCGTGCGGCGGCCAGCATGAGCACGGCGAGAACTTCGTTGAGACCGCCGAGACGACATGCGTCGACCTGGGCGTAGTCGAGCGCCTCGGCCTGGAACAACTGCTTGAACATCACCCGGTTCATCGCGTGTTCGCCCGTGGCTACACCGATGGGATCGATACCCCGGCGGATTGCAGCATGCCCCAAGATGTCGTCGGGACTGGTCGGCTCCTCGATCCAGCGCAGATCGAACGGTTGGAGATGCCTGGTCCAGGCAACGGCTTCATCGACGCCCCAGACCTGATTGGCATCCGCCATCAGGCTGCGCAGGTCACCGAGTTCTTCGCGCATGATCTCGCAGCGTCGCACATCGGAAGCGATGTCGACGCCCACCTTGGTCTTGAAGCTCGTCCACCCATCTGCGATGAAACCCCGACACAGTGCGCGAACGTCGTGTTCGGAGTATCCGAGCCACCCCGCCGACGTCACGTACGCCGGGTAGCCGTCTCGGCGCAGTTCATCGATCCGGTGTTGCCGGCCAGCGGCGAGCGGAGCGAGCAGATCGACCGCTCGTTCCTCGTCGAGTTCGTCACGCAGATAGCGGAAGTCGACGCACGACACGATCTGCTCCGGTGGCATCGAAGCAACGAGCTGCCACACCGGCACCCCTTTGGACTTCGCCCACAGATCCCAGACCGCATTGACCACGGCGGCTGTCGCGAGGTGGATGACACCCTTCTCGGGACCGAGCCACCGCAACTGGGAATCGTTCGTCAGACCCCGCCAGAAGTCGCCCATGTCGTCGACGATGTCGCTCAGTCGGCGCCCCACCACCAGCCGAGCGAGATGGTCGATCGCAGCGCAGCACAGGTCGTTGCCGCGACCGATCGTGAACGTCAGGCCGTGACCTTCCAGTCCGCTGTCGGTGTGGAACACGACGTAGGCAGCGGAGTAGTCGGGGTCCTGATGAACCGCATCGGAGCCAGCCAGGGTCAGCGAGGTCCTGGCGCGTAGATCGTGAGTGGTGTGGTGGGTGATCCGTGTCATCAGGTCGTGGCTCCTCGCACGTTCGGCTCGGTGTCGGTTGCGTCCGACGACCCCAGATAGGCCGCGGCGAGTCGGTCTCGACGACCGACGAGATCGCCTGGCACTCCCTCGAAACTGATCCGGCCTCGCGCCAACACCACCACGCGGTCAGCGACCCGTAACACCTGCTCGACGTGTTGCTCGACCACCAGGACGCCGAGACCGGAGTCTGCGAGCTGGCGCAGGTTCGCCAACAGACTCTTGACGATCAACGGCGCCAGCCCGAGGGAGAGTTCGTCGACCATCAGCAGCAACGGGTTCGCAATGAGCGCGCGTGCGAGTGCGAGCATCTGCTGCTCGCCACCCGACAGGCTTCCCGCGGTGCGCGACAGGAGCGGCTCGAGTGCAGGCATCAACGCGAGAACGTCGTCCAATGACGACATGTCACCGTGCCCGCCGAGGCGGATGTTCTCCTGCACCGTGAGCTTCTGGAACAGCGCGCGGTCCTCGGTGACGTGGCCGATTCCGGCTCGCGCCCGGGTTGCAGCCGAGTGCGACTCGATGTCCGTTCCGTCGAAGTGGATCGATCCACCGTGTCGCTCGGCGAGCCCCGACACGGTCAGCAGAGTGGTCGACTTCCCCGCACCGTTGGCGCCGAGCAGTGCAACGATCTCTCCAGGCTCGACGTGGAGGTCGATGCCGCGGACCACGGTCAGACCCTTGTAGCCGGCGAGTAGACCGTCGATGTCGAGGAGTGCCATCAGAGGCCCTCGTCGTCCGGCACACCGAGATAGGCCGCGATCAACGCGTCGGAGGTCCGAACGGTCTCTGCTGGTCCGCTTGCGATCACGACACCGAAGTCGATCGCCACGACCTGCTCGCAGATCCGGAAAACGAGATCGGTGTCGTGCTCGATCAACAACAGGCCGACCCCGTCGTCGGCGATCCGACGCAGCATCGCACCCAGGTCGGTGGTCTCGTGCGTGTCCAGTCCGGCGGCTGGCTCATCGAGCAGCAGCACCGACGGTTCGGCAACGATCGCGCGGGCCACGCCGACGACGCGCCGGGTTCCCGACGGCAGGTCACGGGGGAGTTCGTCGGCCACGTCGAGCAGCCCGGTCAGCTCGAGTGCCCGGTCGGTCACGATCCGCGCGCGACGTGGTCGGACCAGATCGCGCAGGACGCCGAACCGCGTGTCGTCCTCGGCCGCCACGATGAGGTTCTCTCGAACGGTGAGGTCGTCGAACAGTCGGAGTTGTTGGAACGTGCGTCGCAGACCCGCTGCCGCACGCCGGTGCGGCGCACTGGCGGTGACATCGACCCCGTCGAGCCACACCGAACCCGTACTCATCGGCGTGAAACCCGTGATCGCGTCGATCATGCTCGTCTTTCCGGCGCCGTTCGGACCGATGAGACCGACGATCTCCCCAGCTTTCACCTCGACCGACACCCGATCGACGGCGACGTTGCGCCCATAGGTCACCGTGATCTGATCACCGACGAGTGCGGTCACGTGCGCGTGCCCTGCACCGTAGGTTCCACCCGGTCGGACTCGACGGTCGCGGCAGTCCGGGCGATGTCCGCGCGGGCGGCCTTCAACCGTCGCTTCTCACGTTCGCTGCGCACGACATTGGCAATCCCGTTGGGTTGGGTGATGACCGTGACGATCAAGCCGACACCGGACAGGGTTCCCGACAACTGGTCGTTGCCGATGGTGTTGCGTAGCCACAACGAGAACGGCGCCCCCGGCGCGAGGAAGGTGCCGGCGATCGCTCCGCCGATCGTGGCGATCCCGCCGATGTAGGCGAGCGCAAAGAAGTTGATCGACTGGAACACCACGAAGCTCTGCTCGGACACGCGACCCGCGCGGTATGCCATGAGCCCACCGGCGATCCCGGCGATGAACGAACTGAGACCGAACGCCTGGAGCTTCACCCGTCGGACATCGATCCCACTCGCCGCTGCGGCGGTCTCGTCGGATCGCACGGCCAGCATTCGACGGCCGGTCACACTGCTGCGCAGGTTCCCCATGGCGGCGATGCACAAGCAGAGCGCGATCAGCACGACGACCCCGTAGCGAGCGGGTTGGGTGCGTCCGTCGAGATCGATACCGAACAGACCAGCCCCGTGCGGAAGCGCCGACCCTTGCTCTCCACCTGTGAACGACGGATTGTTGAAGACCATCCGTTCCAGGGCCAGACCCGCTCCCAGGGTGACCACAGCGAGGTTGACCCCCCGCACACGAAGCGCAGGGATCCCGACGAGCAAGCCCACCGGGATCGTCACGAGCGCGCCCAGAACGATGGAGAACGGGAAGCCCACGCCCAGATGATTCGCGACGCGGATGGTCGCGTACGCGCCCACGCCTGCGAACCCGACCTGACACAGCGAGATCTGCCCGACCCAGCCGACGATGACGACCAACGACAGGATCACGACGCCGCCGATGAGTGCAATGGTGTACGCCGCTGCGTAACTCGTCGGAAGGAGGAACAGCAGTGCGACCGACACGGCGCTGAACACGGCGAGTTTGAGACTGGTCCGATGCACAGCCGGTGCGAGCGGCATGTCGGAGTACACCAGTTCGCCACGCTCGGGTAGGGCACTGCCCTTGCGCACGAGCACGAGCACGATCAGAAGGAACGGCAAGGTCGCCGTCAACCCCTGGATTCCATTGAGGTACTTGCCGATGACCGACTCACCGATACCCAGGACCATTCCGCCGGCGAAGACGAGCCACAGGTTCTCGAAGCGTCCGAGCAGTGCTGCAGCGAGCGCCGGTGCGATCAACAAGGAGAGTTGAAAGGCGTTCAACCTCGCGATCGGTGAGATGAGAATGCCTCCGACGCCGGCCAGGACACTGCCGATCATCCAGTTGATCGCTGCGAGTCGCGCCTGGGAGTATCCGGTGACCGCTGCGCCCTTCTCGGTCTCGGCCGCTCCGCGGGTCGCCAGCCCGAACAGGGTCCGCTGGTACACCACGTACAGCACCGCCGTCAGCGAGAGCGCCACGACGAACAGCAGGATGCGGTCCCATCCGACGTTGACTCCCACGATCCGCAACGGCTCGGTGGGCGTCAAGGGGTTGACGGTGAAGGTGCCGCTGCCGAACTGCCAGTAGGCCGCTGACGCGAGCGTCAACAGCACGCCGAGAGACCCCGTGACTCGCGCGAGTACCGGCGCGTGACGCAGAGGATGCATCACCAACAGGTGGATCAACAGGCCCATCAACGCTGCGACGAACAACGCTGCTGCAAAGGCCAGCGGCGTCGGCCAGTCGAAGCTCTGGCGCAGCGAGCGGAACACGAACGCGACGTACATCGCGACCGCCGCATGGCCGAAGTTGAGAACGCCCGAGCCCTTGTAGATCGTGACGAGTCCCAGTCCCAGGAGGGCGTTGACCGCCCCCGGGCCGAGCCCGAGAACGACGTAGATCAATAATTGGCTCACGTCGCAATCACCGTTTGGTCCCGAGGTCGTGGTGTGCGACCAGGCAACTCGCAACCCGAGCGAACCGTTGCCTGGCCGTGCACCCGGATCAGCTGACCGGTTCTCCGGTGTAGAAGTTGAAGACTTCTCCGGTCGGAGTGATCGTCCCGCCCTGAATCGTGTTCGCGTAGGACACGAAGTAGTAGGTGCGAGGGAAGTCGTCGTTCGCATTCGACGCCGCCAGCTGACCGTTGAACAGCGGTTCGATCGGACCCAGCGACGTCAGGGATGCGATGAACGTCTCGGGGGTGACATCGTCGCCCGCTGCTTCGATGGCGGTCGCAACCACGAATGCACCGCCGTAGCCGGTTGCCGACAAACCCTTGCCCGGGTCACCACCGGCCGCTTCGAGGTCGGCGCGGTACTTCACGGCGTCGGGCGAATCGGTGTTGGCGAGGTCCTCGAAGAACGCTGCAACGAAGACCCCTTCGCTGGCATCACCCATCCCTTCGATCGACTGCGGATCTGCAGCGGTCCCGAGGATCACGATGTCACCTTCGAAGCCCTGCGTGCGGAGCGCGGTCACCAGCTTGACCGTGTTCGGTCCATCGGTCTGGACCGACACGAAGTTGGCGCTCTCGTCGATCGCCTGCTGTGCGATCGAGGAGAGATCGGCCGAGGCAGGATCGAAGCCGATTCGGTTCTTGTATTCGCCGCCGAGCTTGTCGATCTGTTGCTCGAGCGTCGGGTCGGCCTCGCCGACGGCTGCATAGATCTCCACGACGGAGGGATCGACGCCCTTGGTCTCCGCAGTCGACATGATCCACGCAGCATTCGCGAAGAGGGCCGCCGAGCCTCCTGCGTTCGTGACCGGGTAGAAGTTCTCGTTGGCGTATTCGCCAGGTAGCACCGGCAGACCACCGACGTACGGCACGCCGGCCTCGCCGAGGATGTCGACGATCGGGGCCGAGAAACATGAGAAGCACACGCCCCCGAGCACGGCGACGGCACCGCTGTCGATGAGGTCTCGCGCACAGGTCTCGCCCTGAACCGGATCGGCGCCATCGTTGCACGGCTGGAAATCGATGGGTCGACCGTTGACCCCACCAGTTGCGTTGATCGCGTCGAAGCACGCCTGTGCTCCATCGGTCAGTTCCTGGAAGCCGGCGGCAGCAGACTCCGCGGTCTGGATCTGGCCGACCACGATCGGCTCTCCAGAACCGTCGCCCGATCCCGTACAGGCCTGACCGGATACATCGCTCTCCCCTCCGGCGGACTCGGTACCTGTCGAGACTGCCGTGGTGTCGGCCACTTCGGACGGGCTTGCCGCTGTCGCAACAGGGTCCGGCGAGCTTGCAGACGTATCGGTCGGTTCGGACGAGTCTGCTGGCGTACCGGATGACGACGAGCCGTCGTCCGAGCCGCACGATGCCACGAGAGCCCCGACCGTCACGAAGGCCGCTGCGATCCGAAGCAACCTGGGTGTCGTTGTAGACGCCATTGCTATCCCCTATTCCTCAGACGCGCCCCCGCGCGTGTCGTTCAGTATGTTGAACGGCTATCAGTATATTAGACGATGGGGTGGTTGTTGGCAAGACCCTCATTCGTCCAGCTTTCGACTCGAGGACGACACACAAGGTCGACCGCTTGATACGACGCCGAGATGAGGCGTTCGGATGAAGCTCAATCGACGACAGAACACCGACACTCGACGCAGTGCGGTAGGAGCAGTACCCCAGTCGACGCGGCCTCACCGCACTCACGGCCGGGCGGGCGGGCGGGCACGGTTC
>JBBSOH010000089.1:0-13751 GCA_038259945.1 Acidimicrobiales bacterium
ACGTGCCGTTAGCGCGCACCCTTCACGCTTCGACCGCGGTGTCGCTATGCGCCTCTCGTAGCTGTTTCACGTTGGGCGCCTCTCACTTGCGGGTGATGTGTAATCGCACATATGCTGGTGTCCATGACCGATCTCGCCACCATTGCCTCGCTGGCTCGTCCTGGTGACTCGATTCGTGAGCGCCGGATCGAGTTGGGTTGGACGCAAGCGGAACTTGCTGAGCAGGCGGGCGTTGCCCAGGCGGACATCTCGCGGATCGAGAACGGTCGACTCGATGCTCGTTGGTCGACAATCCATCGGCTGTCGGCAGCGTTGGAGACGACGGGTGTCGAACCGAAGCGGAGTCTCGCTAACGGCGGTCGCAACCGCTCGGCCCCGAAGGCGACTGGGAAGCGGTGGTCGCCCCAGGGTCCGATCACGGTCATCGAGTCGTCTGAGGCGTGATCCTTCGCCACGCTCGCGACAGCGATGCCGAACAGTTCGAATCGTTCGACCTCGGTGGTTCAGGTCAATGGCTCGACGAGGTCGCCGAGATCCTTGCAGGACTGCTTGCGTGGCGGTCCGATCCCCACGTTGCACAACTCGATCGACAGGTGATCGTGGCTGTCACCGACGGTCACGTCGTTGGAGTCGTCGCGCACGAGCGGCTCGCCCGCAGCGGTGGCCGGGCGTGGGACAACCATCGCTACTTGATGGTGACCGCGGTGCGCGGCGGTCAGCAGCGCACAGGGCTGGCCCGCCATCTCGTCGAGTCGGTGCTCGCCGACCTCGCTTCGTCCGGATGTGAGTCGGTGCAGTGGCTGGTGCACCCGTCGAATCGCCCGTCGATCGAGTTCAGCCGGAACGTGTTCCCCGGGGTCGACGAGACACAGCCTCCCGAGGACGCTCCCTACGTGAGCTTCGCGCTGGCACTCTGACAGCGGTCAACGACTCGCTCCGGCGACGAAGGTGGACACGATGTAGGTGGGATGCCGGTCGAGCGATCCTCGTCCTCGGTCGTAGCGCATCGTCGTTCTCGGGTCGGAATGCGACGCTGCTTCCTGAACGTCTCGCAGCGGGACACCGGCATCGAGAGCAGCGGTGATGAAACTGTGCCGCAGCGAGTGCGGGCTGATCCGCTTCTCGATCCCCGCCGCCTTCGTCAACCGTCGCACGATCCGCGCCGACGCGTGACGGTCGAGGCGTCCGGTGCCGTCGTGGTTGACGAAGATCGGCCCCGTCAGACGTTCACCGATGTACAAGTCGAGCGCCCGCGCCGTGCGTGGTGACAGCGGGATCGTCGCGGTCTTGTTGCCCTTGCGATGAATGAACAAAGTCCGGTGGCCGCGGTTGTAGTCCAGGTTGTCGATGTTCGCGCCGAGCGCTTCGGAGATCCGCAACCCGTTCAACGCCAACAGACACGCGAGGGCGTGGTCGCGTCCGCCACACAGGCCGGCCTGGACGAGGAACGCGCCCAGTTCGTTGCGATCCAACCCGAGCGTCGAAGACTCGTAATCCTGCTTCGGACGACGCACATGCGCGGACGGATCACGTTCGATGATCCGTTCCTGGGCGCAGTATTTGTAGAACCCGCAGATCGTCGACAAGCGCCGCCCGATCGTGGACCGAGCCTTGCCCTGCGACTCGGACCAGCGGGCATACAGCTCGATGTGAGCGCGTTCGATCTCGAACGGATCCAAGAACGCATTGTCGAGCCAGCCGATCCAGCCGCGCAGATCAAGCCGATACGCCTCCAAAGTGGTTCCTGAGTAGCCGGCCAGGAAACCGGCCACAGCGTGCATGATCCGTTGGCGGATCGGATCAGCCTCGATGAGTACGAGTTGCCCGACGACTTCGCCGGAACAGGTGGTGGTGGTGTCCATGATGGGGTTCTCCTTCGTTGTTGATGGAGATTCCAGGTGCGCGCACCCCACCAGTACCGTCAAGGTACGTTGATCACTGATTCCTGGAGACCCTCATGCCACGATCGATCCAAGACATCCTCGAACACGCCGACGAACTCGCCGCCCGATTCGAGAACTACGAACCCGACGACGAACGACCCGTCGAGGAATACCTTGAATCACCCTGGGTCTGTTGTCGGCTGGTTCTATTGAATTCCAACCCCGGTCGGGGCGGTCTGTTGGTCAGCGTAGAACGCTGATTCGAATTCTGCTGGTGGCACGTCTCGGCAGTGCGAGTGGAGCCGGTCCTCGTTGAACCAGTGCACCCAGGACAGCGTCTCGAGTTCGAGTTGGTCGACGTCGTCCCACGCTCGTGGGGCGTCGTGTCCGTAGACGCACTCGGCCTTGTAGAGGCCGTTCACGCTTTCCGCGAGAGCGTTGTCGTAGCTGTCGGCGACGGTCCCGATCGAGGGTCGGGCGCCGACCTCGTCGAGACGCTCGGTGAATCGAACGGACGTGAATTGCGACCCGGCATCGGAATGTGTGACGAGCCCGACGAGTCGTTTCGATCCGCGAGACCGGCGTGCCATCTCGAGCGCGTCGAGGACCATCTCGGTTTTCATGTGTGACGCAGCGGTCCAGCCGACGATGCGCCGGGAGAACGCGTCGACGATGAAACACACGTAGGCCATCCCCGAACGAGCGGACGTAGGTCAGGTCGGTGACCCACAACGCGTCGGGTCTGTCCGCAATGAAGTTGCGGTCGACCAGGTCCGGTGCCCGGGCCGCGTCGGGGTCGGCAACAGTGGTGAACACCTTCTTGCGGCGCCAGCTGACCCGCGAATGTCCAGCTCACGCATCAACCGGGCGACCTGGTCGCGTCCGACATCGTGACCGGCGCGTCGTGCTGCTTTCCAGAGCTTGTGCGCGCCGTAGACCTTGCGGTTCGTCACCCACAACACCATCAGCACCTGCATCATCGCCACGTCACGGACCGCCCTCGCCGACGGCGACAGCTCGCGGCGTTTGGCTGCGCGATACGTGGACGGAGCGAACTGCAACACGTTGCAGATCGGCTCGACTCCGAACTCGTCGCGATGAGCGTCGATGAAATCGACGATCACTTGTGTGGGCGGTCGAGCTCCGCCGCGAAGAAAGCCGACGCCTTGCGCAAGATGTCGTTCGCCCGACGCAACTCGCGCAGCTCCTGGCCCATCTCTCGATTCTCGGCCTCGAGGTCGCGGACCCGCTGAGCGTCCGGGCCGGCAAGCCCGTCACCGACATCAGCATCGGCCCACCACTTGCGGATCGACTCGCTCCCGTAGTCGAGTTGCTTCGCGATCCGCGACACCACCCCATGCGTGGTTCCGAGTTCCGCGGCGAGTTGTCGGCACAGCCTGACCGCCCGCTCCTTCTCGACGTCGGTGTAACGACGCGTCGTCGCCTTGCCCGGTGACTTCTCTTTCGGCATGACCCCATCCTTGTTTCCAAGCTCAGGAGCCGCCAACGAACCCAGGGCGATTCAGTCTCGATCGTCACCGACACCGAGGGCAACATGATCGGCCTCCACTCCACAACGACGTAGCGAAGCGGCTGCTGAACCCAGCGGCAGACCCTGCGCGGCCACTCGGGACTGTCAGACCAGTTACACCACTCGTCTGATCGTTCCCGTTCTGGCGGGGTGTCGGGACGCGATTGGAGCGGCGAGTCACCGCGTCGTGTTCAGGCTGTCGAGGGTTCCGGCTGCGGTGCGGCCGTCGTTGGTGATGGTGAGGATCTCGGCGCCGGTGTCGGTGACGAGCACAGTGTGTTCGAACTGGGCAGAGGGCCGGTTGTCGTCGGCGTGTTCGGTCCAGCCGTCATCTGCCTGATGGAACCGTGCCCGTCCCGAGCAAAGCATCGGTTCGACGGTGAAGGTCATACCGGGCACGACGATGACGTCGTCGTAGCGGTCGATGTGATGTGAGACGTGCGGAGCACCCTGGAAGGTTTCGCCGATGCCGTGTCCGCCGTACTCGCGCACGACGGAGTAGCCGCGCGATTCAACGAAGGGTTCGATTGCTTCGGCGATTCTCTGGAGCGGCTCGAACGGGCGGATCGCGGCGATCCCGCGAAGCGTGGCTTCGCGGGTGGTGTCGACGAGGCCGGTGAGAGCGATGGTCGGGGTGCCGACGTGAAAGGTTGCTGACGTGTCGCCGTGCATGCCGTCGATGTACGCAGTGACGTCGATGTTGATGATGTCCCCGTCTTCGAGGGGACGGTCGTCGGGGATGCCGTGGCAGACGACGCCGTTGACCGATGTGCAGATCGACTTGGGGAAGCCGCGGTAGTGGAGGTCGCTCGGGTAGGCGCCGAGCTCGATGTAGAGATCGTGCGCGAAGTGGTCGAGGTCCTCGGTGGTCACCCCGACACCAACCTGTTCGCCGGTGCGGAGCAGGACTTTAGCTCCCACGGCGCAGGCCCGGCGAAGCCGTATCAGCGACTCGGCATCTTGGAGCTGCGTCTCCTGGGCCGGGACGATCCCGCTCGTGACGTAGCTCGGCCGCACGATGTCGTCGGGGACCGGGCGTGGCGCCGACACGTGTCCGAGCCTGACGGCCGGGCGAGCGAGTGCGTTGCGGTCACCGTGGCATCGCTTGTGCTTGTTTCCGCTGCCGCACCAGCACGGATCGTTCGACTTGAGTTTCACCCGGAGAAGTCTAAGGGCGTAGACGTTCGTTGTCTACGGGTGGTGACGACCTGGGTATGCTCTCGCGGTGGCACCCATGGTCAACACCGACGAATTGATCGACTCGCGAGAACTCGCCGCCCTGCTCGGGCTGGCACACCCCAACAGTGTGAGCCTGTATCAGCGCCGCTACGCCGACATGCCTCGCCCGATCGTCGACCTCGGCAGCGGCCGCCCACGCCTCTGGCTGCGCCCTGCCATCCTCGACTGGATCGAACACCGCTGACACCTCAGCCTCCGCCTCGAAATGTCCGGCCACGAGGTGACTCGCTCCTTGCGTACGTTCTGATCGCAGTACCTCGCACAGGTCGTGCCGATCACGAGTGCTCTCGACGGCCACGTACCCGGGTTGACATCGTGTGGGTCAATCGGTGTTCGATCCGTAGGTTTCGATCGTGTGCGAGCTCTGAAACCCCGAACCGACGAAGTCTGAAATTGAAGCCTGGACTGGCCCAACTGGCTCGTACTCATAGCAAACCAGGTACTGAACGGATCGGTCGGGTCTGCTCCGCGTTTCCGGTGACAGGTCGCCTCGGGGCCTTGAAGCCGACCTACAAGATCATCAGATCGTGCCGTCTTGGTCGGGCGTGCTGTCGTGCGTGGTCATGCGAAGCCGGCTCGGTATGCGGACGGCGTGTGACCGGTGAGGTCGCGAAAGGCGGCCTGGAATGCTGACAGTGACGAGTATCCGACGTCCATCGCTATGCGCGTCACGGAGTGGTCGGTACCGGCGAGCTGCTCGATCGCAGCGAGTACTCTGAGTCGTCGCAGCGCGGCCTGCCACGTCATGCCGAGCTCGCTTTCGAAGCGCCGGGCGAGCGTTCTCGATGCGACGCCGATTTCGGCGGCGATGTCGACGAGTCGGGGATCGTCGGCAATGCGTTCTTCGGTGAGCGCGAGTGCGCGCCGGACTTCCACGGACCGTCCCGTCGGCATGTGCGCCGGGCTCGGCTTCCGGGCGAGTGCCCAGGTCGTCTCGGCCAGCGCCTGGAACATCGTCGTTGCGTACCGGTCGAGTGAGGCGTGTTCGTCGCTCCACTGCGCGCACTCCGCGATCAGTTCGCGAGCCAACGTCGTCAGATCGAAGACCGTGAGGTCCGACGGTGGGCGGGACACGAATCCCGTGGCGAAGAGGACGGACGACGTCGTCGTGCTCTGGGGGATCGTGACGTCGATCGGCACTCCGGCAGCGATGAGCGCTGCCCGCGCCGGTGCGAGTGTCCAACTCGTACCGTCGCACTCCAGACGCAGTGTTCCGCGAGACGCAGCGAGTAGGTAGTGGCGATCGACGCACAGTCGCTGCGTGGGGGCGGGGTTGAACTCTCGGACGAAGCTGTATGCCGGAGCATGCACCGCGCACACTCTGGTCCTCAGCGAACGGTTTCGATCAACTCGACGACGAATCGGCGGCTCGTCGGTGCTGCGGTGAGGAGCGGACGAAGGATCTGTCCCGATCTCGCGAACGCATCGGAGCCGAGGTACGCGTCGAACGACGCCTGATCGACCCATTCGTGGATGACGGTGACGCCGACACCGTCATCGCGACTCGGAAAGGCACGGAAACCGAGGCAACCCGACATCGCCTCCACGACGGGACGCTCACGATCGAGCTGGGCGAGCGCATCGGGTCGGTCGGCAGACGAGGTGGTGAGATCGAGCATTGCAATGAATCCGGGAGTGATCATCGCTCCATGCTGCGACACCGTCGTGCGGCCCGCTGCCGTCGAACGGACTCGATCACGCTGCAAGCGGACAGTATTGCTCGCCCAACCGGTGGCGACGGGGTCACGGGCGCCTCCGCCAACGGGGGTGGAGTGCGGCGTGAGGGCGAATTCGAGCTTCTTCCTAAGCCAGTTCTCGAGCGGGCCGACTCCGTCGATGGCCCACGTGACAAGTGCCCCGTTGTAGGTGGTGTTGACGGCCTCTGCGAGCGCAGTGACGTCGACGTCGGACCGTACCTCTCGATTCGCAACCGCTTGGCGGATGAGGTCTTCGATCGCTTCGAGCACTGCGCGGCTGTGGTTGGTGGCGTGGATTCCGAGTTCGGGATCGGTGAGATCGAGCTGGAGGAGCGCGAGGTTGTTGGTGAGCGTGCGCTTGTCACCGAGCTGGGCACCGCTGGCGACGAGTCCCTCGACGAGTTGGTTCAGCGGCCCCGTCTCCGCTGAGGTCGTCGAGAAGGGCTGGGCGGCGTTGAGCACCTGGTGCTCTGCGTATGCGAGCAGCAATGCTCGCTTCGAACCGAAGCGTTGACGCACTGCGGGAGCAGTCACCCCGACGCGATCGGCCACGTTCTGGACGGTCAGTGCGCTGGGCCCTCCCTCGCCGACCGCGGCGGTGACGGCGGCGAAGATGGCGTCGTCTGTGACTTGCCGTGGCCGACCGGACATGGGGCGAGACTATACGTAGTTGTTTCTTTGTCCAAAGAAACTAATATGTGGCGATGTCCTCGCCCCAGCCTTCGAGCAACGCAGCGAACGTCGTGAAGCGCTGGGCATCGACCATGGTGCTCTGCGCCGCTCAGTTCATGCTCGTCGTCGACGTGGTCATCGTGAACGTTGCGTTGCCGACGATCCGAGACGACCTCGATGTGCCGGACAGCCGCCTGCAACTCGCCGCAGTGGCGTACACGCTCCCGTTCGGAAGCCTGTTGATCGTGCTTGGTCGGCTCGGTGACGTCGTTGGACGACGACGGCTCCTCGTCGTCGGACTCGGGGTCTTCACCATTGCCTCGTTGCTGACCGGTCTTGCGCAGACCGAGTGGCAGCTCGTTGCTTCACGCGCCGGTCAGGGTGTGGGCGCAGCATTGGTCTCACCAGTGGCGCTCGCATCGCTCACGACGAGCTTCACCGACAGCGCGTCACGGAACAAGGCGCTCGGCTACTGGGGCGCCGTTGGTTCGGCGGGAGCCATCTCCGGACAACTGCTCGGCGGACTGCTCACCGATGTCTTCGGTTGGCGATCGATCTTTCTGATCAACGTACCGATCGGCGTCGTGACGATCGTTGCTGCCATCCGCTTCGTCCACGAGAGCCGCGACGAAACGGCGCGTCGCGTCAACCCGGCATCGGGTGGCTGCCTCACCGTCGGACTGATCGCCGCGACGTACGCACTGACCCGACTCGCCGAAGCACCGACCGACCGCACCGGCCTCACCGTCGCCGCGATCTCATGCGTCACCCTCGCAGGATTCGGGATCTCCGAACGCACCTCGGCGACACCGCTCGTGGACGTCGCCGTCATCAGGACTGGAGCGGTGCTCCCCGCCAACCTCCTCCTCGCGCTCACTGCCGGCATGCTCGGCGGCAGCCTCTTCTTCACCACCCTGTACCTCCAGGTCGTCCTCGACTACCGCCCCCTCGACGTCGGCGTCGCCTTTGCGCCGATCACCGTGATCATCATGATGATCTCAGCACGCGCCGGACTCCTGACCACGACGTACGGGCCACGACGCATGCTCGGAGTCGGGTTGGTGCTCGTCGCGGTCGGTATGGCGATCCTCGCCCGACTCCCCACCGACGGGACCTACCTCGTTGATGTCCTGCCGGCACTCCTGCTCCTCGCAGCCGGGAGCGGTCTGAGCTACGCCCCCCTCTTCATCACGGGCACCACCGGCGTCACCGACGCCGACCAAGGCCTCGCCTCGGGACTCCTCAACTCGGCACAGGAGCTCGGAGCCGCAATCGGCGTCACCATCCTCGGCGCCATCGCGGCAGCCGCCACCATCGACGTCGACGAACCACCCGCGGCCGAGCTGGTCAACGGCTACCGGGCGGCCCTCATCACAGCAAGCGCCCTGACCCTCGCAGGGCTCCTCCTCATTCGAGCACTCCCTCCACGCTCGCGCCCGACGGCGCAGGGATCGATCCACCCCTCCCCACCATCGGACCGAAAGGCACAAACATGACCACCACCCACTCCGACGAGACCTGGCAGATGCTCCAAGAGCAAGCGCCCGACCTTGCACGAGCAATCGAGAGCCGACTCCATGCGAACCTGCACCACATCCTGGGGACCATCCGACCGGACGGAACCCCACGCCTCAGCGGCACCGAGGTCGAGGTCACCCCAACTCGACTCCGGATCGGAATGATGCCCGACTCACTCAAGCTCCGCGACGCCGAACGCGACCCACGCTTCGAACTCCACACCGCACCACTCGACCCCGACCTCGTCGATGGCGACGCCAAACTCCGCGGTCGATTGCGACACGACGGCGATGTCGCCGACCAGCCCGGCACGGCGTTCGTCCTCGACATCGAACACGCGAGCCTCGTTCGCGTCGACCACGACGCCCTCGAGCTCACCACCTGGAACCGAACAGACGGACTCCGCACCGTCAGACGCCACTGACATCGTCAACCGGTTTGATGAGATCGAGCGATCCGATCATTCGCTCGTCGAACGACAGGATCGTCACGTCTCGACGCCGTCGCGTGCGAGCAGAGTGTGGACCGTTCGGCGGGCGAGTTCGAGCGGGCGGGTTGACCTGAGCGCTTTCGACAACAGGATGGCTCCTTCGACGTGGGTCAACACATCGGTCGCGAGGTCGTCCGCAGCCTGGCGGTCGAGGCCGTCGCGTTCGAGCAGTGCCGAGAACGCTCCGATCCATGCAGCGAACGCTGCGGCGACCGCATCGGTGGTCGCCCCTGGAGCTCCTGCCCCCGCAGCCTCCGGTTCTCGAGGCCGAGGCACTCCTGCGCCTGCTCTTCGCCGACCACGGCACCATCGACGATGCGATGGCCGCGCTGGACGCGTTGAGAAGCGACGCTGCCGAGACCTACGAACAGGTCTTGGGCATCAACGCTGGCTACGTCGACGGTGAGCATCCGTTCCCAGAGCGCGTGCACGTGTCAGTGCTCTTCGCCACGTTCCAACTCGAACTCTCCGACTTGATCACCAGGTGAGCCGAGTTCGCACGAGCCGAGATCGCGACCTGGCCGAAGACGGACGGCCTCGGAATGACCGACCGCACCGTCGAGATCCTCGAGGCAATCACGCAACGCCGGTCGGTGCTCGACCCCGTGCTGTCCTGACCTCGGTGACCTGTGCACACATCACACGCCCCCTCCGTGCAACCCGATCCGACGTCGAACTCGGCGCGGAACACGCCGGAGATCCAACTGGCTAGTCTCCGGAACGGGGCCGCAAGCGAGGAGTTCGACTGATGGCTGGCAGAGAGTTCGCCGAGACGAACGGGATCGGCGTTGAAGCGCGTGGGTTCGCAGCCGCGAGAGACGAACTCCTCGATCTGACGCGCAAGCGCTACTGCGCTGCGCTTGCGACGTCCACACCCGATGGTCGGCCCCAGGTCGCGCCGCTCCGGTACGTCGTCACCGACGAGTTCGAGCTGGTGATGGGCACGCTGCGGACCTCACGCAAGTCTGCGAACCTGCATCGCAACCCTGATGTCGCAGTCGTCATCTGGGACGACGACTTCTTGATTCAGATTGAGGGAACATTCGACGAACCGGCGGCCGCCGATGAGGAATGGTTGCATCGCTTCTTCGCAGCCGAGTTCCCAAGGAGGCCCTCCTCCGCCTTGAATCCGCTGCATTGATTCGATCAGCGACGAACTGTTCCAACTGCGCCACCGTGAACCGAACGCTCCGGCCGATTCGGACCGGCGAGAGCTGCTCACTGTCGATCAGGAGGTAAGTCGACGAACGGCTGAGCAACAGCATCTCAGCGCTTCTCCTTGATGGATCACCAAGCCGGTGTGCACGAAGCGACGCCGGTGGCGCATGGTTCGAGTACGCGTGGAGAGGGGTTGGGAGTGCATGTCGATGACCTTTTCTGTGGGGCACCAAAACTCGGTGCCTGATCATCAGACGACGTCGTGGTTGGCGGCGGCAGGACGGTGGCGTGATGCCATCGACGCCTGGCTAGACGCGGGTTTCGGCCTCCGCGAGCAAGCTGTTGATCCGGTCCAGCCAATAGACCTCGCCGCGGTGCAAAGCCTGGTCGCGGGCTGACCGGAGGGCAACGACCGCTGCCTCCGCCTCGCCGAAATGCAACAGCGTCTGGCCGTACAGCGATCGGAACATCGGCAACATCACCCGCAGTCGTCCGTCTTCGAGTTCGGCCAACGCTCTGTTCATTTCCTCCGTCAGGTCGTCACCGCGCAGGGTCGCCGACGCCCACCCGTGCATGACCACCGCTGCCGGTACCCACAACGGGAACTCGGGTGGCCGAGTGCGGACCAGGTCGCTGGTGCACTGCAGCACGAAACCGGGGTCGTCGAGAGCGACGCCGACGAGTCCGCCCATGAACGAGCCTTCGGCATCGACAGTCGGCTTGACGGGAAGGGATGCGTTCCGTCGTAGCTCGTCGTCGATCTGGCGCATGGCGCGGTCGCCGTCGCCGGACAATGCGAATGCGTATGCGGCGAGTCCGCCGACGCTCAAGCCAGCTCGATGTGTCGCTGCGTCGCCGAGTGCGTCCCGCGCCGCCAGAGCGAGTTCGAATTGGGCGCACGCTTCGTCGACTTGTCCGCTGAGGCAGCGCTGCACGGCCCACATGTAGCGCCCGAAGATCTCGACGTACGGGTCGTCGGACCGTTCCGCGAGCCGTCGGGCGTCTGCAGCGATCGCTTCCACGGCGGCGATCGGCGTGGAGTTGAGGTCCGACCAGCGGGTGAACCGAGCGAGTTGGGTGGCCGCATCGCTCCCCCGGCGCACGGCGAGTTCCTCGATCCGCTCGGCGATGTCGGCGAGGCCGACGGTCATGAACGAACGGGAGGTCTCGATCGCGAGCAACATCTCCATCGCATCGATTTCCGGGAGGCTGCGGGACTCGCCCGGCGCGCATTGATCCGCGACTTCCAACGACAGTTCGACGAGTTCGTTGGCGCGGGCCAGTGCCCCATTCCGGCGGGCGGACTTGGCGGCCACGATCAACGCCGAAGCGACACGTTCCGGCTCGTCGAGCGGGCGCGCGTTCCATCGATGCATGGCCAGCGGTTCGGCGTGGTCTGGGTCTGCGCCGAAGACGTGCTCGATCGCGTCGGCAGCAGCGAGGTGCAGCCGTGCCCGCCGCAGGTCGGACAGTTCGACGAGCATCGCCTCGCGCACGATCGCATGAGCGACTCGGACGTCGCCGGCTTCGCCGGTGAGCAGAATTCGTGCTGCTGCGGCCGGCTCGAGCGCCTCGGCGCAACCGACGACGTCGACCCCGCCGGCGCGGGCAACGACCCGAAGGTCGGCCCGCTCGCCGAGAACCGCAGCGACGGTGAGCATCGTCTGCGCGCTGTCGGGCAGGCCGCTGACCCGGTCGCGAACCACATCGCGGACGAGATCGGGCACGTCGACCCCCATCTCGATGGGCCTTCCGGAATCGGCCCGGCAGCTTGTTAGTCGGGTCAGCTCGCTGACGAACAGCGGATTGCCGCCGGTCCGGCGGTGGACCGTCTCGACCTCGCCCGACGACGGCCGGCGGCCGGCGATGCCGTCGATCAGCCGGGCGACGTCGTCGGACGACATCCCGGCCAAGGCAACGCGGTGGCCGCGAGCGACACGGCTCAGTGATCCGAGCCCACGAGCCAGCGGCGACCCGGAACCGAAGTCCGGCGGACGGAACGCGATCGCGAACAACACCGGCGCCGAAGCGAGCGAGTCGGCGGCGAGCGTCAGCAGATCGATGGTGGCCTCATCCGCCCAGTGCACATCGTCGATGACGACGACGGTCGGGGTTGCGCCGGCAAGGTGCAGGTGGTCGGCGATGAGCCGGCTCATTTCGACGAGCGACGCCCTCGCTCCGATCTCGTCGAACGAGCCTCCGGCCTGACGCACGATCTCGATCCACGGCCACAACGCCGGGGCCAGGTCGTCTTCGTGACAACGACCCCACAATACTGGCCAGCCACGCCGGCGAGATTCGGTCGCCAGCGCGTTGAGCAGTGTCGTCTTGCCGATCCCGGCCTCGCCGTCGATCAATACCGTCCCGCCGATGCCGCTGGCGAGATCGTCGAGACGGGTCGTCAGTCGGCCCCACTCCTCGGTCCGTCCGACCATGCCGATCGGGGTCCTGGCACGCCCTGGTGCCGGCACAGCCGCCGCCGCTGACGTCGAACCTGGAGCCACTGCCGCCGGCGTGCCCTCGGCGGTCGGGGCCCCGGCACGCGGCGCGGGTAAGGCAGGTGCGGTCACGGCCGGCAGCAATGCCGGGTCGTGGGCCAGGATCTGCGCTTCGAGCGTGGTCAGCTCGGGCCCGGCGATCAGACCCGATGCTTCGGCGAGGGTGTTGCGGGCGTCGCTGAGGGCTCGCATCGCATCGACCTGGTGACCGGATCGGTAGAGCGCGAGCGCGAGTCGGTTCCACAGCCGTTCGTGTAGCGGATCGTGGGTGACCGCGTCTCTCAGTCCGGCGATCGCTGCGTCGAAGTGGCCGACGGCGAGCTGTGCGTCGGCGAGGTCGGCAATCGTGTTCAGCCGTTCCTGCTCCCAGCGCACGGCGAGTGCCGCAATCCTGTCGCCGTTGACTCCCGTGAGCGCCGGACCGCGCCACAGTGCGAGCGCTTCGATCAGGATCGTCTCGGCTGCGGCCGGGTCGTCGATCCGCAACGCCTCGCGACCGGCGGCCGCGAGACGCTGAAACACGAACGCATCGACCTGCTCGGGATCGACGGCGAGAAGATAGCCCGACGCCTGACCAACGATCAGATCGGACGCCGTGCCCGCCGGACGAGCCGGATCGAGCACGGTGCGCAGTCGCGAGACGTAGCTCTGCAGCGTGTTGAGCGCAGAGCTGGGAGCGACTTCGCCCCACAGCCGGGACACGATCCGTTCGATGGGAACGGTGCGCCCCGGCTCGAGTGCGAGGATCGCGAGCACGGCCCGTTGCTGCGGACCGCCGACCTCGACCAGTTGGCCGTTGACGACGGCGTCGAACAGCCCGAGCAGCCGGATCTGGAGCGGGGTCGTGGCGCCCCGCTGTGCCGGTTCCGTCCTGCGCCCACCCATGGTCACAACATCTACCACGCCGTTTCCGCACGCGTCGTGCGGTGACACGACGTCACTTGTCACGCATCGGGTTCGACGACGAGTTCGCCGAACATCCCCGAGGTGAAGTGAGGCGGACCGCCGGCCACCTGCGGTGGGCCGTCGCCCGATTGGGCGGCCGCCAGGTACTCGGCCGGGTCG
>JBBSOH010000090.1:0-13578 GCA_038259945.1 Acidimicrobiales bacterium
CGTTCGACCCGGGGCTCGACATGACCGGCCAGGTCGCGCGCCTCGCCGCAGCCGACGCTGTGGACGCACCGCAGTTCGCAGAGCCGCAGCCCGACCGTCGTGGGCCGGCCATCGATGACGGATCCGGTCGGGATCCCATCGACGAACTTCCGTGGGTCGACGACCTGATGGAGGAGGTGGCCGATCCGATCGCCGTCGACCCGATCGCGGTCGAAGAGAACCCGGTCGAAGAGAACCCGGCCGGGGAGACCCCGGTCCTGGAGGAATCAGCCGACATGCATGTTGTCGACGACGACAGCGTGGACAACGGTCGCGTGGCCACCGGGGATGCTCAGTCGGTCCCCGACGGTGCGACTCTCGATCCCGAGGAGGAACCGTCATGAGTCGTCGAGCCATCCCGGCACTGGTGCTGGTGATCGTCGGCCTGATCGGTCTGGTCATCGTCGGGAGGAACACACCCGAACCCGAGACCCCGTTCTTCGCATCGACCGGCGGCACGTGGATGCCGGCTGTCGGCAACTCCGGCTCACTCACCGGGAGCTGGTTCTGCCCCGGCGTTCCCACGAGCGGCGAGGGTGCGGGCGGAGAGATCGTCGTCTCCAACCGCGACGCGCAGCAGATCGTCGGCAGGTACCTGGTGCTCACCGAGGAAGGCGTGGTCGCCGACGAGAGCTTCTCGGTCGGATCGTGGGCGCAGCGCACGATCGAGATCACGTCGCTGACCACGGCCCCCTTCGCCAGCGTGGTGGTCGAGATCGAGGGTGGCGGTGGGCTGGTCGAACAGCGCGCGATCCATCCGCTCGGCAACTCCGTCGCTGCCTGCTCGAACGACACGTCGGCCAACTGGTACGTCGCCGACGGCTACACGCTCGAGGACAGCATCGAGACACTGATCCTCACGAACCCGTTCGACGAACCGGTCGTGGCCAGTCTGCGGTTCTCGACCGAGGCACGCGAAGCGCAACCGGGCCAGTTCGGCGGGTTCACGGTTCCGCCCCGTTCGGTCCGCACCATCCGGATCGCCGACCTGGGGGCGCGCGACGAACCGATCATCTCCGTCGCCGTCGAGGCAACCGCAGGCCGACTCGTCGTCGCTCGCGCCCAGGAGTACCGCGGCGGGGGGCGCTTCGGGTTCGACGTGTCGTTGGCGGCGCCCGAACTGCGTGACCAGTGGTGGTTCGCCGACGGCGAACGGACCGACGGAGTGACCGAGACGTACTCCATCTACAACCCGACCGACGAGGAGGTGGAGGTGACCGTGTTCTTCGGCGGCCTCCCCCTCGAGTCGTCGGCGGTGAACGAACTCGACAACCCTGTCGTGGTTCCACCTCTGAGGGCCGTGATCTTCGACCCCGCAGCCGACCGTGGCGGTGGCGACGTCGTCGAACCCGAGGCGACCGTGCCCGACGAGGGCGATGGCACAGGCGACGACGAGGCGGATGGTGGGATCGTCGACCTGCAGCCGGCGTCGACGGAGTTGCCCGAGGGCCGGCATGCGACCGTGTTCTCCACGTTGGCGCAACCGTCCATCGTCGTCGAGCGGGTGCTGACCCGCCCGGCAGACGGATCGATCTCCACGTCGGTCGTGCTCGGTGCGCCGCCACGACCCGACGGATTCGTCCCGAACACCTGGTACATGGGCATCGGGCCCACCGAGCCCACCGAGGACGCCCTCGTCGTCTACAACATCGACCAGATCGAAGCGGCGATCACCGTGTCCGTGGTCGGACCCGACGGCCCATCCGCCGTCCCGTCGTTGACCGACATCCCTCTGGCGAGTGGGTCGATCATCACCGTCGACCTGACCGACCCCGACGTGCTCGGACGTGAGCTCATCGTGGTGTCGAGCAGTCGCGTGTTCATCGAACGATCCCTCCCACGCGGCAACGACCTGCCGGGGCGATCCGGCTCCTGGCTCCTGCCGCAATCAGCCTGACGCTGCAGCGATCCCGGTCGCGGCGGGACACGGTCTCGAGCACGGTCGTTAGCCTGACGAGGTGACCCGTGTGCTCATCGCTCTCGTCATCGTCGTCGTCGCCGCCGGGGTCGCCTACGTGGTGCAGCGTCGCCGCGTGCCCGACGCACCCACCCAGCGCCGCTACAACGTCCCTGAACAGCTCGACCGGGCCGACTTCGTCCGTCCCGACGCGCCCTGGCTCGTCGCCGTGTTCACGTCGCTCACGTGCGACATGTGCGCCCAGGTGGCAGGGAAGGCAGCGGTGTTGGAGAGCCCGGAGGTGGCAGTGCAGACCCTCGAGTTCACTGCGCAGCGAGATCTGCACGAGCGCTACGCGATCGACGCCGTGCCCACCCTGTTGATCGTCGACTCGAACGGCGTCACCCGCCGCAGTTTCCTCGGTCCGATGACGGCCACCGACCTCTGGGCCGCAGTCGCCGAAGCCCGCGAGCCAGGCAGCACGCCCGATTCCTGCGCCGACCACGCTCACTGACCCGAGAACGACGGCGGGCCCGGCCGCTCGGAAGCGACCGGGCCCACCGGACTCGAAGATGAGGAGACCGACTACCTGAGGATGATGTCCTCGAGCGTGTCAGCCTGCTCGCCGGACTCGATCATCCCCTGCTGGATCAAGCGGGCGACGGTGGGTCCGTCGATCGTCTCGTGTTCCAACAGGGCTTCGGCGATCAGTTCCAGACCACGACGGTGCCGTGTGAGGACGTCCTTCGCACGTCCCTCCTGGAAGGTGAGGAGACTCGAGATCTCCTCGTCGAGCAGTTTCGCCGTGTCCTCGGAGTACTCGCGACCCGACGACATCAGGTCGTCGCCGAGGAACGTCGCCTGCTGACCGCTCCACGCCTGCGGGCCGACCCGGTCGGACATGCCCCACTCGCGGACCATGCGACGGGCGATGCCGGTGGCCTGCTCGAGGTCATTGGCGGCACCCGAGTTGAGGTGGCCGAACACGACGACCTCGGCCACTCGGCCGCCCATCGCCTTGCAGATCGTGTCCTCGAAGTATTCGCGGGAGTAGGTGTGTCGTTCCTGGGGGAGCGACCAGGTGACGCCGAGCGCCATGCCGCGAGGAAGGATCGTGACCTTGTGGAGCGGGTCGCCGTTGGGGAGCACCGTCGCGAGCAGCGCATGGCCACCCTCGTGGTACGCGGTGGCCCGCTTCTCCTCGGCACTCATGATGACCGACTCACGTGATGCGCCGAGCACCACCCGGTCACGGGCATTCTCGAAGTCGATGCGTTCGATCTGCTTGGCGCCACGACGTACGGCGACGAGTGCAGCTTCGTTGACGAGGTTGGCGAGGTCGGCGCCTGACATGCCGACGGTGGCCTGGGCCATCGTGTCCATGTCGACGTCGGGACCCATCTGCTTGTCACGGCTGTGGACGAGCAGGATCGCTTTGCGTTCGGTGGACTCCGGCAGCGGGACCACGATCTGGCGGTCGAAGCGGCCGGGACGCAGGAGGGCCGGGTCGAGGATGTCAGGACGGTTGGTGGCCGCCATGATGACGATGCCCTCCGAGGTCTCGAAGCCGTCCATCTCGGCCAGCATCTGGTTCAGCGTCTGCTCGCGCTCGTCGTGACCTCCGCCGAGACCGGCGCCACGCTTGCGACCGATCGAGTCGATCTCGTCGATGAAGATGATCGCTTTGCCCATGCGCTTGGCCTGCTGGAAGAGGTCGCGGACACGCGACGCACCGACACCGACGAACATCTCCATGAAGTCCGAACCGGTGACCGAGAGGAAGCCGACGCCGGCCTCGCCTGCCACCGCACGGGCGAAGAGGGTCTTGCCGGTGCCGGGAGGGCCGACGAGCAGCATGCCCTTGGGGACGCGTGCGCCGATCTCGGCGAAGCGCTCGGGGTATCGCAGGAAGTCGACGACTTCGCTGATCTCCTGCTTCACGCCCTCGTAGCCGGCGATGTCGTCGAACGTGGTCGACGGGCGGCTCGAGTCGTAGGCCTTGGCCTTGCTCTTGCCGATCGACATGACGCCGCCCATCTGACCCGACGCACGACGCTGCATCCAGACGAGGAAACCGATGATGAGGAAGATCGGGAGCATGAACCCGAGCAGGTTCAACAGGAAGTTGCTGCTCGGCGCCTTGTACTTGACGTCGACGCCGTTGTCGCGCAGGAAGGTCTGATCCCCCTCGAACAGTCCCGCCTCGCCACCGCCCGTGGTGTTGAAGGAGTCGCCGTTGGTCAACTCGCCCGTGATCTTGCCGGAACCCTTCTCGACGAGGACCTCGCCCTCCACGTTGCCCGCCTCGACCTGGGAGATGAACTCCGAGTACGAGAGGTCGTCGCCGTCGTTGCTGGGCCACAGGCTGGGAAGGAGCAGTGCGCCGAGCGCGACGAGTCCGATGATGTACCAGCCCCACTTCGGGAAACCAGGCTTGGTTTCACCCTCGCCTCCGTGGTCGGAACCGCCCTGAGGCGTGAACTTGTTCTTGGGTGCCGGACGTTCGAGCTTGCCGGGTCGCTTCGGGCCCCGGCCCGCTCCCGGAGGGGGAGGTGGTGGGGGAGGAGGCAGATTGCTCATCGACACATGATACGACGCAACGCCCGACGTGCCCGGTCGTACCGTCCCGTATCCATTGTGCAAACCGCCACGTCGGCTCCGGGAACAACGAGCGGACTCCAGCGGTTGACACCCCTCGCTCCGGGCCACCTAGTGACACCCATCCCGGATGGTTGTCACCAGGTCGAGTCCGGCGCGGTGTGGCGGTCTCGGGAGGCGGCGGGTATCCACCAGGTCGCGCGGACGTTCGTTTACCGTGACGACGATGGGAGCTGGGCCTGACCACACGAACCGGACGAACAGCGGCGAATCGAGCCTCTTCGATCGCATCGCACGCCAGATCGCCGACACTGCAACGACGTTCCCCGCCGAGGTGACCGCCGAACTGATGCGTCCGACGATCGAGCGGACCGATGCCGACGACTCGGGCCCCGGAGGCATTTTGCTGGAGCGCCGGGGTTCCTGGCCCGCACCCGACAGTTCCACTCAGATCGAGCGACCGCGGATCGCGAGTCGCCAGTGCTCGCGCACCGGATGTTCCGATGCTGCGGGCGTCACGCTCACCTACGACTACCGCCGCTCGCAGGTGTGGATCGACCGCCTCGCTCCCGAGCGCAATCCCCATGACTACGACATGTGCGACCGGCACGCGGAACGTCTGTCCGTGCCACGTGGGTGGCACCTGGACGACCGTCGCGGCGCGCATCGCAGTTCACTCGTCGCCGTCTGACCCCGGACACCGAGGCCACGTCCGTCGGCGTGTCATGGAGCCAGCGGTAGCGTCGCCGACGTGACGACCGAGCGGGTGTCCGCCACCGCCAGCGATGTGGACTGCCCGATCCCTGCCAGAGCAGGGCTCGTGGGCTTCATCGGGACCTGGCTCTGCGCAACGGTCGCATCCTCGTTGCCTCTCGTCGCGTTCGTCGATCCCGACGACACGGTGCCGATCCCGGTGCTCGCGGCCTCGCTGCTCGCCGGGTGGGTCACCTTTCTCGTCGGTGCTGCGCTCACGTCCCGCTCGCACGGTTCAGGTCATGTCGCCTCCGATCTCGGCATCGCCGCTCGCCCGATCGATGTCGTGGGGATCCCGATCGGGATCATCGCTCAGGTCGCGCTGGTGCCACTCGTGTACGTGCCGTTGCGTGCGGCGTGGCCGGCGACCTTCGACGACGACGCGCTGACCGACACCGCCAAGGATCTCGTGGATCGTGCCGACGGCATCCTGCTGCCGCTGCTCGTCCTGCTGGTGGCGTTCGGCGCACCGATCGTCGAGGAGATCGTGTACCGCGGGCTCCTGCAGCGGCCGCTGCTCCACCGGTACCCCACTCCGGCCGTGATCGTGGGCGTCGCAGCGGTGTTCGCGCTGATCCACTTCCGACCGGTCGAGTATCCGGGCCTCTTCGTCGCCGGTCTCGTGTTCGGAGTCTGCGCCTGGCGTACCGGCCGGGTCGGGCTGGCCGTCGCCGCGCACGTCGGGTTCAACCTCGCCGGTCTCGCGCTCGCGCTCTGACCCGACGGACGCCACCGATGAACTCTCGCGGAGTGACGGGGTTCTCGCCCGCCGATTTGTCAGAATGGTCGATCTGTGATGGGCGCCGACGATGAGTGACGATGTGCGAGACCCCGAGGGGCGCAGCGATGTGCTGACCGACGACCACCGCGCCGATCTCGATGTCGACGGCGCGGCCGAGGCGAAGGACCGTGTCGGCGGCGACGACCCGTCGGGGCGTCCCCACGACGGGAACGAGCAATCCGTGCCGTCGGGAACGGACCGCACGACCGATGGCCCCGACACGGAGGGCCACGATGTAGACGGCCGCTCGCTGGCCGCGCACGTCGGTGCCCGGATCGTGCGACGACCGGTTGCGTGGTGGAACGCACCTTGGTCGACCGAGCGCACGATCAAGCTGATCGTCACCGCGTTGTCGCTACTCATCACCACGTGGATCATCACCCGCGTCGTCCACTTCACCCCGCTGCCGTTCGCCGGCGACAGCGACCTGATCCTGGACCAGACCACACCGACCGGCGGTGACATGGGAGCACACGTGTGGGCCCCTGCGTTCCTTCGTGACCACTTCATCGGCAACGGCCAACTCTCCGGGTGGAGCATGGACTGGTACGGCGGCCTGCCGCTGTACCGCTTCTACATGGTGATCCCGGCGCTTGCGATCATCGCTCTCGACTCGATCCCGTTCATCTCCTACGGCGTCGCCTTCAAGCTGGTCGCGATGTCCGGCCTCGTGACCTTCCCCCTCGCCTGCTGGGCCTTCGGACGACTTGCCGCGTTCAAGCATCCGATCCCGGAACTGTTCGCGTTCGGTGGGATGTGCTTCCTGCTCGACGAGAGCTTCGAGATCTACGGCGGCAACGTCAAGTCCACGATGGCGGGGGAGTACTCGTTCTCGATCGCGCTCACGCTCGCCGTCCTCGGCCTCGGCCTGCTCGCACAGGGGTTGCGAACCGGAAAGCACCGCGTGTGGGCGGCGGTGGTGTTGTCCCTCGCTGCCGTGTCGCACGGCATCGTCCTGATCTTCGTCGGCGTCGCAGCGATCGTCCTGTGCCTGGTCTGGATCGACAGGACCCGGATGGTCTTCGCGATCACGACCGGTCTCACCACGGTCCTGCTGTCGGCGTGGTGGGTCGGCCCGTTCCTGTTCGGTCACGAGTTCATGACCGACATGAAGTACGGCTTCCGACCGAGTGGCGCCGCGGACTCGTTCTGGGACATGTTCTTCCCCCTCACTCCGGCACTCGACATCCTCGTCACCGGACTCGCGGTGGTCGGCTTCGTGTCGTTCGTGATGAAGCGGCAACTCACGGGCGTCGCTCTCGGACTGATCTGCCTGGCGTTCGTCGTCGGCGTCTACATCGCGCGCGACAGCCTCCCCTTCATCGGTCTCCTCTGGAACCCGCGTCTGTTGCCGTTCGTCTACCTCACCCGCTATCTCCTGATGGTCGCCGGTGGATACGAACTCGTCCGCTGGCTGATCGGCATGGGTCGCGAGCAACTGGCGTCACGGGACCGCACGCTCGGTGAGAGCACCGGCGCATATGCTGCGGTCGGCGTGTCGATCCTGCTGGTGTTCGGCTGGATGTACGAGGTGCTGCCATTCGACGGCAAGGTCGTCGAGACCGAAGGCGAGGCGCCCGTGTACGCCTGGGGGCCGCTGCGCAAGAACCAGACGTCGGGCCGGGCCGTGGCCGATGGGTGGACCCGGTACAACTGGCAGGGCTACGAAGGTCGGCCGTCGTACCCGGCCTACTACGACCTCGTTCAGACGATGGACGGACTCGGCGAGGACCGGGGCTGCGGGCGTGCGCTGTGGGAGAACAACAGCGCCAACAGCGAGTACGGCACCACGATGTCGCTGATGCTGCTGCCGCACTGGACCGATGGTTGCATCGGCTCGATGGAAGGGCTGTTCTTCGAGGCCACCGCCTCCACCAACTATCACTTCCTCACCGCAGCAGCGGTGTCGGAGAGCGCCTCGAACCCGGTCCGCCAACTGCGCTACGTCAACAACGACGACGAGGTCGGAGTGCGCCACATGCAGGACCTCGGCGTGCGCTACCTGATGGTGCGAACCGATGCAGCCAAGGCCGACGCCGCCACCAACGACGAACTCGAATTCGTCGCCGTGTCGGGCACGTGGGAGGTCTACGAGGTCCAGGACTCGAACATCGTCGAAGCACTCGACGTCGCTCCCGTCGTGGTCGATCAGGAAGCCGCGGACGACTGGTACAAGCCCGGCGACGATCGCGAACGCAACCTCGAACTCGGCACCAGTTGGTTCCAGAACCGCGAGACCTGGCCCGCCATGCCCGTCGACGAGGGACCCGAGGAATGGCAGCGGGTCACCGCCACGCTCGTGCAGGACCAGCGGATCGAACCGTTCGACGACCAACTCCGCAAGGTCGACTACGTGGCGCCCGAGGGGGGCCTCGTTCCGACGCAACTGCCCGAGGTGTCGGTGACCGACGTCGAGATCCGTCAGCAGTCGCTCAGCTTCAACGTCGACCAGATCGGTGTGCCCGTCCTGGTCAAGGTGAGCTACTTCCCGAACTGGAAGGTGTCCGGCGCCGATGGTCCGTACCGCGCCGGGCCGAACCAGATGATCGTGGTGCCGACGCAGGCCGACGTCGAGATGACCTACGACGCACGCGGGACCCTCGACTGGTTCTTCTACATCATGACGGCACTGGGCATCGGCCTGTGCTTCGTGTGGCGCCGACGCGGCGACATCGAGCACGCCGACACGGTGCCGTCGTTCGCCGGTGCCGGTGTCGCGATTCCTGCTGGCGGTGCGACGCTGCCGCCACCGGAGTCCGACGATCTCTGGAATTCACCGACTCCTGACCCATCGGGCCCATCAGCGACCACCGATCGACCGGTGGACCCGTTCGCCGAACCGCTGGTCGACCCGTTCACGGACGCACCAGAGGCTGGAGCGTCAGGGCTCGAGGTGATGGATCCCACACCGACCCAGCAGTCGTCGATCGACGACGGCTTCGATTCGCCACCCGATGACGGGCCTCTCACCGCCGGGTGAATCGCACCGGGCTGTCGCCTGGTCGTCACGGGGTCGACACCATCGACCGATAGCGTCACGCCCCGTCATGTCAGTCCTGAATCAGATCGTCAAGGCCTACGACATCCGCGGCACCGTGCACGACGAGGTCAATGCCCACGTCGTCCATGCCCTCGGTGTGGGTTTCGCCACCTTCGTCTCCGCCGCAGGTGCGGATCGAGTCGTGATCGCCCGCGACATGCGACCGTCGGGGCCGTCGCTGGTCGAAGCGTTCACGCGAGGGCTCAACGATCACGGCATCGACGTCGTCGACATCGGTCTGGCATCCACCGACCTGATGTACTTCGCGTCGGGCACCCTGGGGATTCCCGGCGCCATGTTCACGGCGTCGCACAATCCGGCCGGGTACAACGGCATCAAGTTGTGCATGTCGGGCGCTCGCCCCGTCGGCGCCGATTCCGGTCTCGCCGATGTGCAGTCGGTCGCGCAGTCCGTGCTGGACGGGGATGAACCCCCGCGCAGCGATCGGCAGGGCACCCGGACCGAGGATTCGATGTTGGACGCATTCGTCGAGCACGTCCTGACCTTCGTCGACCTCTCCGAGATCGGTCCGATGCGGGTCGTTGCCGACACCGCGAACGGCATGGGGGGCCTCGTCGTGCCGGCGGTGCTCGAACGTCTCGAGGGCGTCGATTTCGAGATCATGTACCCCGAGTTGGACGGCACGTTCCCGAATCACCCGGCCGACCCGCTGCAGCCCGCGAACCAGCGTGACCTGCGCGCTCGCGTCGTGGCGGGCGGCTTCGACCTGGGGCTCGCGTTCGACGGCGACGCCGACCGGGTCTTCGTGGTCGACGAGACCGGAGCGGGTCTCAGCGGTTCGACCACGACGGCGATCCTCGCCGCAGCGACCTTGCGGCGGAACCCAGGTGCCACCGTTCTCCACAACCTGATCTGTTCCCGCTCGGTCCCCGAGGTCGTGGAGGAACACGGCGGTGTCCCCATCCGCACCCGTGTGGGCCACTCCTACATCAAACAGGTCATGGCCGAGACGGGTGCGCTGTTCGGTGGTGAGCACTCGGCGCACTATTACTTCGCCCGGAACTTCAACGCGGACAGCGGGCTGATCGCCTCGCTGATGGTGATGGCCGAGGTCGGTCGCTCGGGAAAGCCGCTGTCGGAACTGCGCGCCCCCTTCGATCGGTACTGCTCGAGCGGCGAGATCAACACCCAGGTCGACGACGCACTCGCCGTGATCGATCGGGTCAGCGGTGAATTCGCCGACCGTTCCCAGGACGACCTCGACGGGCTCACGGTGGACTGCGGGGACTGGTGGTTCAACCTGCGCCCGTCGAACACCGAGCCGCTGCTGCGTCTCAATCTCGAAGCGCCCACTCGCGATGCGTGCGATGATCATGTCGCCGAACTGCTCTCGTTGATCACCAGCTGACCTCGACCTCTCGACACCCCCAGCCTCGCTCCTTCCCACCCGCCCATTCCAGAAATCAGGACGCAACCCATGTCTCTCTCTCCCGATCTGCTCGCCATTCTCGCCTGCCCCGAGGACAAGGGTCCGCTCTACAACCTCGAGGACGAAGGCGTCCTCTACAACCCACGTCTCCTGCGCACCTACGCAGTGCAGGACGGCATCCCGGTGATGCTGATCGACGAGGCCACCACCGTCGACGCCGCGGAACACGAGCGCTTGATGGGCCTCGTCGATGCCGGATCGATCGCGCCGACCTTCGAGGCCGATTGACCGGTTCCCAGATTCAAGTCGATCGGATTGCACACCGATAGACACGTCATCGGTCGCGTCGGGAGATGCGACCACGGAGGAAATTTCTCCGCCCGCCCGACAGGAATATGACGAACGAGTTACGATTGGACACGATGATCTCGACAACAGTGTTTCGACGGGGCGCTGCGCTCCTCCTCGGTGTGACCGCCGTGGGCGTGGTTCCTGCCGTTTCGACCGTTTCCGCTGCGCCCGAAACGTGCGCTGCAGAGAGCCTCTGTGCCGGAGGGGAGTACTTCCCCGTCGCCCCGACCCGAATCTTCGACCAGCGCGGTGTCGATGCGAACGGCAGCATCACCGTTCCGGTCGTCGGCATCGGTGGCGTGCCCGCCGACGGCGTCTTGGCCGTTGCCGTGAACGTCACCATCGCCGGAGCCGCCGGCAACGGCTTCGCTTCGGTCAGTCCTTCCGACTACGCCGGCGGTGGCGACCCCACGTCGCTGATCAACTTCCAGTACGCCGGGCACACGGTCCCGAACTTTGGGATCATCGGCGTCGGCGCGCAAGGCGAGATCACGATTGATCTGTCGACGCAGAACGCCGGGACGAGCCGCGTGATCGTCGACGTGTTCGGCTTCGTCGCCACGTCCGGATTCGCCGGCACCGACGTCGCACCCCTCGTAGACGGCGCTCGCATGGTCACTGTCACACCTCAGCGTCTCTACGACTCGCGCCCTTCCGGCGCGACTCTCGGCGCGAAGCAGTCGGTGCAGGTTCCGGTCCGGGGCCAGGCTGGCGTTCCGAACTCTCCCGACGTCACCGCCGTGGTCGTCAACCTGACAGGGATCAACAATCAGCCCGGGAACGTGGGCACATATCTCACCTTGACCCCCGACGAGGTGCCGGCGAGCCTCGCCGAGGCGCCGAGCTCGAACGGCAACTACCCGGCTGGCGTCACGAAGGCCAACCTGGCGATCGTGCCGATCAACGACGCTGGCGGCATTTGGGTGTACAACCGAGATGGCAGGATCAACGTGGCTCTCGACGTGGTCGCCTACCTGCAGACCGGCGGCGATGCAACAACCACCGTCGGCCGCATTGTCCCGCTCGAGGCGCCGTTCCGCTCGTTCGACACCCGCACCACCGAGTTCGGTAGTGCCAAGCTCGGCTTCTCCTCCTGGGAGGACTGGAGCTTCGACGACTTCGCCAATTCGGTCCAGCTGAACGGCGTCCCGATCGGTGAGCAGGCGGGACTGTTCGGCAACCTGACGGCGGCCGGACTCGAGCGCCTGTACGCAACCGTGCCGGTCAAGAGCTTCCTGACGATGAACCCGGCCGGCCCGGGGGCATTCCCGGCTGGGGCCCCAGGCAACTCCAACCTGAACTTCGCCGAAGGCGGCGCCGTGGCGAATGCCTCGGTGATCACCTACGGCGACAAGAACGGTGACGACAACATGGTTTCCACGTACAACGCCGACGGACGCACCCACTACTTCCTCGACGTCTACGCCGTCATCTTGAAATAGAGGTCACCCCGTACACGCTCCAAGGTGGGCTGCGCCCACCGTCGCTGTCAGACCCTGACGGCGGTTCGAGTTCGAGAAAGGCCCGGCCCGTTGTGGCCGGGCCTTTTCGCTTTTCGCGGTAGCCTGACGGTTTCTACCGGGCTGCGTTGCTGACCCAGGGCCTGATGGTCCCGGCCTGGTTCGACCACAACCGAACCACCGGAGGTTTCACCATGTCCGATATCACTTTTGCCGACCGCAAGGATTGGCGCGTCGCCGATCTGTCGATGGCGCCGTTCGGCCGCAAGGAGATGCTCCTCGCCGAGCACGAGATGCCTGGCCTGATGGCGCTGCGCAAGGAGTACGGCGAGTCCAAGCCGCTGGCAGGTGCCCGCATCTCCGGATCGCTGCACATGACCATCCAGACCGCCGTGCTGATCGAGACGCTGACCGCTCTCGGTGCCGAAGTGCGCTGGGCGAGCTGCAACATCTTCTCCACCCAGGACCACGCCGCAGCCGCAGTGGTCGTCGGCCCGCATGGCACCGTCGAGAACCCCGACGGGGTGCCGGTCTATGCCTGGAAGGGCGAGACGCTCGAGGAGTACTGGTTCTGCACCGACCAGATGATGACCTGGCCCGATGCTGCCGACGGCACCAAGTACGACGGTCCGAACATGATTCTCGACGACGGCGGCGACGCCACGATGCTGCTGCACAAGGGCGTCGAGTTCGAGAAGGCCGGCGAAGTCCCGGATCCGACCGAGGCATCGAGCGCCGAGTTCGCGATCGTGCTCGGCCTGCTCAACCGCACCCTCAAGTCCGACCCCGGCAAATGGACCCGCATGGCCGCCAACATCAAGGGCGTCACCGAGGAGACCACCACCGGCGTGCACCGCCTGTACAAGATGATGGAGAACGGCGAACTGATCTTCCCGGCCATCAACGTCAACGACTCGGTCACCAAGTCGAAGTTCGACAACCTCTACGGCTGTCGCCACTCGCTCGTCGACTCGATCTCGCGGGCGACCGACGTGATGATCGGTGGCAAGACCGCCCTCGTCCTCGGCTACGGCGACGTCGGCAAGGGCTGCGTGCAGTCGCTGCAAGGCCAGGGTGCTCGCGTCATCGTCACCGAGATCGACCCGATCAACGCGCTGCAGGCTGCGATGGAAGGCCTGCAGGTTCTGCCGCTCGAGGACTGCATCGGCGACATCGACATCTTCGTCACCTCTTCGGGCAACTTCAACCTGATCTCGATCGACTCGATGAAGCAGATGAAGCACAACGCCATCGTGTGCAACATCGGCC
>JBBSOH010000091.1:0-13534 GCA_038259945.1 Acidimicrobiales bacterium
CAGATCGCGGTGCAGGCCGGCGAAGCTGCTGGACGCAACGCAGTCCGCCTGCTTCGAGGCGATCGTCTCGACGTTGCCCGCCTCGGCCACCGCGGGTGGGTTCTCGACCTCGGTGGACACCGCGGCCTCGCCGAGATCGGCCCCGTCAAGCTCACCGCGCCGTTCCTCGATCTGCTTCCCCCCGTGCTGCACTGGGGAATCGACTTGAAGCACCTGATCGAAACCCGCGGCCTCGCCGGAATCACCGACCGCCCCGGCGCCTGAAACCAATCGGTGCCAACCAAACGGTGTCTGACACCGGATGGTTGTCATCCGGTGTCAGACACCGTTCGACTTCGGACTCAGGCGTCGACGACGAGTGCGTACGACCCGAGGCTGCGGATGCGGCCGCTGTCGATTGCGACGTCGGAATCGGTGTGGATCGCGACGATCGCACCGCTGACGGAATCGAAGGTTGCATCGGCGACCTTGCCGTGTTCGAAGCCGGCGGTGTCGAGCACGCGGGTCCCGATCAGCTCGATGTCGCCGCTGGCGACGTCGAGATCGCGATCGTCCTCCGACCCAGCGGTCGCATCGGCGGCCTTCACCATCACCCGGTCGGCGCCGAACGACTCGAGGTCGCCCCATTCGGTGAACAGCGCCTTCTTCTTACGACCGTCGATGTGCAACCTCTCGATCCGCTGACCGTCGGCGGAGACGACGAAATGCTTGACCTTGCCGATCTCTTCGGCGGTGTCGAGGGCGATCACGGACTGCCCCGTCATGGCCTTCATGTTGTGCTCGCTCATGACTGTCCTCCGATCATCTCGCGGAACGACGCAACGGAGGCGCCGAACCCGGCGAGGTCGTTGCGGGTGAACTGCTCGGCCTCGGCGGGCACGATCAGGTTCTGGGCCGAGAGTCCCATCTGGGCCGATGACGGGACGAAGACGCTGCCGTCATCGGTCTTCACTTCGTACCCGACGGCCTGAGGTGCCGCACCGGTCTCGATGATCACGTCGATCACGGTGCCGATCACGGCACCGGAACTCGACACGACGTCGTTGCCGATGACGTCGTGATCGGACTTCGGAGCGGCCAGCGCTTCGGTCGATCCGGCCGTCTCGATCATGCAGTCCTCACCTGGAACCATTACCGCGTGGGCACCGATGCCCGTCACGTTCTCGGTGGCAAGCGTCGACTTCATCGCGCCACGGAACCAACCCCGCTTGTTGAGGGTGAATCCGATCAGGTGGTGTTGCGACGCGTCGTAGACGACGTCCTTGATCTCGGCGGCGTCCTCGCCACCGTCGATGGTCACGACAGGGAGGCCGGCGACGTCGCTGGCCCGCATCAGGTTCAACTGAGCGTCACTCATGACGGACCGCCTGTCCGGTCGGTGGAGGCGGGTGCAGCGAGCACCGACCCGCCGCGTTGCTTCTTGCGGATCATCACGAACGCAAGTACTGCGATCGCGACGACTCCGAGAACGATCAAGAGGATCGTCACGATGTCCATGGAATCTCCGATGTGGTCACGGCGGGGCGGGCCCCCGCAGGACAGGAGCCGTACCCGGAATCGGTGCTCGGGAAACGGAGTGGGCAGCCGCGCTGTCAGCGCCGGACGAACGTGCGAACGACGTCGGAGTCGCCCGACGCGACTGAGCGGCCGAACTGTGTCGACGGTCAAACGGTGTCTGACACCGTTTGGTTTCTGGGGAGGACGTCGGCCGAGGAATCGCCGAGGAGGTAGCGCGGACCGGTACCGAGGAGACTGGCGCCGTCGTCCGGGTTCCACATCGCGCACTTCTCCATCGACAGGCATCCGCATCCGATGCAGCCGTCGAGGTCGTCGCGCAGTCGCTGGAGCCCGGCGATGCGTTCGTCGATGTCGGCGGCGAAGCCGGTTGCGAGGCGATTCCAGTCGCGCTCGGTCGGTGTGCGGCCGTTCGGAAGCCGATCGAGTTGGGCTCTGATGTCGTCGAGGGAGTAGCCGAGTCGCTGGCTGATGAGGATGAACGACAGCCGACGAATCACCGACTTGCGGAACCGGCGGTGGCCCGACGATGCCCGTTCGGAACTCACGAGACCCCTGCCTTCGTAGAACCGGATCGCCGAGATCGACACACCCGTGCGATCGGCGAGGGCTCCGATCGCGAGCAGAGGATCCGAATTTTCCCTTGACCTCGACATTGGTTGAGATATTAGAACAGTCGACATGAACGCGACAGCACGACTCGAACACGTCAACCTCACCGTCACCGATCCGGATTCCTCCGCCGCTCGACTCGTCGACCTCTTCGACTGGCATGTCCGGTGGAGCGGCTCGGCGAAGGACGACGGGTACACGGTGCACGTCGGCACCGACGACGACTACCTCGCTCTGTACACGCCACCGACCGACCCCGCCGCCGTCACGGATGCCGGATACCAGGTCAACGGCCTCAACCACGTCGCGTTGGTCGTCGATGACCTCGACGAGGTGGAGCGGCGGGTCAGAGCTGCGGGGATCGAGCCGTTCAGCTTCGGCGACTACGACCCGGGCCGCCGCTTCTACTTCCTCGATCCCGACGGGGTGGAGTTCGAGATCGTGTCGTACGCAGCCTGACGCACCCGACCGTTGGCCCCAACCAAATGGTGTCACCACCGTTTGGTGTCACATCCGAATGGTGTCGGCCACCGTTTGGTTGGTCGCCTGAACGGTGTGGAGTCGGTCAGTCCGACAGCGCTTCGTCGAGGTAAACCGCAGCGCTGATCAGAGCGAGGTGCGTGAACGCCTGGGGCAGGTTGCCGACGAGGCGCCCGGTCGGACCGATCTCCTCGGAGAAGATGCCGGTCGGGCTGGCGTACGACAGCAGACGATCGAGGAGGTCACGGGCCTCGTCCAGACGCCCCGACCTGGCGAGAGCCTCGACGTACCAGAACGAGCAGATCGTGAACGCTCCTTCATCGCCATCGAGTCCGTCCTCGGTCGACGTGTTGTCGTAGCGGTCGACGAGTGGACCGTGAGCCAGACGCTCACCGATGGCGTCGAGCGTGCTCGTCCACATCGGGTCGCTGGGCGAGATGAACTTGACGAGCGGCGCGAGCAGCATCGAGGCGTCGACCGTGTCTCCTCCGAGGATCTGGGTGAACGCGCCGACTTCGTCACTGAAGCCGTCGTCGACGAGCGTGCGATGCATCTCGTCACGGAGTTCGTGCCAGTCCTCCAACGGCGCCGGGCGACCGCGTTGGGACGCCATGCGGATCGCCCGCTCGACGGCCACCCAACACATCAGCAGCGAGGACGTGTGCCTCTGCGGCCCGCTGCGTGCCTCCCACATGCCGTCGTCGGGCGCTTGCCAGTGCCTCCCGAGCCAGTCGATGATCTGGGTGATGTGACGCCAGGTGTCGATGCTCAGCCCATCTCCGTGCTTGTCGGCGAGGTACAGCGCGTCGATCAATTCGCCGTAGATGTCGAGCTGCAACTGCCCTGACGCAGCATTGCCGACTCGGACCGGCGAACTGTCGGCGTAACCACTCCAGTGATCGAGTTCGATCTCGTCGAGGTCGTCCTTGCCGTCGAGGTCGTAGAGAGGGGAAAGTGGCGGAACGTCGGGGTCGTCGCATCGGTCGAGTCGGGCGACGAGCCACGCAGTGAACGCCTCGGCTTCGGCGAGGTGACCGAGTTCGATGAACGCGTACACGGTGAACGCGGCATCGCGGATCCACACGTAGCGGTAGTCCCAGTTGCGTTCGCCGCCGAGCACTTCAGGCAGGCTCGTCGTACCGGCGGCGATGATGCCGCCCGAGGGTTCGTGAGTGAGCAACTTGAGCACGAGCGCCGACCGTTCGACGTGCTCGCGCCAGCGGCCGTTGTACTCGGTCGACTCCGACCAGTCGCGCCAGAAGCTGGTCGCGGTCGTGTGGAGTCCCTCGCAGTCGTTGCGTTCCAGCGGTCGGTCGCCCAGCACCAGGTACTCCACGTCACCCTCTGCGAGCGTGAACGAGCTGGTGAGCTTCGCGTCGTCGGCGTTCCACCGAACCGTTCCCGATGCGTGGATCTCGATCTCCTCACCGTCGATCGTGTACGCGATCCTGGCGTCGACTGCTTCGTCTCTGCGTTCGTCGTCGCCGTCGCCGTCCGGATCGATGTCGAGATCGTCGGTGCTGCTGGTGACGTCGGCGTCGGTTCGCCCGTAGTCGGGTCGGGCGTCGACGGCCGAGCGCATCTCCACGCAACCGACGAGGCAACGCACGACCCGGACGACGTGCTGGCCGGCGTCACCCAGGGTCATGAAGTCCTCCACCTCGACCACGCCGTCAGCGGTGTGAAAGCGGGTGACGAGCACATTGGTTCCGCTCAGGTACACCTGTCGTGTCGCGTCGGAGCCCGACGTCGGCTCGAGGCTCCAGGATCCACCGTCGCCGTCGAGCAGTCGGCCGAAGATCGACGGCGAGTCGAATCGCGGCCAGCACAGCCAGTCGATGGATCCGTTCGAGCCGACGACTGCGAGCGTGCGCATGTCCCCGATGATCGCGTACTCCTCGAGCGGCAGGAACGGGCGGATGGACGGACTGGAATCGGCGTCGATGTCGGCTGTCGGCGAATCGGGTGATGGCACGACCAGGACTACCCGGGGGGCGGCATCGGAAACAGGCGGACCGGGTTGTCGAGGAGTAGTCCGGCGTCGATCGGGTACAGAGCGGAATGGACGACGTTCGACCTGGACACTTCGCCGCACACGCTGCGGGTGCACGGACGTCGCGATGACGACCGAGCGCGACCGCTCCGCGCTGAGCGTGCCGGTGTGGCTCGACCGGCTGTCGGCGTGGGCGAAGGGGTTGCTGCTCGTCGGTGCGGGACTGGGCGTGTTGCTCTGGATCGCACTGACGCTGAGGGTGGTGCTCGTGCCACTCCTGCTGGCTCTCATCGTCGCTGCAGCGTTGCGCCCGGTGTCTCGTCGCCTCGAGGCGCATCGGGTCCCGCGTTCGCTCGCGGCGGTCATCCCGATGGCGTCGATCGTCGCGACGTTCGGGGTCGCCGGATGGTTCGTCTACGGACGAACCCGCACGACGATCTCCGACAGTGAGGTCGACGGCGACACGATCCGTCGGGGCATCGAGGACTGGTTGACGGCCGAGCCGTTCAATCTGTCGCAGCAGCAGGTCGAACAGGGCGAGGAGTCCGTTCGATCGTGGGTGTCGAGAGGTATCGGATCACTGGGGGTGGAGCAGGCGACGCTCGCCGTGCAGGTCCTCGCAGGCGCTCTGCTGACGTTGGTGTTGACGTTCTTCCTCCTCAAGGACGGATCGAGCATGTGGAAGGCAATCGTGTCCCGGGTCGATCCGGTCCGAGCCGATGCGGTCCGGCGCAGTGGAGACGCGATGGCCGACACGATGTCGGCGTACCTGCGCAGCGTCGTGCTCACCGGCATCGCCGACGCACTCCTGATCGGAGCGGGACTCTGGGTGCTCGGCGTGCCCCTGGTCGTTCCGTTGATGATCCTCACCGCCATCGCCGGGTTGTTCCCCCTCGCCGGCGGAGTGGTCGCGGGTGCCGCTGCTGCGATCGTGGCGTTGATCACGGTCGACCCTGCGACCGCGCTGTGGGTGATCGTGCTCGCCGTGGTCGTCCAGCAGGTCGAAGGCAACCTGTTCCAACCACTGATCATGGCCCGCCAGGTGTCGATCCACCCCGTGGTGGTGTTGATCGCACTGACCGCCGGTGGCGCCGTTGCCGGCTTGGCCGGCGCCTTCCTCGCCGTTCCGGTCGTGGCCGCAGGGATCGCCGGCGTGCAGGCGTTCTCCCATGAACTCGACGTGGATGCGCATGATGCCGATGCCGATGCCAGCGACGACCCGCCGGGCGACGAGGTGGTTCCGGCCTGAATGTCGGGGCCTGTCCGGTACGGACCGGCGAGGGGAGACCTCCGGGACGGTGCGGGCCGTCTACGGCGACGATGTCGTCCTGCAGGTGTCACGCGCGACGTGAGCGAGAGGCGTCGTGGCGACCGTCCACGACCCCGTCGAGGAGGAGATCGTCGACCGGTTCGTCCCCGTGCAGCACGCTGATGTCACCGGTGGTCTCGAGCACGACGGCTCGCACCTCGTGCAACTGCAGCACGTTCGCTTCGCGCAACTTGGCCACCACGTCCGACCGGGTGACCCGCGACCGGTCCAGTGCGTCGGACAGGAACTGTCCGTCTCGCATCAGGAGCACCGGGCTGTTGTCGACGACCTGTCCGAATCCGGCGAACCGCCGGAGCACGGCGATCGCGGACTGGGCGGCGAGGAGCGCTGCGATCGCCACCGCACCGTTCGCGACGGGAGTGGACGTTGCCACGGTGCTCGCCAGCACCGAGCCGATGGCGACGGTGACGGCGAAATCGAAGCTCGACATCTTCGACAGGGACCGCAACCCGACCACACGGATGACAGCAATGACGACGAAGAGCATCAGCACCGCCGAGAGCGCGACCAACCCGGCCTGCTCCCACGAGGTCCAGATCCAGTCAGCGAACATGTGGGGTGGTCGCCGTCGTCGAGCTCATCATGCTGATCCGCCAAGCGGCGGCTCGGATCGGCGGGAGGCTGCTCACGACGATGCGACCGGATCGGTGGCGTTGTCGAGGTCGAGGGCCAACATCACGTCGGCGTCGTCTTCCGACGCCATCGGGCCGTAGCCGAGGACGATCGCACCCTGGGCCTCGCAGCGGGGACACGAGATGCCGGCCGCGAGTTGGAGGTCGTCGGGATCCGACGCACCCTCGATGCGGTGCTCCGCTTCGCCCCGCCAGCGGTCTGCCGGCGTGGTTTCACCGCATCGTCCGCATTCGATCTCGCCACCGGAACGCACGAGGTGGTCGACGCTCCATCCGCCGTCGGCGAACACCGCCAGGACGGAGACTGCGCTCTGGTCGCCGGGGCCTGCCTGGGTGGGAGCGGTGGAGGTCGGATCGTCGGTCATGAAGTGGTCGTACCCGGCAGTGGGCCGGAACATGCGACGCAGAAGGGGACTCGTCCCCGTCACCCTCCGGGATCCCGACGACCGACTGCGCCGTCGAACGGTCATGAACGCTCGACGACTCCTCTCCACCATCTCGGTCCTCGGACTCCTCGCCACGGGTTGCGCCCGGTCCGACACGCCCTCGACCGAGTCGGGATCCGACCCTGTCCCGGCAGAAGCCACCACCTACGACGACGATCCGGACGGTGCCGTGGTCCGCATCGGGTGGGCCGACCGGCTCCCGAGTCTCGTGATCGGCGGCGACGGATGGGCGTACTTCCCGTCGGGGGTCGATGCCGAACCGGTCGGGCTGGTGGATGCGGGAGCGCTCGCTCGAATCGCACCCGCTCCGCCCGTGGCGACTCCGGTCAGTCGTCGGCAGTCGACCGCCGAGGGGATCGACATCGTCCTCGAACGAGCCGCCGACCTCGACCTGCTCGAGGTGCCCGACGAGTACGACGCACCGCAGGTCACGCCCGAACGCCACGTGGTGACGAACGGGGGCGCGGCCTACCTCGCGGACGTCGCCGACAGCCGGGTGTGGCCGGCGGACGTCGACATCGTCGAAGGGTGCGTGGCGTTTCCCGTCGACAGGTTCCCCGGCGGTGCCGCCGGCATCCGGGTGGCGGACACTCTCGACGGCGCGACGCTCATCGGCGTGGTGCCCGACCTGCCTGGCGACTCGTGCGCCAGACGTCGTGGCCTGACGTGAGCGTCGGTCAGGTGTTCATCGCTTGCACTGCCCCGCCGTCGACCCGGTAGTTCGAACCGACCACGAAGCTGGCCAGGTCGGAGCAGAGGAACGCGATGACGGCGGCGACTTCGGGCGGGCGGCCGCGGCGCTTCAACACGAGGTGCGGACGTTCCTCCTCGAGGAACGACTCGATGGCGTCGGGGACGGTGACGCCGAGTTCGTCGGCGCGCTTCTCCATCATCCCGTCGGTCATGTCGGTCTCGATGAACGCCGGCGACACGACGTTGATCAGCACGCCCTTGGGTGCGTACACCTGAGCCGTGCCCTTGGTGAAGTTGACCAGCGCCGCCTTGGCGACGTTGTACGGCATCTCGTCGGCGTAGGACTGCACGGCGTTCTCCGACGCGACGTACACGATGCGCCCCCACCGTTGGTCGACCATGGCGGGCACCATGGCACGGGCGATGCGGACCGCCGACATGAAGTCGATCGCCCACGCTGCTTCGTAGTCATCGTCGCTCAATTCGAGCGGGTCGCCCTTGGCACCGGTGATCCCGGCGGCGTGGACGCAGATGTCGATGCCACCGTGCTCGGCACCCTTGGCGGCGAGCGCATTGGCGTCGGACTGCTTCGTGAGGTCGGCGACCGAACGCCAGACCTCGGCGCCGGTCTTGGTCTCGATCTCCTTCGCTGCCTCGGCGAGATCGTTCGAGTCGACGTCGGTGAGCAGGAGTCGGACGCCGTCACGGGCGAGGGCGAGGGCGCTCTCCTTGCCGATCTCGCCAGCGGCGCCGGTGACCAGTGCGAGTCGTCCGTCGATCCCGAGGTCCATCAGGCGCCCGTTCCGGTGAGCTGCGGGCGGACGTCGTTCTCCCAGAAGTCCATCGTGGCGTCGAAGTCGTCACCGACGGGCACGATCGCGATGTTCGAGAACCCGGCGTCGATGAACTCCTGCACCGCTTGCACGTACGGTTCGGGGTCGGGCCCGTGCGGGATGGCGTCACCGATCTGTTCGTCGGTGAGGAACTGGGTGGCGGCCTCGAAGTGAGCGGGGTTCGGGAGTTCGGCGGAGACCTCCCACCCCTGCATGCCGAACCGGAACCGCTTTGCGGTCTCGATGCCCTTCTCTTTCGTCGGCTCCCATGCGAACGGCACTTCGGTCCACGTGTCGTCGGCCGAACCGCCACGGTCGGTCCACCCGGTGATCAACTCGGCGTCGGGCTCGATGGCCATGATCCCGGCGCAACCGGTGTCCCTGGCGAGATCGAGCGACTGGTCGCCACTGACGGCGAGCACCAGTGGGACCGGGGTGCCGGCCTGCTCGTAGATCTTGACGTGGTCGGCGTCGAAGAAGTCGCCGCGACGCGTGACGAACTCGCCGGACCACAGTTCGTTCATCAGGTCCATCGCCTCGTGGAGCATGTCGTGGCGAAGGTCGACCGACGGGAACTCGAGGCCGGTCACGTGCTCGTTGAGTCGTTCCCCCGACCCGAGGCCGAGGGTGAACCGGCCGCCCGACATCTCGGCGATGGTGGCGGCGGCGTGAGCGATGATCACCGGGTGATACCGGTATGTCGGGCAGGTGACGCCGGTGATCAGTTCGATCTTCGACGTCGCCGCGGCGATGCCGCCCAGCACGCTCCATGCGAACGGTGCGTGTTCGTGTTCGGGAAGCCAGGGGTGGATGTGGTCCGAGATCGAGAGGAACTCGAGTCCCCGCTCCTCTGCACCCTTCGACTGGGCGATCAGTTCGGAGCCGGAACGCAGCTCGCACATCAGTTTCAATCCGTATCGGGTCATGGAGGGCGACTACCCAGGCTCGTTCCGTTCCATGCGCTCGTCGATCGCCGATCGACGTCCCGCGGGCGATCGGGTGGGCTACCGTTCGCGTCGAAGTACGAGATCTGGAAGGCGAGGTCGGACATGGCGAAGTACACGATCAAGGAAGACGGCAGCAACGGATCGGTCGAGGTGGACGGTGACGAGATCGTGCGCACGCACGCCCGCCGGCTCGGTCGCGACGACAAGATCAAGATCCCGTTGCGCACCGTCACATCGGTGGAACTCGACCGCCAGGTGGGCGGCGACGTGGTGACCGTGAAGACACCCGGTGCGACCTACGAATGGAAGCTCGCCGACGACGACGCGAAGCAACTCGCCGCCGAGATCGAGACCTTCCGCACGCACTGAAACGATCGGCCTGAACCGGTCTGAATCGCAACGACCGCCGTCGATTCCGTCATCGCCGCTCGCGAGCGGCGGCCCTCGGCAGTCGCGGAGCCGACCGGCTATTCGAGATGTACTGCGAGGAATGCGATGTCATCGGTCTGCTCGCCGACGACGGCGAAGTCGTCCAGGAGCTTGTCGGACATGCTGAGGATGTCGGCGCCGGGCTGCGTCCGCAGGTAGGCGGTGAGACGTTGCAGGTCGTCGTCGATGGTGGCGCTGCGGGTTTCGACCAACCCGTCGGTGAACACGAGCAGCTTCGAGCCGGCTTCGTACGTGATCGCCTGCGGACGAACGTCGGCGCCGAGTGTCCACAGCGGTGGCCGCAGAGCGCGTTCGAGCCACTCCACGCTGCCGTCGGGCGTCAGCAGCAGGGCGGGAAGGTGACCGGCGGAGATCGACGTGAGGGTCCGTCGTCGGGGGTCGACCACGACGAGGTTGACGGTGGCCATCGCGATGATGGAACGCGCAGCCATCGCCCGCTCTGCCGCTGCGAAGAGGACGGACAGCTGGGTTCCGGACAACAGCAACTGGGCGATGATCGAGGAGATCTGTGACATCCGTGCCGCGGCGGTGGGATCGTGGCCGGCCACGTCCCCCACGACCAGCGCAGTGCAGTCGTCGGACAGCGCGATCACGTCGTACCAGTCGCCTCCGAATCCGAGCGCGTCACCGGCCGGTCGGTACCTCGCCACGATCTCGAGACCCGGCCGCTCCGGCGGTTCGTCGAGCAACGACTGCTGAAGCGTGTCGATCAGTTGTCGCTGCTGGCGGTGGAGCCGATTGCGTTCGAAGACGCCGGCGAGGATGCCGGCGACGGTTTCGAGTTGTGGCAACGGAAAATCCTGTGCTCGTTTGCGCTCGTTCCAACCGATCCACATCACGCCGGTGAACGTGCCGTCGCCGGTGATGCAGGGAACGAACGCCTCGGCGGCGACACCGCCCGGCCGATCGCTCGCATCGACGCCGTCCGGCCGGTCTCCTGAATCACCGATCGTGACGGTTCGACGCGTGCGGACCGCTTCGGCGTAGGGGGTGCCGTCGTCGGCCAGGTGTCCGGATTCCTCGACGGTGTCGCGAACGGCAGGAGCAGCGAGCACGGTGGTCACCCCGGTGTCGGTGTCCCAGTGACCGACCACGGCCATCGAGGCGTCGAAGTAGTCGCCGATCTCGTGGACGACGATCGACTGGATCTCGTCCAGCGTGTCGGCCCGGGCCAGTGCGCCCGAGATCGACGCGAGCCGCGCCGCTCGTCGCCGTGATCGAACGGCACTGGTGATCTCCTCGACGAAGAGCCCCGCACGGGACCGCTCGCCGACCTCGAGCCGGTAGTAGCTGGAGGTCCAGACCCGCTCGACGTGGGGTTCGGCCGGCGTGGATCCGACGATCTCGATTCCCACCACCGGCTCGCCGGTCGTCAGCACGCTGCGCAGCAGTGGCTCGACCGCATCGGCCACGTCGGGCAGCACCTCACGGACGGTTCGCCCGACGTGCTCGTCGGCCGTGACGCCGTTGATCGCAGCGAGGGTGTCGTTGACGATCTCGTATCGGTACTGATCGTCCACGAGAGCGAAACCGATCGGTGCGTTCGACAGCACGGCCGAGAGGAGCGCCTCGGACCGCGCAGCGGCGCGCGCGACCTGCGCCGAAGCGATCTCGTCGACGGCGATGGCTGCGAGTTCGCTCAGCAGCGTGGCGTCGTCAGCAGTCCACGATCGGGTCTGCGTGTCCACGACGCACAGCGTCCCCAGCACCTCTCCTCGGGCTGCGCGCAGCGGGACTCCGGCCCACGCGAGAACCCCCATCGACTCGATGGACGGATTGTCAGCTGTGCGAGGATCGAGTCGGGTGTCGTCGACCAGCAGCTCGTCGTCGAGTCCGATCACGTACTGACAGAACGATTCCTCCACCCGGTTCTGTCGATCGAGAGAGTCGGTCGACTCGATTCCGATGCACGCCTTCCAGAACGAACGAGTGTCGTCGACCACGGTGATGAAGCCGAACGGCGCGTCCAGCAGACGCGCGGCGATCGCGGCGATCCGGTCGAAGGCGGCGTCCGCAGCGGAGTCGAGCAACCCCGTCGCTGCGACCGCCGCGAGCCGGCCCGGGTCGGCGACGCGCTCTGCCACCCGGGCCGCGAACACGTCGGAGGCATCCGCGTGGTCGGTCACGCGCAGACCGTAGCGCGACCGGGACGGTCGTAGTGACGTGACTCGACTTCGAGATCCGGTTGACGTTGCGCCGAATCGGCGGCGATACTTCCCCGATGACAGCGATACGCGTCACGTCGGTCGGGAGCGGCATCGGCGTGGCGGGGGATCTCGACGCTCACTCCGCACCCGCTCTCGATGCCGCTGCGGCGACGCTGTCGGGTTCTGTCGATCTCGACCTGTCGGAGTGCTCGTTCATCGACTCCGCCGGGCTGACGTCGCTGCTCGTCATGAGGGACCGGATCGTCGATCGGGGTGGATCCATGACCATCGTGGGCATGAGCGATTCCGCCCGTCGACTGATCGAGATCTGCGGGCTGGACGAGGCATTCGGCGTTCGCCACGCCACTGTCGATTGACCCGCTCGCTCGGACCGGTTTCATGTGGTCAGGGCTGACCTGGCGTGCGGACGTTCAGGTGGTCGTAGAGTCCACCGACCTTCATGACGGTGATCTGAAACGGCCGTTCCACGACGACCTGGAACGAGCAGCCGTGGCGGTTCAGCGTCCTGCGGAGCCGGATCAGGCTGCCCAGTGCCGCGGAGTCGATGATCGTGGTCCGCCTCAGGTCGACGGTCAGCGAGACCAGTGCCGCCGGCAGCGTGCGGGCGGTCTCGTCGAACCGGACGACCTGGAGTCGATCGAACTCTCCCACCACCTGGATTTCGGCGATCGGGGAACCGATGTCGCCGCTCAGCGACATGGCGAGTTGGAGGGGCTCGTCAGCTGCGCTCACCGGATGATCCCGAACCCGGCGAGAGGGAGGGACACGATCGTCCCGGAGGATGACGACTCGAAGGCGATGTCGCCGACGAAGGCGCGAGCCAGAGCGAGCCCGCGCCCACGCTCCACGGAACCGTCGGGCGGCGACGACGACGCCAACCATTCGTCGTTCATCCCGGACCCGGCGTCGGCGACTCGGACGAGGTCGTGGGGCATCTGTTCGATCTCGACGATGATCGGCGCGTCGGACGAGAGGCGAGCGTGTTCGTCGACGGCGTTCGCCATGATCTCCGTGAACGCGATGAGAAACGAGCTCTCGGCGTCGGGGTCGCGGAAGGTGACGATCCGACGGAGCACCGCCCGCCCCACCGCGACCGACACCGCGGTCGAACGGAGTTCGAGACGGACCGCAGCCTTCGGAAATGCGTCGACCATCTCGTTCATCACGTGACCTCTCGGAGTTGTTCGCGGAGCGCCGCTTCGGCACGAGCGAGGCGGCGGTGCACCTGTGGTTGGGAGATGCCGATCAGTTGTCCGATCTCGGATTGCGTGAGACCGTCGAGGTGGCGCAGTTCGATCAGGCGACGATCGTCGTCGTCGAGTTCGCCGAGCGCCATCTGCAGCATGGCGGCATCGACCGGGTCACCGAAGCCGGCCACGTCGATCTCGTTCTGCTCGACCGACGTGGAGAACCGTGCCTGCCTCGTCTGGAGAGC
>JBBSOH010000092.1:0-13463 GCA_038259945.1 Acidimicrobiales bacterium
CGACGAGGTGTTCGCCATGGCCTTCGGTCGCGAGTGGTTCATCGAAGCCGACCGCACGCCGCCCCATCGCGACGGTTGGATCTTCGAGTGACCGCCCCTTCTGGTTCCGGCGTCGAGCGTTTGTCGAGTTCGTGTCAGGATCGTCGAGCGTCCGCGTCGGCGCCTGCGGTGTCGTGCATGATGAACCGATGACATCTCGACCGTTTCTCGTGTTCGCGGCCGCGGCGTCGATCGTGCTCGTCGCGTGCGGCGGAGGCGATTCCGACGCCGATGCCACCGTGCCGGAGATCACGCTGATCCCCACCACGATCGAGGCGCCGCTGTTCGAGGAGGGCGACGGGGTGGTCGAGCCATCGACCACCGACGGAGCCGACGATTCCACTTCGACCGCTCCCGCGTCCGACGTCGACGCCACCGTGGCCACGCCGCCTGCGACCGAGGCGCCGGCCACCGTCGAAGCGGACCCGGGCACCGTGACCCCGGCGCCGCAAGCCGCTGACCCGGTCCCCACCGAACCCGCACCGACGTCGGTCGGGGGAGACTTCGTGCTCGGGCCGGACGGACTCGGAGCCATTCCGTTCGGCACGGAACCCGAGCAGACGATCACGTTCCTCACCAGCGTGCTCGGTGCGCCGACCGCCGACACGGGCTGGGTGGATCCATTCGAGATCGGTCCGTGCGGAGGCACACGCATCCGGCGGGTCGACTGGAACCAGTTGCAACTCGAATTCGGTGATGCCTCCGACGTGGTCCAGGGTCGGGACCACTTCTACGCGTACTTCTACGGGGGCGAAGGATCGGCCACGGTGCAACCCGCAGGGCTGCAGACCGCCGAGGGGGTCGGCGTCGGATCGAGCGTGGCAAGCCTGCTCGCTGCCTACCCGGGTGTCACGCTCTTCCAGGGCGACGACCTCATCGGGCCGTCGTTCAACGTCAACGACAATCTCACCGGCAGGATGAGCGGCACCGCCGACGACGATGTCGTCGAGGTCGTCATCGGCGGTCTTCCCTGCGACGGATGAGTCCGGCGGCGTCGTGGATCTGAACGACCTGCACCGATGGTCGGGGTGGTTCCTGATCGGTTCGAACGCCTTCGTCGGCGTGTGGTCGCTCGCTGCGCAGTACGTCGTGTCGATCCGGCATCGAGCACTGTGGTGGGCAACCGGTGTTGCCCAGGTGTCGACGCTCGTGGTGGCGGCCGTGGGCGCGCTGATCGTCAACCGCAACGACATCGAACTCGACTCGTTCCATGCGCTCTACGGATTCAGCACGATCTTCGCGGTGGCGATCCTCTACAGCTACCGCAACAGCCCGTTCATCTCCGACAAGCTCCACCTCCTGTACGGGTGCGGAAGCCTGTTCATCATGGGCCTCGGGTTGCGTGCGATGTACCTCACACCGAGCCACGAACTCGAAGGGCTCACTGCCCTGGTCGCAGCGATTCTGCTCAGGTGACGGCGGCGGGGAGCTTCGCAGGGTCCCACGCCAGTTCGACGAGGCCGCGCTCGCAGGCGAAACGGTCGGTCATGCCGGCCACGTAGGCGACCGCCGCACGCAGCGCCTGCGTCGAGCCCGCTTCCACGAGCCCGAGCGGTATGTCGTCACCCAGGACCGCTTGCGCGGTGGCCTCGGGGATCACGTGGGGCCGGTCTGCGTAGTGCTCGACCAGTGCGCGCAGCAACGAGATCACTGCGTCGGCCTGCTTCGTGCTCGCCGGTCGCAGGTAGATGTTCTCGTAGTTGAACGTGCGGAACGCTGCCAGTGCCTCTGCGATGTCGGGGGTCATCCCGATCTTCCCGGTGCGCATCGCGGCGGTGACCATCGCCCGAACGAACGTACCGAGCTGGGTCGACCTGCCGCGACCGCAACGTTCGGCCACCAGTTCGGGGAGCATTTCGGGTGTGATGATCCCGGAAGCGACGGCGTCCTCGAAGTCGTGGCACACGTAGGCGATCCGGTCGGCCCACGACACGACCTCACCCTCGGGCGTCTGGGGTGCGGGCAGGCTCCACGAATGGTTGCGGATGCCGTCGAGCGTTTCGGCGCACAGGTTGAGTGGACGCAACGTCACGTCGGCGCCCCACGGGGCATGGTCGAAACCCTCCTCCAGGAACGGTGACAGTGCATCCTCGCTGGCGTGTCCTCCGGGGCCGTGCCCGCAGTCGTGCCCGATCGCCATCGCCTCCACGAGGGGCACGTTGAGACTCAACGACTGGGCGACCGAGCGGGCCACCTGTGCGACTTCGAGCGCATGGGTCATCCGATTCCGTTGGTGATCACCGGGGAACACGAACACCTGCGTCTTGCCGGCGAGTCGACGGAACGACGAGTCGTGCAGGATCCTGTCCCGGTCACGCTCGAAGCACGTGCGGTAGGGGTCGGGCTCCTCTTCGCGTGCTCGGGTTCCGGCCCCGACCGCTCTGGTCGCGCGGCTGGCGAGCAGTTCGTCGTCGCGTTCCTCGCGCGCCTCGCGGGTCAGGATCGTTGCCTCACCGACCGAGGCGTGAGAATCGGCATGAGCGACCACCACCTCGTCGTCGGAGTGCCCCGCCATGGTCGACGCCCATCGATCTGCCCGTTCCACCGAGTCGTCCAGAAACGGCAGATCGTCCACGGCATGAGGATACGACCCGTTGACGCGTCGCAGACGGAGGGCTTCGCCCCGACTCCCGTGCCGAGCAGCTTGCTGCGAGCGATGCAGTGACGCGCCGGAGGCTCACTCGAAGCGAGGGAGCCAACTCGGACGAACGGAGCGAAGCGAGTGAGTCCGAAATAGCCTGCGCACAATGTCCCAGTTCGTCGACGAGTGCCAACTGAACGTGAGAGGCGGCGACGGCGGCGCGGGCTGCATCAGCTTCCGACGTGAAGGGCCCGTGGTGATGGGTGGCCCGAACGGTGGCGACGGAGGGAACGGCGGCGACATCTGGTTGATCGCCGACCACAACGTCGCATCCCTGCTGGCGTTCAAGGATCATCCACACCGCAGGGCCGAGCGGGGCATCCACGGCAAGGGCAAGGACATGCACGGCCGCCGTGGCGAGTCGCTCGAGATCAAGGTGCCGATCGGCACGAAGGCCAGCGACCTGTACACCGGCGAGGTGTACGCCGAACTCAACAACCAGGGTGACCGGTGGCTCGCCGCCGCCGGTGGCCGAGGTGGGCGAGGCAACCACAAGTTCCTGTCGAACAAGCGGCGCGCACCGAGCTTCGCCGAGCAGGGCGAGCACGGCGAGGAACGCTGGCTCAAGCTGGAACTCCGCCTGATGGCCGACGTGGCGCTCGTGGGCTTCCCGAACGTCGGCAAATCGACGCTGATCAGCGTCATCTCCGCCGCCAAGCCGAAGATCGCCAACTATCCGTTCACCACGCTGGAACCGAATCTCGGTGTGGTGAGCCTCGACGACGACACCGAGTTCGTCGTGGCCGACATCCCGGGTTTGATCGAAGGGGCGAGCGAAGGCAAGGGACTCGGTCACCAGTTCCTCCGCCACGTCGAGCGGGCACGCGTGCTGTGTCTGATGATCGACCTCACTCCGACCGCCGAAGTGTGGCCGAACGAACAGCAACGGATCCTGCTGGAGGAACTCGGCAACTACCAGCCCGATCTGCTCGAGCGGCCCCGTGTGATCGTCGGGACGAAGGCCGACATGGTCGTCGACGGCGACCTCGAGGTCATGGAGTGGAACGGGCAGGTGATGTCGTCGATCACCGGCGACGGGGTGTCCTCACTCGTCGGTCAGATGGCCGCGCTCGTCCACGACGCGCGTCAGGCTGTCCAGTACGAGGACGGTCTGATCGTCATCCGTCCGGAACCGAGCGGTGCCCTGGTTGCCCGCGAAGACGACGGATCGTTCCGACTGTTGGGCCGCGACGTCGAGCGCGTCGTGGCGCTCAACGACGTCACCACACCCGAGGCGCTCGCCTACATCGACTACCGCCTCGAGAAGCTCGGTGTGCCCAAGATGCTGGCCAAGGCGGGTGCCGAAGAGGGCGACGTCATCTGGATCGGCGGCTTCAGCTTCGACTACGTGCCGGACCGTTGAGTCGCTGCCGGTGAGAATCGTTGCGAAGATCGGGACCGCATCGATCACCGACGACAATGGAGCGATCGACGTTGCCGCGATCTCGCGCCTCGCCGACGAGGTGGCGACCCTGCGCAGCCGTGGCGACGAGGTCGTGATCGTGTCGTCGGGAGCGGTCGCGGCCGGCGTCGCGGCGCTGGGCATGGCGGCGCGGCCCGCCGACATGGCGACGATCCAGGCGGTCTCCGCGGTCGGCCAGAGTCGCCTGGTCGAGGCCTACAACATCGAGTTCGCCCGGCACGGCCTCGTCGGCGCCCAGTTGCTCGTCGACCCGTTCGACTTCGTGTACCGCGAGCAGTACCTGCACCTGCGCCAGACCATGCAGCGACTGCTCGAACTCGGTGTGGTGCCCGTCGTCAACGAGAACGACGCGATCGCCAACGACGAACTGCGCTACGGGGACAACGACCGCATCGCTGCACTGATCGCCAACAGCGTCGGCGCCGATGTGCTCGTGCTGCTCACCGACATGGATGGAGTGTTCACCGCCGACCCTCGTCGCGACTCCACTGCGACGCTGATCCCGTTCGTGCGGTCCGACGACCCCTTGCTGTCGATCTCCGCTGATGCGGGAGGCAGCGGGCGGGGGAGCGGGGGCATGGCCAGCAAGCTGACATCGGCGCGGATGGCGTCGTGGTCCGGGATCCGCAGCGTGATCGCCCGAGCGTCACGCCCCGGCGTGCTCGCTGGATCAGCGTCGAACGAACTGGTCGGCACCACGTTCGAACCGCACGAACGCACGCTGTCGGCGCGCAAACTGTGGATCGCATTCGCAGCCGAGATCACCGGGTCGATCGTCGTCGATGACGGCGCTCGCCGTGCGCTGACGGATCGCCCGAACAGTCTGCTGCCCGCCGGCGTCCTGCGCGTCGAAGGAGAGTTCGAGTCCGGGCACGTGGTGCGGATCGTCGACGGAGAGGGCGAGGAGTTCGGGCGAGGGATCAGTTCGATGTCGGCGGTGACCGTCACCGCAGCCGTCGGGCGTCGGACGAGCGAATTGCCACACGGCTCGTCTCACGTGATCCATCGCGACGACCTCGTCATCGTCTGAACGTCCCGAGGCGATCCGAGCACCGAACCGGACGCGGGGTCAGGTGGTGCCGGGCTGCGCCTGGGGTTCGCCGGCTTCGACTGCCTGAGCCTGCGGCGCAGCATCGAGACCGAGTTCGGCACGGAGTTCGGACAGACGGCTCTGGGCTTCCACGTTCGCCGTGGCCTGCTCGATCTCGAGGACCCGGCTCTCCACGGTGACCTCCTGGAGTTCGGCGGAGGCCTTGGCCTTCGCATAGCGAGCCTCGATCTTCTCCTGCACCTCGTTGAAGGTGGGCACGTCGTCGCCGACGGTCTCGGTCAACGATGCCATGGCGGAGTTCATCTCCTCCTGCATCTGGGCCTGATCGAGCTGACTCATCAGCTTGGACTTCTCGGCGATCTTCTCCTGGAGGAGACGCGAGTTCTGCTTGACCGCGGCCTTCGCCTGGTCCGACGCCTGGGTGGATTCCAGCACCATCGACTTGAGGGACTCGACGTCGGCCTCGACGGAGATCAGCTTGTCGGCGATGATCTCCGCAGCGCTCGTGTACTGGGTGGCCTTGTCCGTGTTCCCGGCCTTCTCGGCGTCGCTCGCCATGATGAGCGCCTGGCGGGCGTTGCCGTTGAGCTTGCTCAACTCCTCCATCTTCTTGTTCAGACGGATTTCGCTCTGCTTCTGGTTGGCGATGACGTTGGCCGCCTGCTCCTTGAGCCGCTTGTGCTGGCTGTGAGCCTCACCGATCGCCTGCTCGAGCTGCACCTTGGGGTCGGCGTTGGCCTCCGCTTGGCCGCTGATCTTCGCGACGAAGTACTTCCACTGCCTCTTGATGTACTTGAACATTGCGACATGCTAGTCGGCGGGAGTCGGTCGGCGCCCCGACAAACGCCCCGACAAACGCGCCGGGAGACGTCGCCTCAAAGCATCGAGTTCGGGCGCACCCATCGCGGCCAGCAGGCCGAAGTACACAGCGATTCCCGCCACGGTGCCGACCGCGAGTCGCAGCAACGCGTCGACGCCCACGTTGCCACCGACGTTGCGGGCGACGAGCCACACGGCCTCGCCCATCAGCGCGCCGGCCACGACCATGCGGGAGAGGCTGACGAGGATCGGGCGCAGTTCGAATCCCGGCACCTTGTAGCTCATGATCTGCAGGACCCAGAACGCACTGACGACGTAGGCCAGCGCGTAGGCGGCACCGAGTCCGAGCACTCCGTAGGAACCCACGAGCAGGACGGCCAGCAGGATGTTGATCGCGTTCTCCACCGCGTTCACCTTGAACGCCGTCTTGGTGTCCTTGTGGGCGTAGAAGCCGCGCAGGACGAACAGGTAGATCGAGAAGGCCCCGAGGCCGAGTGCGAGGCCTGCAAGTGCTCGCGACACGTTCAGCGCGCCGTCGGCGTCGAACTCGCCGTTCTCCAGGAACAGCCCCACGAGAGGGCGGCGCAGCACGAACAGGCCGACCCCGGCCGGGATCGTGAGGAGGCCGGTCATCCGCACGCCGAGCGACATCGTGGTGACGAACGTTGCCTTGTCGCGACGCGCCACCGAGCGCGCCATCTCGGGCTGGAACGTGGTGGCGATCGACACGCCGAGCAGACCCTGTGGGAGCACGAAGTAGGTGAACGCTGCGAAGTACGCAAAGGTGTCACTGGAGCCGGGGACGGTGAGGTTCTTCACGACGACGAGGGCTGCGATGTTCGCTCCGACGAATCCGAAGGTCCAGAACGAGAGGCCGAGGAGACGTCTGACGGCCGGGTGCCGCGGTTGCCAGTCGAACCGGAACCTGAATCCGGTGCGCAGCGCTGCGGGAATCAACGTCACGGCCATCGCCCCGATCCCGAGGGTCGCGCCGAGTGTGAGCGTCCACCGGAACCGGTCGTTCGTCAGAACGTCGTCGAGCGCCCACCCGTTCGCCGGCGACGGCAGCGACAGCAGCGTGACGATGATGATCAGGTTCGGCAGCACCGGACTCCACGCCGCAGCGAAGAAGCGACGCCTGCTGTTGAGGAAGGCGTTGGCGAGTCCGGTGAGGCCGTAGAAGAGGATTTGGATGAGGAAGATCCGAGTGAGGGTCGTCCCGACCGAACGGAACACGTCGGCGTCGATGTCGTCGGCGACCTTCAGTGAGAAGAGACGGAAGATCAGTGGCGCGGCGACGACGGCGATGACGGTGAGTGCGGCGATCAGGGCGACGGCCATGGTGATCACGACGTTCGTCGATTCTCGACCGGCCTCGTCGTCGGGGTCCTCGGCGAACGACGAGAACAGCGGGACCAGCGTGGCCGACAGCACGCCGCCGAGAAGCAGTTCGTAGACGATGTTCGGGGTCTCGTTGGCGTTGACGTAGGCGTCGTTCAGTGCAGTGCTGCCGAGCACGCCACCCAACACGGTCAACCGGAGCATCCCGGTGACCCGGGAGAGTGCGGTTCCCGCAGCAACGGTCAGGTTGCTCTTGAGCAGTCCGCTCACGTGGTGCTCATCAGCGTCAGGGTCGGTTCGTCTCGTCGACCGCCTGGCGCAGTGCTTCGAGTTCGATCACGAGGTCGTCGACGTCGTGTTCGTATGCGTCAGTGTCGCCCGCCCCGATGGCGACCTCGGCCGCTCGTGACACCAGTTCGTCGAGGCGGGTCTGGGTGAGACGCAGACGGTCGGCGGTCTTCGTCGATTCGAGTTCGAGCCGGCGAACGGACTCGAGTTGGCTCTCGACGGACGCAACCGCGGCGTCGATGTCCGGCGTCGATCCCGATGCCGACCGTTCCCTGAGAGTTGCGAGCCTCGAACGCAGAGCGGTGGGATCGAGTCGTGTGATCGCGGCGTCGATCTGGTCGCCGCGCCGGGCGATCTGCCAGGTTTCTCGAAGGCCGTCCTCGAGCCGACCGGCGATCGAGGCCATCCGGTCCCGGAGCGGACCCGGTTCGGCGCCGGCGATGGTCTGGTCCAACTTCGTGCCGGAACGAGTGGCGCCCTGCACGAACTGTCGCCAGGGTTCACCGACCGTGAACGGGTCGAGGCTGCTGCGGCGGTCGGACCCCAGCGAAGTGAACAACCCGACGATCACCAAGACGGCGACCATCACACCCACGAGAACCAGCACCCACCACATGCGACTCCGACGCTACTTGCCCGCCCCGGCTCGCCGTGAACCTCTGTTGATCCGTCCGGGAGCGGACAACAGAGGTTCAGGCGATTGGGTGGATGTCGGCGGCTGTGAGAGTGGTGAGATCGTCGTCGGTGATGTCGGCGTCGTCGGTCTCGGAGAGACGCAACGCATGGTGGCCGACGGCGGCCTCGAACACGTTGCGCACGAACCGTCCGTTGCCGAAACCACGTCCACGCGGCTCGGCGTCGATCACGGATTGCAGTTGTGCGGATCCAGCTTCGTCGAGGTGGTACTCCTTGCCTCCGGCGATCAGTCCGAAGATGGCGGTCAATTCGTCCGTGTCGTAGTCGGGGAAGTGGATGGTGCGGGTGAATCGACTCTGGAGCCCGGGGTTCGAGTCGATCAATGTCTGCATCTCGGCCGGGTAGCCCGCAGCCACGACCGAGAGGTCGTCGCGGTGGTCCTCCATGAACTTCACGATCGTGTCGACTGCCTCGAGACCGAAGTCGTTCTCGCCCCCACGTGCCAGTGCGTAGGCCTCGTCGATGAGCAGAGTGCCGCCGATCGCGGAATCCAACACCTTGCGGGTTTGGGTTGCTGTCTGACCCACGAATCCGGCCACGAGACCCGAACGATCGGTTTCGACCAGATGGCCCTTCGTCACGACGCCCAATGACCGGAAGATCTGGGAGAGCAGTCGAGCGACGGTGGTCTTGCCCGTCCCCGGGTTGCCGCTGAACACGAGGTGTTTCGACGTCTCGATGGTCGGCAGATCGCGCGCGGCGCGCAGTTCCTGGATACGCAGCAGCGAGGTGAGACGTCGCACCTCTTCCTTCACGTGGTCGAGCCCGATGAGTGCGTCGAGTTCGGCGAGAAGTTCCTCGATCGGACGTTCGGGCGGCAGTTCGACCTCGGGTTCGACCAGGACCTCGCCCCCTGCGGTGGCCCCGGCCTGGGTGGCCGGTGCAGGAGCGTCGGGTCGGCCGGGTCGGGGACCGCCGTGTTCGTCCATGGCGGCGAGCAACATCGAGCGGAACGCATCGATCGCGCCGATCTCGTCGGGCGAGGGAATCAGGTCGAGCGCTGCGGTGGCATGAGCGAGCGCCAGAGCGAGCGTGTAGTACTCGTTCGCTCGTCGCTTCGTGTCCTTGGCGTCGGCCCGGACCAGCAGATCGAACATCGTGCTCGGCGAGGACAGCCACTCCTTGCGTCCGGCGAACGTGTCGTCGTCACGGAGTTGCTGCGGTGTGACGATCATCGAAGGACGCAGTCGAGTGCCGATCGCGCCGACCCACGCATCGAGTTCGTCGGTGGTGTGGCGACCGTCGGCGTCGATGAACGCAGCGACGAGGTTGGACGCTTCGATGACGCACTCGGCCCGGTGGTCGGCACCACCGGACAGGTCGGCGAGCATCGTCGACATCGCTGCGATGAACTCTGTTGCCTTGTCCTCGAACGCTTGCACCATCGCCGCAGCGTAGGACGCCGGCGTGGGCGAGAATCCGATGCTCGAGCAACGCGCAGCGAGCTCACGAGCACCGCGTACGCTGCAACATGCCGCTCGCTCTTGCTCTGCTCGTCTTCGTGGTCGTCCAGGTCGTCGCCCGCGTGTGGTTGCGAATGCGCCCACGGGCGATTCCATTCGGATGGTCGTGGCTTCTGGAGAATCCGTGGCGCAGGTCGTACCGAAACCCAGAGCGCGTCGCCGAGCAATGTGGGATCAAGCCGACAGACACTGTGCTCGAGATCGGTTGCGGGTCCGGATTGTTCACGCGTTCACTGGCGGTGCGCTGTGCGAAACTGATCGCGCTGGACCTCGAGCCGCGCTACATCGCGCAGACCAAGGCGAAATTGGTCGACCTGAGCCACATCGAGTACGTCGTCGGAGATGCTCGCGATTTCGAGCTGGAGAGCGTGGCCGACGTGATCGTGATGATCTCCGTCCTGGCGGAGATCCCTGAGCCGTTGCGGGCGCTCGAGGCGTGCAAACGGGCTCTGAAACCGGGTGGGCGAATCGTGATCGGCGAAGAGTTGTTCGAACCGGAGTACGTGACCTCGGGCCGGATCGATTCGTGGGCTCGTGCGGTCGGCTTGGAAGTCGTGGGGCGCAAGGGCAATCCGTGGGCGTATCTGACCACCTTTTCGCGGATCGGCTAGCTGTCAGCAGCAGTGACTGCTCGTTCCAGCGCTGTGCGTTCCACACGCAACCGCGTTCGCAGGACGGCAGCGTTGCCAACGGTGGCCCACGCCGCCGTTCGCCATGCGCCGAGAAACAACGGTGCCGCTGTGATCTCCGCGACGACTGCGACGTAGTTCGGGTGGTCGAGCCATCGGTATGCCCCGGTGGCCACCGCATCCTCGTCGGGGGGGATGAGCACACGTGTGCTCCATCGGTCGCCGAGCGACGCGATCGCCCAGTATCGCAGCGCCTGCGCCGCGACGAACACACCCAACGATATGGCTCGTACCGGTGTCGGCACGCCGCTGCCACGACGAGGACGATGAAGCCGGCGAGCTTCGAGCAGGGTGGACGCCAGCCATCCGACGTGGAGCGCCACCATGGCCGGGTAGTGCGACTGTCCGTACTCGATCGCGCCGCGTGAGCGCAGGCGTCGCTCGTTCCGCTTGGACCAGGCGAGTTCGCCGAGGCGCTGGAATGCGATACCCGCAACCGTGACATCGGCGAGTCGACAACGTCGAGACGACGCCAGCCATCTCACCACTGCAGCACCACGTGCTCGGCGGCGAAACCAGGGCCCATTGCCGACACCAACGCGAGATCGCCAGCGGCCGGGCCGTCCTCGGCACTGCACGAGGTGGCCTCCAGAGCCTGGCGCAGCACGAACAGGGCGGTCGGCGCCGACATGTTCCCGTGGGTTCGTAGTACGTCACGCGATCGACGAAGCTGCGATTCGTCGACGGGAAGCACATCCAGATACGCATCGAGCACCTTTGCGCCGCCGGGATGCAGGAGGTAATGGTCGAGGTCGGATACCGCGATGTCGGATCGCTCGCAGATTGTCTCGACACTCGCTGCGAATCGCTCACGAACCAGGGCCGGAACGCTGCGTGACAGCACGACTTCGAGACCGCGATCCGTGAACTCGAAGCCCATCACGTCCTCGGTGTCGGGCCAGAGGACGGAGCTGACCGCGATGATCTGAGGCACTGCGCTCGTCGGGGAGTCGATGTCGGCACGCCTCGGCGCCGCGTCCCCGGCCACCACGACGGCGGCGGAACCGTCTGCGAACAAGCTTGTCGAGACGAAGTTGGCCTTCGACCAGTCGTCGCCCTGGAACGTGAGCCCGCACAGTTCGGTTGTCACCAGCAGCACTGCCCGGGCCGGGTCGGCACGGGCATGAGCTGCGGCGCGGGCCAAGCCGCCGACCCCACCGGCGCAGCCGTGCCCGAACGTCGCATCGCGGCGCACGTCAGCCGGGCAGCCGAGGGCCAGTGCCAGACGAGCATCGAGGGACGGTGTGGCCATGCCGGTGGTGGACACGAACAGCACGGTCCCGATGTCAGCGGCGTCGACGCCGGCGACGGCAAGCGCTCGTTGCGACGCCTCGATTGACAGCGCGAGGGCGTGGTGCACGTACAGATCGTTGCGCTCACGGAAACTGTGAGACGCGTCGAACCAGTCGGCCGGCACGCAGAAGTGTCGCTGCTCGACCCCGGCATGATCGAAGACCGGGAGCAGGCGTTCGATGTCGGGGTGGTGACGACCGAACATGCGGCCGGCGAACTCGCGTGCCTGCGCCTGGCTCACGATGTGTTCGGGAACGGCCGTACCGACTCCGAGGATCCGCGGTGCCCCGTTCACGCTGATCATTCTTGGACCACCTCCGACACGTCAGCAGACTGCGTCGCACCCCGAGTCGAGGCGGGAGACGCCTCGACAGGAGCATCCGATTCGGGTGTGTCGCACGAATTGCGGAACACGTAGTCGGAACGGCGTTTGCGATGGCGGCTCGACCAGTCGATCGGGGGCCGCTCCGCCTGCTCGTCGACGTAGCCGACCCGGTAGAGAGCCATCAGTTCCAGATCGGGCGGCACGTTCAGGAGATCGATCAGGCGGGCCCACTGGTCGGGCACCTCCATCGGGAAGGAGATGAACTGGATCCCCATCCCCAACTCTGTGGTGGTCAGCCACAGGTTCTCCATCGATGCACCGAGACCGAACACCGAGTAGAAGCCCGAGAGCTCACCGGGGCGGTATTCCTCTTTGTCGAGCAGCGCCGCGATCACGAGCGGCGCGCCGTCGACGAGTTCGCGGTTGGCATCGGCGAGCGTGTCGGGCACGCCGAGGCGGTTCATGACCTTGGTGGCGGTGTCGGTGAACACGAGCCGTCGGAACGGCCGCAGGGCTCGGGGAAGCTGATCGAACAGGATGCCGTCGCGTCGCTCGTCCATCTCGGAGTCGGAGAACCGGAAGAACTTGCGGTAGCGGGTGAAGAACTCGCCGGCGCGGAACACGTGGCGCATGCTCTCGGCGCTGATGTCGGCGATCTGTCGGACGTGATCCGGGTCGTCGATCAGCACGAACCGCCACGGCTGGCTGTTGAAGTGCGATGGCGCCATACCAGCGGCCTCCACGAGGCGGTACTGGTGTTCCAAGGAGACCGGGCGATCCGAGACCGGCCCGTTGGTGGTCTGTCGTCGTCGCACGACGTCGAAGAACTCCATGAGCCCGCAACGTACCCCCCGCCGGGCGGAGGCAGTCTTCCGAGCCCTGAATTCGACGACGGATGGTGGGTGACCACGGGCCTCCGCCGCGAGATACGGTCGCCTGGTGATGTCTTGGCCGCACCTCAGCGTCGGTGTCGCGCTTGCTGCGTCGTCGTTGCTCGGAATGAGCGTGCGCTGTGGCCGTCTCGACCTCGGTCGGCAGCGCTGGCTCCACCACGCGCTCTACGCCGCAACGCTCGCGAGCTCGGTGGGTGCCACCGTGGCCGACGGAGCCAGAGGTCGTCCGACCTGGCCCGTCTCATCGGGCACGTTCGGGGTCCTCGCATGCTTGCCGGCGACCAGGGGCGGATCGAATGCACACCTGATGGTGGCGTGCGCTGCGTCGGCCGTGTACCTGTCCGGGACGGTCGCCGTCCTTCGTTGACGAGTCGGTCTGCCGACAGGACCAACGAGGATCTGTGCGAGATCGGAAATCAGGTGGATGTCGCTCGATCGCAACGGCGGGACAGCGAGCTGGCCGCAGTCAGCGGACGCTGGTGCGGCCGGTGAACGCAATGAA
>JBBSOH010000093.1:0-13463 GCA_038259945.1 Acidimicrobiales bacterium
GACCGAACCCACGGCGCCGGCCGCCGCAGACACCACGAACACGTCACCCGGCTGCGGCTTGGCGACCTCCCGCAACCCGATCCACGCCGTGACGCCGGTCGAGCCGGAGAGGATCCCGAGGTGGAGGCTGATCGGGCCGAGCGAGTCGTCGACGGCGGCGATCTTGCCCGCCGGCATGTCGGCAACCGACTGCGACCCGAAACGGCCGATCACGGCCTGGCCCACGGACCAGGAGTCATCCGTCGTCTCGACGACCCTCCCGACGCCGTGGGAGGGGATGATCTCGCCGATGCCGGTCTGACGGTGGAAGCCTTCGCCACGCAGCATCGTGCGAGCGGCGGCGTCGATCGAGATGTACTCGACCGCCACCCGCACAGCGCCCTGCTCCAGCGCACCGAGTTCCTCGGACTCGACCGAGAAGTGATCGGGTGTTGCCCGATCGGTGGGGCGCTGGAGCAGGACGACTCGCGTGTTGAGCATGCGGGATCGTCGCACCCGCAGCCGTCGTCAGGCGAGCCGCGACGTCACTCGCCCATGACTTCGTGGACATCGTCCATGTCCACGTCCTCCATCCCGTCGTCGACAGGCTCGTACACCTCGACCGGTTCGTAGGCCGGCTCCGGCTCCGGCTCGGGTTCCGGCGCAGGCTCTTCGTACATGTCCATCTCGGGCATCGGGTCGGGCTCGGGGTCCATGCCGTGGGAATCGGGTCCGTCGTACTGCTCGGCCGATACCTCCACCGGCTCCGCAGCCCCCGACCCGAACTCCTCGACCGGGGTGTCCGCGGCGGCGGGCTCCATCTGGTCGCCCGACCCGGCACCGAACCCGTCGGTGTCGGCGTCGTACGTGTCGCCGGGGTCGTACTGATCGGTCGGAACGTGTGCATCGCCGCCGTGTGCGTCACCCGCGCCGTCCGCGTCGTCGGCGTGGGTCGGTGGGTTCGGCTCGTACGGATTGTCGCCGTACGGCGCCGTGTCGACGTTCGTCACGGGCTCGTACGGGGCATCGCCCATGGCCGAGTCGTTCATGGCCGAATCGTCCATCGCAGCGGTGTCACCGTTCGCTGTGCCGTTGGTGACCGGCCCGTCGAGCGTGTCGCTCGGGTCGTAGTCGCCTGGGTCGGCGTCGCCCGGGTCGGCAGTCGCGTCGACCGGCGCGCCCTGGCTGCCGTCGGCGTCGTCTCCTTCCTGGCTGCTGCCGTCCTCGCCCTCGACGGGGTGGTACGCATTGCCATCCGGGTCGGTGCCGTACTGGTCGTACCCCTCGGCGTCGTACCCTTCGGCGTTGTACCCGTCGTGGTCGTATCCGGTGCGGTCGTATCCGTCGCCGTTGTAGCCCGACCGGTCGTACCCGTCACGGTCGTAGCCGTTCGCGTCGTACCCGTTCTGCTGGTATCCGTCGGCGTCGTAGCCCTGGCGGCCGTATCCGTCGGCGTCGTAGCCGTACTGGTCGTATCCGTACTGGTCGTAGGTCGGCTGGTAGTGCTCGCCATCGGCATCGAGACCGTTCCGGTCGTACCCGTCGGCGTTGTAGCCGTACTGGTCGTATCCCTGGTTGTCGTAGTGCGGCGAGCCGCTGTCGTCGGGATCCTGATGATCGGCGTCGCGATTCCCGTACCGATCGATGCCGTATTCGTCGTATCCGTCGGCGTTGTACCCGTACTGGTCGTAGCCGTTGCTCCCGTAGTCGGGCTCGTAGCGGTGCCCGTCGTCGTCGTACCCGTTGCGGTCGTATCCGTACTGGTCGTATCCGTCGGCGTTGTAGCCCCTGTGACCGTATCCGTCGACGTCGTAGCCCTGGGCGTTGTACCCGTCGGCGTCGTACCCCTCGGCGTCGTAGCCGTACTGGTCGTACCCCTCGTCGTCGTATCCGGGTTGGTACCGGTTGCCGGCATCGTCGTATCCGGCCGGGTTGTAGCCGTTCTCGTCGTATCCGTCGCGGTCGTAGCCGTCGGCGCCGTACCCGTCGGCGTTGTAGCCGTACCGGTCGTAGCCCTCGGCGCCGTATCCGTTCGCGTCGTAGCCCTGGGCGTTGTAGCCGTCGGCGTTGTACCCGTCGGGGTCGTAGCTCTGGGCGTTGTAGCCCATGTCGTTGTAGCCGTACTGGTCGTATCCGTCGTTGCCGTAGGCGGGCTCGTCGCGGTGACCGTCGGCGTCGTAGCCCTGGGCGTTGTACCCGTCGTTGTCGTACCCGCCTGCGTCGTACCCGTCGTTGTCGTACCCGTCGGCGTCGTAGCCGTCTCGTCCGTAGCCGTACCGGTCGTACCCGTCGGTGTCGTACCCGGCGGCGTCGTACCCGTACTGGTCGTAGCCGTCCTTGCCGTAGTGCGGTTCGATGGGGCGGCCGTACTCGTCGTCGCCATGCCGGTCGTAGCCGTGCTGGTCGTAGCCGGTGTGGTCGTATCCGTACTGGTCGTACCCGTCGGCGTCGTAGCCGCGTGCGTTGTATCCCTCGGCGTCGTACCCGTCGGCGTCGTAGCCCCGCTCGTCGTAGCCCTCGCCGTTGTACCCGCGAGCGTCGTACCCGTGCTGGTCGTAGCCGTCGGAGTTGTACCCGTACTGGTCGTAGCCGTCGTTGCCGTACTCGGGCGTGTAGTGCTGCCCGTCGGCGTCGTCTCCGTCGGCGTTGTACCCGTGCTCGTTGTATCCGCGGTCGTCGTACCCGTGCCGGTCGTAGCCGTCGGCGTTGTAGCCACCGTGGTCGTAGCCCTGGGCGTTGTACCCGTCGGCGTCGTAGCCCCGCTCGTTGTAGCCGTCGTGGTCGTAGCCGCGTGTGTCGTACCCGTACCGGTCGTACCCGTTGTCGTCGTAGCCGTACTGGTCGTAGCGATCAGGCCCGTACTCGGGTGTGTAGTGCTCGCCGTCGACGTCGTACCCCTGGTGGTCGTAGCCGTCGGCGTCGTACCCGTTGCGGTCGTAGCCGTCCTGGTCGTAGCCGTTGTCGTCGTAGTAGCGCGGCGGCTCGTAGTCGTGGCTGTAGTCCGGATAGGGATGGCCACCGGCGCCGACCGGGCACACGTCGGCCGGATGCAGGCGCGGGTAGGGGTCGACGTACGTGCGGTTCTCGCACACCGTGTCGGCGATGTGCGGGGCGTCGGCGTACCGCGTCACGACGCAGTTGCTCACCGAGTACTCGATCGTGTGCGGCGTGACCTCGCATCCCGGGTCCACTTCGGTCGGGGTGTAGTTGGTCGGCGCGTAGTCGGCGGGCGCGTAGTTCGGGCGAGGCGGCTCGACCTTCGCGCATCCGCCGCTCATGTCGAAGCGGGTCGGCGCAACCGCCGCCGGTTCCCCGGGTGCGGTCGGCATCGTGCAGTAGCCGTCGCTGTCGATCTCCATGTCGGAGACGGGCACCCGGATGGTCTGGGCAGGCTGGTAGACGGAGGACCCGACCGAGTCGACCATCGTGGCAGGCAGCCCGGCGGCGGTGCTCGCCGCGTCGACGGCCGCCGCGATGTCGACCTCGGCGAGGTCGCCTGCGTCGGGATCCGCATTGTTCGCGAGGTACGCACGAGGATCCTCGGCGTACGCCGCGGCGGCGGACTGGTCGGTGAAGAGTTCGGTCAGCAGTGTCTGCAACCAAGCCTGAGCATTCATGGTGTCGTCCTTTGTGTCGTTCCCCTGGATCGCCCGAACCCCTCGGGCACGATCCACTCTCCTGACCGGGCGTCAACCGAGCGTGAACGGAGGGCCGGCACGATCTCGTTCGCTCCGATGGCGAGGCCCCCGGACGGCCCGTACCCTGGCGGTCATGAGTGACTACACGCCGCCGATCGACGACATCCGCTTCGTGATGAACCACGTGGCCGACCTCGGCGGGATCCTCGCGACCGACCGTTTCTCCCACGTCGATGCAGACAGCATCGACGCAGTGATCACCGAGGTCGCCCGGTTCATGGCCGAAGAGGTCGCGCCGACCAACGTCGACGGGGACCGCATCGGTTCGCAGTGGCACGCGTCCGATGGTGGCCCCGCCACGGTGGTCACCCCCGACAGCTTCAAGGCCGCCTACGAGAAGTGGGTCGCGTCGGGCTTCGGTGCGATGCCGTTCGACCCGGAGTACGGCGGCGCCGACTTCCCGTGGATCTCGGCGATCGCGGTGCAGGAGATGTACACCACGTCGAACATGGCGCTGTCGCTGTGCCCGCTGCTCACCCAGGGTGCGATCGACGCCATCCACGTGCACGGATCGACCGAGCAGAAGAACACCTATCTGCCCAAGATGATGACCGGCGAGTGGACCGGCACGATGAACCTCACCGAGCCCCAGGCCGGCTCCGACGTGGGAGCGGTCAGCACCAAGGCACAGCCGATCGCGGACTCCGACGGGGCCTGGTCGATCACCGGCCAGAAGATCTACATCACCTACGGCGAACACGACCTGGCCGAGCAGATCATCCACCTCGTCCTGGCCCGCACCCCGGGCTCGGCCCCCGGCACGAAGGGCATCTCGATGTTCGTCGTCCCGAAGTACCTCCTGAACGCGGACGGGTCGCTCGGCGAGCGCAACGGTGCCGAGTGCGTGTCGATCGAACACAAGCTGGGCATCCACGGCTCGCCCACCTGCGTGATGCAGTTCGAAGGCGCCACCGGGTGGCTCGTCGGCAACGAGCACGACGGCATGCGCAACATGTTCACGATGATGAACAACGCCCGCCTGTCGGTGGGCCTGCAGGGTCTCTCGTTGTCGGACCGGGCGTTCCAGCAGTCGCTCCAGTACGCGCAGGACCGCGAGCAGGGCACGTCACTCGGTGCGCCGAAGGGCACCGCCAGCCCGATCATCGAACACCCCGACGTGCGCCGCATGCTGATGACCCAGCGCGCCTGGATCGATGCGATGCGAGCGCTCGTCTACACCAATGCGGCTGCCCTCGACCGTGCCGACGCCGCAACGGATGCCGACGACCAGCGCACGTGGCGCGAACTCGCCGACCTCCTGATCCCGCTGTCCAAGGGCCTGTGCACCGACGTGTGCAACGAGATGACCTCGCTTGCGGTCCAGATCCACGGCGGCATGGGCTACGTGGAGGAGACGGGCGTCGCCCAGCACTACCGCGACGCCCGCATCGCGGCGATCTACGAAGGAACCAACGGCATCCAGGCCGCCGACCTGGTGGGTCGCAAGCTCGCGATGCGGTCGGGCGGCGTGATCACCGACCTGCTCGACGAGTTCGACCTGCGCGCGAAGGAACTCGCCGACATCGAGGGGCTCGCCACGTTCGCCGACCGACTGTCCGAGGCGGTGTCGACCGCTCGCGAGGCGACGGCACATCTGGCGTCGATCGCCGGAAGCGACCCACGCTCGCTGCTCGCTTCGTCGACGCCGTACCTCCGCTTGCTCGGCACCACCGTGTGCGCCGGGTTCCTCGCCAAGTCGGCGATCGCTGCGTCGAACGGTGCCGACTATCCGGCGGACTTCTTGGCCGCGAAGGTCACCGGCGCCAAGTTCTTCGGCGAACAGATCCTGCCGACCACGGTAGGGCTCCTCGCTGCAGTGATGTCGCCCGCCGACGACCTCTTCGCGCTCACCGCAGATCAGATGCTCTGATCCATGCCGTCCTGAGGGCCGCTGTTGGCGAGCTGTTGGGCCCGCTGGTCTACTCTTGCCTCCATGAAACGTCGCTCACGGCCCGTACGACTTCTCACTCTGTGCGTCGTGGCGGCGGCCACCATGGTCGTCGGCTCTGTCGGTTCGCCGTCCGGTTCGGTATCGGCCTCCAATCAGGTGCGCGTCAGCGGGACCAGCCCGACCACGGGCGTCACCTACACGATGATTCACAGCTGCATGGCACAGATGCCGTCGGCGATCGCGTCCCGACCCGGCGCCGACGTGTTCGTGAAGTTGGAGTTCGTCAGAGACGGAGTGGTGGTTCGTGACGTCAACGATCGCGTCGACAACCGATCCGATGACAATCGGCTGGACTTCCAGCGCAGGGACAACCCGTCGTCGGTCGGAACCGACGGCATCAGCTTCCGACTGCGCGACGTCTTCGTCTCAGAGGGAATCGCTACATTCGGCCCGCCGTTCCTGACGCTGATCCCCGAGCCCTGCCCGGACTACGCCGATGACGTGCGCGGCTCGTTCGCGGCGATCGCTCCGACCCGGACGCTGGACACGCGACCCGGGCAGACGGTGAACTACAGCGGGCCCAAACCTGCCGCCGGTTCCTCCGTGACCATTCCTGCCGCCGTGATGCCCGAGCGCCCGGTGGGAGTGCTGGCGGTGTCGTTGACCGTCACGATGGTGCAACCCGACGCCGGTGCCTTCGCCCAGGTCTATCCGTTCGGTGCAACGACTCCGGGGGCGGCGTCCAACGTCAACGCGCCCGGCCCCGGCGTGAACATCGCGAACGGCGCAGTGGTGCCGGTTGCCGCCGACGGGTCCGTCTCGGTGTTCACCAGCGGGTCGTCGCACCTCCTCGTCGACATCAACGGATACTTCGTCGCCCAGGTGGGCGATGTCTCCGCCGGCCGGCTCGAGACGATCGACCCGAAACGGGTCTTCGACACCCGCGACGCTTCGCCCGTCAACTCCACGGGTGCCAAGCCCGCTCCGGGATCGACCACCACGGTGGACCTCACCGCACTGTCGTCCGGACTGCCGTCGGGAGCCACCGCCGCGGTCGTCAACATCACGGTGACCAGGACCACCGGCCCCGGTTTCGTGCAGGCGGCTGCGGCCGGTCGCCTCGAGGTCGGTGCGTCGTCGGTCCTCAATGTCTCGAACCCCGGCCAGAGCATCGCAGGGCTGACCATCGTTCCGCTCTCGGCGGAGGGGAGGATCGATGTCTACACGCTCGGTGGCGCCGACGTGCTGGTCGATCTTTTCGGGTGGTTCACCGGTGACGGGGCCGAAGCGAGCAGCTCCGGGTTGTTCGTTCCGCTCACTCCCGAACGCATCTTCGACAGCCGGCGACCGACTTCGATGAACCCGAACACCTTCACGGGTGACCCCGGAGGCTGCTGCAGCGGCAGCGACGCTGCGCTTGGTTTCGCCTCACTCCAGGGGCGGGCGTCGGCGGTGTTCGTCAATGCGACGGCGATCGCTCGTGGTGAGACCGGCTTCATCCGGATCGGTGGCAGTTCCGCTTCGACGTTCTCGACCGTCAATCATGCCTCGACCGGAGCGATCGCGAACGCAGCGCTCGTGCCGCTGCTCAACGGTGGGACGAGGGCGAGCATGGGTTCGGGTGGGGCCGCACGTGCTGCGGTCGTGCGCCCGGCGCTCGCCGTGGACATCACCGGCTACTTCACGCTCTGATCGACGGCCGCTTCGCACTCACCGCCGACCAACTCCTCTGAATCGTGTCGAGGTCGGGGTCAGACCCAAACCTAAACATGGACCTCACGCACGCAGGTAGCGGGTGAGTCCGGCTTCGGCGACGGCGGCGATCTTCGGGAACATCGAATCGAGCTGACCCGGTGACAGTGGTGGCTCGTCGCCGAGCAGCTCGAGTGTGCCGTGGTAGTCGAGCGTGCAGCCGTCGCCGGTCGCCGAGAAGGCCAGCGTGTCGACCGCCCGGAACACGTCGTTCTCGCCGATCATCACGAAGCGATCGGGTGCATCGGACTCGGTCACCGTGTACACGACCGAACTCGGCTGACCGTCGAAGCCGGTGACCGTCACGTCGTATCTCGCCGAACCGTCGTCACCGTCCGGGAGCCGGATCGACGACAGCACGCCGTCGTCCCATTCGGGCACCCGCTCGAGGTCGACCGCTCGGGCGTACGCCTCCTCGATCGTCAGGTTCGATTCGACGGTGAAGGTGTGGCTGGCCATCGACCGATCATGCCAGGCTCACACGATTCGCGGAGGCTCGGCCGTCGCTGGAGCGTTCGACGCGGCGTCGATCGGTTCGAGTTCCTCGAACGTGTCGATCTTGCGCAGCGACGGGAACAGCAGCGCCGAGCCTGCAGCGATCGCCACGGTGATCAGACCGCCCCCGGCGATCGCCCAGGGCAGCCCGAGAGCGCGTGCTGCGACCCCTGATTCGAACGCGCCGAGTTCATTCGACGCGCCGATGAACACCCCTTCCACGGCATTCACCCGACCGAGTTGTTCGTCCGGCGTCACGAGCGGAACGATCGCCCCCCGAATGTTCATGGACACCAGATCGGCCGCGGACACGACCACCAGCGCGATGAAGGCGATTGCGTAGCTCCGGGTGATCCCGAACACGATGTTGCCCGCCCCGAAGATCGCAACGACCCACAGCAGCGTCGGCCCGATCCGTCGACGCAGCGGCCGGAAGCTCAACCACAGCGCCATGCCGGCAGCCCCGATGCCGGGAGCGGCGCGCAGCCAGCCGTAGGCGATGTCCCCGACTCCGAGTCGCTCGCTGGCCACGGCGGGGATCAGTGCGATCGCCCCGCCGAACAGCACGGCGAAGAGGTCGAGGGAGATGGTGCCGAGCACCACCGGGGTGCGACGAACGAAGCGGAGTCCCTCGATGGCGCTGGTCCATGTCGGGCGGTCGGTCGAGCGTTCCGGCTCGCGCTGGTATCGGATCAGGAGGATCGGGACTGCGGCTGCGAACTGGAACGCGGTGGCGACGCCGTATGCCCATGACGGCCCGATGCTGTAGAGGAATCCACCGGCGACCGGCCCGATGATCGACGCCGCCACGAACGTGCCCGTCCAGACCACGACGACCTGGGGGACCATCGACTTCTCCGTCAGGAACGGCATGATCGAGCGGCGTGCCGGGGCGAGCATCGCGTCAGCGGTGCCGAGAACGGCGGCGATGACGAACAACCACAGAGCGCGTGTCGACCCGCTGACGCTGAAGGCGATCAGCGCCGCACCACTGAACGCACGGCCGATCATGAACAGCGCGGTCACCCGGCGACGGTCGAATCGGTCGGCCACCCAGCCGCTGACCAGCACGAGCAGCAGCGCCGGGACGAACTGAGCGAGGCCGATGAACCCGATGTCGAGTTCGTCGCCGGTGATGTCGAACACCTGCTTGAAGAGCACCGTGACGAGCAGGTTCTGGCCGACCGCTGCGAAGGCGGCCGATGCGAGGTACAACCTGACTGCGGGGACCGCAAGCACATCGCGCGTCGTCGTGGGCACCGGGCGAGGCTACGGGCAGGGATGCTCGTGGGGTTCGGCTGGCCGGGCCGAGGAGACGTGACTGCGGTCTCCGGGTGGGACCCGCACCGGCGAAACATGAAGCAGCCGAAATATTCGGCACGAACCGTCCGCCCGACTCGGCCACGTCGCCGACCGCTCTCCTACGGTGGCGAGGACGCTCGGAGGCCGACATGTACGACATCGTGATCAGGAACGGAATGCTCGTGGACGGAACGGGTTCAGCACCCGAGACCGGCGACGTCGCCGTGAGCAACGGACGCATCGTGGAGGTCGGTGGCTCGATCACGGGTCCGGCACGACGCACGATCGATGCCGATGGAGCGATCGTCACGCCCGGTTGGATCGATGTCCACACGCACTACGACGGTCAGGTCAGTTGGGATTCCGAACTGGCGCCGTCATCGCACAACGGCGTCACGACGGTCGTGATGGGCAACTGCGGCGTCGGGTTCGCGCCGGCGGCCCCGGGCAACGAACAGGAACTGATCGAACTGATGGAAGGCGTCGAGGACATTCCCGGCGCTGCGCTGCACGAAGGCATGGACTGGGGTGCGTGGGAGACCTTCCCCGAATATCTCGACTACATCGCCGGGCGCGAGTACGCCCTCGACGTGGGCGCCCAGATCGCACACGGCGCCGTGCGCTACTACGCCATGGGCGAGCGCGGGAGGTTGAACGAGGACGCCACGGCCGGCGACATCGAGGCGATGGGCCGCATCGTCGGCGAGGCGCTCGAAGCGGGCGCAGTCGGCTTCACCACGTCGCGCACCGTCGGGCACCGCTCGTTGTGGGGTGAGCCCGTGCCGGGCACCTTCGCAGCCGACGAGGAGTTGCTCGGTATCGCACGACACATGGCCCGTGTCGGCAAGGGCGTGTTCGAGATGATCCCGGCGGGGACGGTCGGGGAACTGAAGTCGCTCGGTGGCGAAAGGACGACGCAGGAGGTCGAGCACGACCTGATGCGCCGCTTCTCGATCGAGAGCGGCCGCCCGGTCACCTTCACGCTGACGCAGTCGCCCGACTACGACCCGGACCTGTGGCGCCTGATCCTGGCGATGACCGCCGAGGCGAACGCCGCAGGTGCGCAGATGTACCCGCAGGTGTCGTCACGCCCGATCGGATTCCTCACGGGGCTCAGCGCGTACCACGCATTCATGCGCAAGCCGACATACCTGGAACACCTGGCCGATCTGCCGCTCACCGAACGCGTCGCAGCGATGCGTGATCCCGACGTGAAGGGGCGACTCCTTGCCGAGGCCGACGTCCGGCCCGACGCGCCTGGTTCCATGGAGAACGTCTACGGACTCTTCAAGCGTGCGGCGGCCGTGATGTATCCGCTCGCGAACCCGGTCGAGCTCGAACCGGAGGTCGCCGACACCCTCGGTGCGCATGCGAGCGCTGCGGGCCGCGAACCGCTCGAGTTCCTCTATGACTTCCTGCTCGAAGACGACGGGACCCGCTTCGCCTCGCTGAGCACGGTCGACATCCCGGCACGGATGAACGTGTTGCGCGAGATGCTGCTGAACGAGCACACCGTCACCGGCCTGAGCGACGCTGGTGCGCACGTCACCCTGATCTGCGATGGCACGATGCCGACCACGCAACTGACGTACTGGGCACGTGACCGCCAGGGCGACGGCCTGCCGCTCGAGTTCGTGGTCAACAAGCAGACCGCTCGCAATGCCGCCCTCTACGGGTTCCACGACCGGGGAACCCTCGCTGTCGGCAAGCGCGCCGACATCAACGTGATCGACCACGCCAACCTCACGGTGGATGCTCCCGTCGCCCATTGCGACCTCCCCGCTGGCGGAACCCGGCTGATGCAGCCGGTGCGTGGATACCTCGCAACGGTGTGCAACGGTGTCGTCACGCGTGACCACGACTCCGACACCGGCGAACGTCCCGGTCGTCTCGTGCGCAGCTGAGGTCGGGTCGTCGAAGGGGTACTGTCCGGCGATGAGCCCTCTCGAGACCGTCAACGAGTTCATGCGTCGCTTCTGCACGATGGACCTCGACCACGCATGTGAACTGGTCACCGACGACGTGGAGTACGACAACGTTCCGATCGGGAAGAACCTCGGACCCGACGGCATCAAGTCGTTCGCCGGGAACATGACGTCGAGCTTCGACACGATCGAATTCATCGTCCACCGTGAGGCAGCGACGGGCCACATCGTGATGAACGAACGGACCGACCGCTTCGTGCAGGGCGATCAGACCTTCGATCTGCTCGTCGCGGGTGTGTTCGAGGTGAACGAAGCCGGCCTCGTGACCTTGTGGCGGGACTACTTCGACATGGGCAAGGTCAACGAGATGTTCGCCGCTCTCGCGGGCTGACGTTGCGTCGTTCGAGCAGTGTCGACGCTGCGTCGAGCGACACCGCCCGGAAACGGTCGGCGGCGGGGAGCAGCGTGCGTCCGGTGCGGGCGATCAACTGGATCTCGCGTGGCGGAAGCGGCGGGTCGGTCTGCATCACGACGATGCCCGGGTCGTGCGCATCGATGGCGAGTGATGGCATCACCGCCCAGCCGAGTCCTGATCGGACCATGCTCTGGACCGCTGCGTTGTTCTGGAACCGGAACACGAACTCAGGCCGGATGCCTGCGGCGATCAGTCGGTCGTCGATCATCCGCTGACCGGTGTGGGTGTCGGGTTGGCCGATCAGCGGGTGTCGGTCGATCTCGGCCGCAGTGGTGACCGGTCCGGTCGCCTGGTCTCGTGGAGCGATGATCACGAACGGATCTCGACCGAGCACGTCGATGGTCAGTCGCGTGTCCGCTTCGAGGTCGACGGTGAATGCGAGGTCGGTCTCGTCGGTGAGGACGTCGTGCACCAGTTCGTCGAGGTCGTCGGTCTCGTCGAGTCGTACGTCGACGTCGGGAACCTCGCGACGCATCTGGCCGATGATGTTGGGCAGCAGTTCGGCAGACGCCGACTGGAATGTTCCGACGGTCAGGCGTCCGGTGATGCCGCGACGCATGAGATCGAGGCGTTCGTCCATCTCGTCGAGGCGGGCGAGGGTCCGTCGTGCGAAGTCGAGCAGCGCCTCTCCCGCAGGCGTCAACTCGGCTGGACGCGGCCCCTTGGGACGGTCGAACACCGTGACCCCCGCAGCGCGTTCGAGCTGTGCGATCTGTTGGCTGATCGCCGACTGAGTGAAGCCGAGGGCATCGGCTGCGTTGGCGAAGGTTCCGTGCTCGTGCACGGCGACCAAGGCAGCGAAATGCCGAGGATCGATGTCGCGTAGCCCTGCCATGAACATCACGCTATCTGATGACCATGTACATGAACTGTGGCTTTCGATGATCACCAACCGCCCGTATCATTGTTGTCATGACCACCGACACCGCTCTCCACACTGCTCTGAACGTCGCCGAATCCATCGTGATCGACGGCTTCGACTCCTTCGACGCCGACCTGGCCGAACTGCTCGCCGAAGCTCGGCGCTCGAACGTCAACCCGGTGTTCGTCGACGTCGCCGGTGACCGCTCCGCACCGACCCCGGTCCGCGAGCGGGCGCTCGGTCACGTGGTGATCGAACTCTCCAGGGATCTGCCGATGCCGGCGCTGCCGACCTGGGTCACCAGCCGCGTCCGCCGCAACGTCGTCGGCCCGATCGCCGCCTGACCGAGAGACCGGCCGTTCACCGGCCCGCCTGATCCGACAGTGGTCGGGCGAACACATTCGGCGAAAGAGGGGCTTGCCCCACCAGAAGGTTCGTACTACCTTCTCGAACCCAGGGCTGGACGGGACGTGTGAATTCACTACGACCCAGGAGTACGAATGAAGCGCAGCCGCTCGTTCATCGTTGTCGCCGTCACCATGTTGATGGCTTCGAGCACCCTCGCCGGGGTGACGCAAGCAGCAGGGCCTGAGGGTTCGGCGATCGCCGCGTCGTCCGCGGACGACGGCTCGCCCGGCACGACGCGCGACATCGACGACCTGGTCGCTGCCGATGTCGACGGTCTGGCCCTGAAGGCGGCGCCGAAGTTCCACACCGGTGGCGGCATCGCCACCTATCTGATCCGCTTGACGGATGCGCCGGTCCCCACGTACAGGGGCGGGCGCTCCGGCCTGCCCGCCACGGCGCCGCGCACGGGTCAGCAACTCGACCCCGAAGCGCCCGCTGCGCGGCGCTACGTCGACTTCCTCGAGGAGGCGCAGACCGAGTTCGTCACTCAGCTCGAGCGCTCCGCGGGCCGCGACGTCGACGTGAAGTTCACGTATCAGTACGCGGTGAACGGCATCGCCGTCGAGCTCACCGCCGACGAGGCGCGGGCGATCTCGACGAACCCGAACGTGCTGTCGATCGCACCGGATCAGGTCCGCGAGTTGCAGACCGACGTCGGCCCGAAGCAGATCAACGC
>JBBSOH010000094.1:0-13321 GCA_038259945.1 Acidimicrobiales bacterium
CAGCCGGCGCCAGCGGATCGGGGTCGACGAAGACGCTCCGGTAGCCCATCGCGTTGGCGGCCATCAGCGCGTATTTGCCGAGTTGCCCGACGCCGAGCATGCCGATCGTCGCCGTCGGGACGACGACACGTCGGTCGTTCATGTTGTCGCTGGCGGCGGGAGCACCGACGACGCTGCTACGGCTCGACGCTGGTCACGATCGTTCGCGAGGGCCGCGGCGAGCCGCTCGTCGTGAGCGGCGAGCAGGGCGATCGCGAACAGTGCCGCATTCGTCGCACCGGCCTCGCCGATGGCGAATGTCGCCGTCGGAACGCCGGCCGGCATCTGCACGATCGACAGCAGCGAGTCCTGACCAGCGAGGTGACGCGATGCGACCGGCACGCCGAGAACCGGCACGATCGTCTTGGCCGCAAGCATCCCGGGGAGGTGCGCCGCTCCACCTGCCCCTGCGATGATCGCCCGGAGCCCGCGACCCTGGGCGGCCTCGGCGTAGGCGAACATCTCGTCGGGCATGCGATGCGCGCTGATCACCTTCGCTTCGTAAGCGACACCGAAGTGTTCGAGGATGTCCGTGGCCCGAGACATCGTCGGCCAGTCGCTCGACGATCCCATCACGACGCCGATCACGATGGCGTCCGCGCTCATCGGTCGATCCTCGTCGGTGGTCTCGTCACGCGTGCGGTCACCCGGCGATCATAGGAGCCGGGGCGTCGGCAATCGGTGGTGCGGTGGGAGGCGATCAGGCGCCGTGAGCCGGCACGACAGCGGCCGTGCTGGTCGACGCACTCGGCACACCCGCACCGTTCAGATCCGACTTGACGTCGCGTCCGAAGTAGAAGATCGCGGCGAGGACGAGCAGCATTCCGAGGATCGCCAACGTCCACTGCAGCTTCGGGCTGATGAACCTTCGACTGCGGCCCCCGTCGTTGCGTGCGCGGGTCGCACGACCCTTCGGCGGCGTGACGGCGGATCCACTCATGGGGACATTCTGATCGATCGGCCCCCCCTCTGTCACGCAGGCGGTCGTCGGCGAGCCACTCCGAGGGCGGTCGTAGCCGGCGACATGACCTCGATGCTCCCGACGAGGATGGTCATGATCAACTCCGCAACCGCTTGCGCAACGCAGCCACGGCGACGCGCTCGTCGGGGAGGATGCCGCGGTCGGCGAGACGATGATCGCAGGCAGCTTCGAGGAACGGCTCGATCACCCGCTTGCCGCGGAACCATCGGAACGACCGAGCGAACATCTGCTGACCGATTCGGTCGCGCGGCGTGGAAGTGATGAACGTCGAGATCACGACGAAGGTGAGCGCACCGTCGAAGCCCGCCGGGCCGCCGGCCACGTTCGTCCAGTCGATCACCACCGGACCCTTCGGGGACAGGATCACGTTCATCGGATGCAGGTCGAGGTGGAGCACGCTCTGGGGGCGCTGCGTTGGTGATGACCCGACCGATGTCGCGTCGGCCAGCAGCCAGTCGGGTGCCTTGATCCGAGCGAGTCGCCGTTGGAGACGGGCGAGCTTGCGGGCATGCCAGACCACCTTCCACGGTGCCGCTTCCAGTGCCTCGAGCATGGTGGGGCCGGCGATCAGGTCCATCACCAGGTCGGACCCATCGGCCGAATGCACTGTGGGCACCGGGAACCCACGCTCGGCGACGTGGCGCATCGCTCTCACCTCGACGTCGACGTCGTGATGCTCGCGATATCGACGCAGCACCCTCCCGCCGCCGAGGTCGAACACGTCCGCAGCGCGCCCCGACGCCAGGAGCGGACCAGGTTCTTCGGTCATCCCGTGACCGTAGTGGGCTGGATCGGCTCGCTCGTGGGCGACGGTGGTCGGTCCGACGAGAGACTCAGCGGCGGGCGTCGACCAGGTGTTCGAGTCCCAGCCCGAGCAGGAGACGATCCGCCGTGACCAGACTCGACCAGGTCCGTTCCGATCAGGCGGGAACCACCGCCTCGTCGGCTTCTCCGTGACGACCGCCCTCGACGTTGAGAGTTGGGAGCACACGGTCGAGCCACTTCGGGAGCCACCAGTTCTTCTCGCCGAGCAGTTCCATCGTGGCCGGCACGAGCAACATCCTGACGAGGGTCGCATCGAGGAACACCGCTGACGCCAGGCCGAGACCGAACATCTTGATCACGCGTGCGTCCTCGAGCACGAATGACCCGAACACCACGACCATGATCGCCGCAGCTGCCGTGATCACCCGGGCCGTTGCCGCCAGTCCGTCGGCCACCGAGTTCGCGGCGTCACCCGTCTTGTCGTATTCCTCCTTGACGCGTGAGAGCAGGAAGACCTCGTAGTCCATCGACAGTCCGAACACGATCGCGAACAGCATCATCGGCAGGAACGGTTCGATCGGCCCGCTGCCCGTCCCGAACAGCGAGATGCCCCAGCCCCACTGGAACACGGCGACGACGATCCCGTATGCCCCGCCGATCGACAGCAGGTTCATGATCACGGCCTTCAACGGCACGAGCACCGAACGGAACACCATCATCAGCAGCAGGAAGGACAGCGACAGCACGGCGATGAAGAAGATCGGCAGCCGCTTGGAGAGGTAGGTCGAGAAGTCGATGCTGGACGCGACCGAGCCGGTCACCAGTACGTCGACACCGGTTCCCGTCGTGGCGGCCGGGAGCACATCGTCGCGCAGCGTGTTCACCAGGTCGGACGTGGCCGCCTCCTGCGGGCCGGTCTCGGGAACCACTCGGATCAGCACGGCCTGCTGGCTCTCGGAAGGGATCGGCCCCAGGGCCTGCGCCACGCCGGGTGTGTCGTTCAGTTCTGCCACGACGTCGCGGATGGCGGGGAGTTGCGACGGATCGGTGATCTCGGCGGTGAGCAGCAGCGGGCCGTTGCTGCCGGGCCCGAAGCCGTCGGCGAGCAGGTCGTATGCCTCGCGGGTGGTCGTGCCGTCGGCAAACGTCGACTCGTCACCGAAGCCGAGGCGCAGCCCGAGCACGGGAAGGCTGACCACGAGCAGGAAGATCGCCACGCCGATCGCCATCGGCCACGGACGGGACTGGACGAACCGGCTCCACCGGTACGACCACGTGTCGCGCAGGTCCTTCTGCGGACGCGCGGGCAGGGCCTCGCGCAGCTTGGGGACGAAGAACGAGGCGACGAGCGTTCCGACGAACACGATCAGGCCGAGCATCCCGAGGACCGGGAAGCCGAGGCCCACACCGAACAGGCCGAGCGATGCGGCGCCCGCCATGATCAGGCCGCGCCAGCGGGTGGTCTCGACGCGTTCGCCTGCGAAGCCGATCAGCGCCGGGAGCAGCGTGACCGACGCGACCATGGTGATCGCCACGGTGACCGCAGCTCCGGTGGCGAGTCCGTTGATGAAGGCGAGCCCCATCACGAACATGCCGAGCAGCGAGATGACGACGGTGGCTCCGGCGAACACGACGGCGCGCCCGGCGGTGTCGATCGCGGTGACCACGGCGGTGCGCTTGTCGAGCCCGGCTCGCGTCCCCTCGCGGTAGCGGGTCACGATGAACAGGGCGTAGTCGATACCCACGCCGAGGCCGATCATCGCGCCGAGCGTGGTGGCGAAGTCGGGGATCGTCATCACGTTGGTGAGCAGCGTGATCGTTCCCACGCCGATGCCGACGCCGAACAGGGCGACGCCGATCGGCAGGCCCATCGCGAGCACCGACCCGAAGGCCAACACGAGGATGACGATGGCGAACGCCACGCCGATCAGTTCCGACTCCGGCGGTTCGAACTCACCGAGTGCGGCACCACCGATCTCGACCTGGAGCCCATCGACGCCCGCGGTGTTCGTTTCGATCAGTTCGGCGATCTCCCCGCCGATCTCGCTCGCCCGCACCTCGTCGGTGTCTTCGGTGAACGACAGCGTCGCATAAGCGATCGTCTCGTCCGGCGACACCAGGCCCTGCTGCACGCCAGTCGGGCTGTACGGGGTGGTGACCGTGACCTCCTCGTAGCCGTCGACGGCGTCGAAGATCGTGGTCATGGCCGCCATGACGGCCGGGTCGTCGATGCCGGCGGGGGCTTCGAAGACGATCGACCCGGAGATGAAGCTGCCGGCACTGCCGAAGTTCTCCTGCAGGATCTCGAAGCCGCGAGCCGATTCGGAGTCGGGCGTGTCGAACGACGATTCGGTCGATGCGCCGATCAGCCCGACCGACCCGAAGACCGCAACGAGGACGGCGATCCAGGCGAGGAGCACGCGCCCTCGGTGGTCGTAGGCGTTGCCGCCGAGACGTGCCCAGAACGACGGTCGGCGCTCGGTCGACGGGGGAATCGGATCGTCGGCGCTCGTTCGCTCCAGAGTGGACACTGTGTTCATCGATGAACACTGCGTCCGTCATCGGGGGAAAGCAAGCACTGCTCGGTGTGCCACGTGGCACGCACACCACGCCAACACCGACTTGACGCCGTCTCGCCGAGTTACGGCGCGGTCATCGACTGTCGATCCGCTGCGGTCGATCCCGAATCCTCACCGGAATCGCCCGTGTCCGGTCGCTACCTTTCGCAGATGGCCGGTCTCGCATCGACTTCCCAACCGCCCGATCACGCAGTGATCTTCACGAGCACCACGACCGGTGACACCGATGGCTACGCCGAAGCTGCAACGCGCATGAATGAGCTCGCTGCCGAGATGCCCGGGTTCCTCGGCGTCGACTCGGCACGCGGAGACGAGGGTGTCGGTATCACGGTGTCCTACTGGGAATCGGAGGACGCGATCGCCGCATGGAAAGGCGATGCCGAACACACCGTCGTACGCGAGACGGGTCGCACCCGCTGGTACGAGGAGTACGAACTGCGCGTCGCCCGAGTGGAGCGCGCGTCTGGGTTCACCCGATCTCCAGCAGATCCCCGATGATCGCCCTGATCTGAGCGAGGACGACCGGACCGACGTTCCAGTCTGCGGTCGCGCCGTCCACGAGCTGTTCGACCGAGATCACCTGGAGCAGGTGGCACTGCGCGGCAGAGCCTGGGAACTCTGCGCCTTGATCGATGGCGACTTCGGCACTCAGACGACGATGGGCGTTGGTGGTCAGTGGCACGACATGAATCGTCCGAGGCAAGTGCTCGAGGGCGGCGTTCGAGGTGACGACGACGGCGGGGCGTTCGAATCCGGGGACACTTCCTCGAGGAAATCCGAAATCGACTCGAATGACGTCACCCGAGTGCTGCATCGACCGTTGCGATTCCGCTGTCGATCACCGCCTGATCCTCGGGCGTCAGCTGGACGGACGCGAGCTCGATTCCCATCTGGCGTTGGCGTTCTCGGCGCGCCATCAAGGCGATCTGCTCGTCGAGGGTCCGGTCGTCGGCTTCGGCAAGTGCTTTGACCGCATCGCGCGTCATCGTCGACACTCGGATCGTCGTGCTCTGCATACGGATCAGTCTACATACGCACGTCATCGCCGTCCTTCGAACGTCGACCGGGGTCAGATGGGGCTGACGGTGACCGTGTCGCCGGTGGCGACGGAACCGGGGCGAAGCACCGAGGCGTACCAGCGGCTGTGGCCGGGGTTGCGGTCGTGGTCCATCAGGTTGATGTCGCGGTCGGTGAAGTGTGCGCTGTTCTTGCTGCACGGCACGGTGGGTGCGCTGATCTGGAGGCGAACGGCGTCGCCGCCCGAACCGATGTCGATGATCGTGCCACCGCGCATCGTGGACCAGTCGAGACCGGCCAGCGTGAGGTTCTCGCCGCACGATCCGTAGGCGATCGGGTGTCCGTCGGCTGCGAATGCGTCGATCACCTCGGCACTCCACAGGCACAGCGCCTGCCACGGCCGACCGTGGTGGACCCGCGACTCCTGCACGTCGCCGTCGACGCCGCGCACGCCGATGTCGGCGGTGGGGATCGCCGTCTTCGGCACGCCGCCACCCGACGAGTTGATCTGGGCGACCGAACCGACCTGGCGGGCCACGGCATCGTCACCCTTGCGTCGGATGTCGGCGATCGACACCAGCCCGTGCCACAGGTGATGCACCTCGTCGTACACGTCGGGTGACGATTGCACCGCTTTCATGTCGTCCATCTGGTGCTCGAGGAGGCGCCTCTCGAGTTCGGGGCGGGCATCGACACTCCACCCGGCGAGCAGTTCATCGGCGTGGGCCAGGGTGCGGCTCGCATCCTGCTCGTTCCACTGGCTCCGATCGAATCCACAACGGTCACAGGTCTCGACGCCGATCATGGCGTGACACTAGACGCGACCCGAACCGCGACACCCAGACGGCGAACGGCTCGTCTGCGACAGGGGCGCCGGACCGCTGGTGGTGGAGCCGAGTTGCATGGTTCGATCGATGCAGCGAGGCTGCGCACCGATGTTGCCGCTGGTCCCGTTCGTCCGCAGTCCCGACGACGGGCCGAACGCAGGCCTCGTCGACGCCCTGCGCCGGGCGATGCCCGACCTCGATCTGCAGGTCCTCGGCGAGATCGCGCCGGAACGCCTGCACGAGCCCACCGTCGCGATCGTCGACGGCCCGAGCGCGGAACAACTCTCGACGATTCCGAACCTGCGATTCGTGCAGAGCACGTGGGCCGGAGTCGAAGCGATTCTGCCCGCCGTGCCCGATGGGGTGGAGGTGGCCCGAATGGTCGACCCGCGCCTCGCCGAGACGATGGCCGAAGCCGTCCTTGCCTGGACGCTCTATCTCCACCGCGACATGCCGCGCTACGCCCACCAGCAACGCGAGGGAAAGTGGATCGGGCACGAAGCGGTCCACGCCTCCCGACGTCGTGTGGGCATCCTCGGACTCGGAGTTCTCGGTCGCGCCGCGGCCGAGACCCTGCGAGGTCACGGCTTCGCTGTGGCCGGATGGTCCAGGAGCCCGAAGTCGATCGACGGTGTCGAGTGCTTCCACGACGGGCCCGATGGTGGTGGGATCGACGCACTCCTCGAACGATCCGACATCGTCGTCAACCTGCTCCCGCACACCGAGGACACCACGAGCCTGCTCGACGCTGCGGCGTTCGCACAGATGCCCGCAGGGTCGTCGTTGATCAACTTCGGCCGTGGGCCGACCGTCGACGACGACGCACTCCTCGCCGCCCTCGACGGCGGTTCCGAGACCGGCGGTTCCGAGACCGGCGGTTCCGAGGCCGGCGATTTGGTGCTCGGTGGTCACCTCGACCACGCCGTGTTGGACGTGTTCGTCACCGAACCGCTCCCTGACGACCACCCGTACTGGAGCCATCCGCGGGTGACCGTGCTGCCTCACATCTCCGGTCCGACGAGCGCCGAGACGGCGGCCGTCATCGCCGCCGCCAACGTCCGGGCGTTCCTCGCCGACGGCACGTTCCCCACCGATGCCCTCGTCGACCGCACCCGCGGCTACTGACGAACCCGATCGTCGCCCACCCGAAAGCCGGCTGAACGTGGGCTCGTCGTTGTCCGCCAGTCCGCACGCCAGATTCTGTGTCAGCGCATGTGGCTGAGTCCGACGGATGCGCTGACGTAGAGGGTGGTTCAGAGGGGCTGAGGCAGCGACGTGGAGGGCTGAAGAAGGTTCAGGCGGTGGCTGGTTCGCGGACCGGGGACGAGAACTCCATCACGCCGTCGGCCAGGTCGGCGTCAGCGGCGAGCAGCACCTTCTTGTCGTGTGCGTAACTCTGCGACGCCGTCCACGGGTCGCGATCGGACTGCTTCGGGAACGTGTGCACGCGCCGCTGCATGTATCCGGCGGAGAAGTCGTCGACGTACGGCCGCTGTGGCATACCGGGATCGGCGACGGGCACGGCTCGCGTGGTGCCGTCGGCGTCCATCTTCTGCAGGAGGCGGCAGATGTATCGGGCGATCAGGTCGGCACGTAGCGTCCACGACGCGTTGATGTAGCCGAACGTGGTCCCCAGGTTCGGCACACCGGAGTACATGAACCCCTTGTAGGTGAAGGTCTCCGCGATGTCGATCCGCTCACCGTCGACGACGGGGACCACGCCGCCCAACGCGAGCATCGAGAGCCCGGTGGCCGTGACGATCACGTCGGCGTCGACGCGCTCGCCGCTCTGCAACACGATGCCTGTCTCGTCGAAGGTGTCGATGTGGTCGGTCACGACGTCCGCGCGACCCTCCTTGATGGCGGTGAAGATGTCGCCGTCGGGTGCGAGGCACAGTCGCTGGTCCCACGGCTTGTACGGCGGCGTGAAGTGCGGGTCCATCTCCTTGGAGCCGTCGAGCTTCTTGGCGACCATCTTGTTGATCATCGCCTCGATCTTCTCGGGCTTCGTCCGCGTCTGCTTGTACGCCAGTTCGGTGCGCCACGTGTTCATCTTGCGGACGGCCTTGTACGCGACCTTCTCCGGGAGCACGGCGCGGAGGCCGGCGGCGATCGGGTTCTTCGCCGGCGCCGGGAAGATCCACGACGGCGTGCGTTGCAGCATCGTGACGTGCGCGCCCTTCTTCGCGAGTGCCGGGATCAGCGTCACCGCTGTCGCACCGGACCCGATGACGACGATCTTCTTGCCGTCGAGTTGCTCCGGCGTCTGGAGGTGATCGGGCCAGGACTGCGGGTGCACGATCTCGCCACCGAAGCGCTCCTCGCCGGGGAAGTCCGGCCGATGCGGGTCGCTGTAGGAGTAGTAGCCGCTGCACATCTGGAGCCAGTTGCACGTCATCGTCGAGGAATCATCGTCGGCACCGTCGACAGCGCTCTCGACGACATGGCCGTCGACTTCGGGACGGATCGTGACGGTCCACTTCGACGTGCCGGAGTCCCACGACGCATCGACCACGCGACGGCCGAACGTGATGTGGCGGGTCACGTCGTACTCGTCGGCGGCTTCCTGGATGTAGTTCTTGATCAGGTCGGCCTCGACGATCGAGACGTTGCTCTTCCACGGCTTGAAGTCGTAGCCGAAGGTGTGCATGTCGCTGTCGGTGCGGATGCCCGGGTACTTGAAGAGATCCCACGTGCCACCCAGGTCCTGACGCGCCTCGAGGATCGCGTACGACTTCGTCGGGCAGTCACGAGTGAGGTGGCAGGCCATACCGATGCCGGACAGGCCGGCCCCGACGATCAGGACATCGACGTGCTGCAACGTTGTTCCATTCCCCATGCTCCGACCGTAGACGCGAGCGCTCGGCGACATCACATGCAGCGCATTCTCGGCCGGTCCGACTCAGGCGCGCGGTTCGAGTCGGCTTGTGCTTCTGGGTCTCCGAGAGCGGCGGGTCCGCGTCCTGGGAGACCCAGAAGCACGAAGTGATGGTCGGTTTCGGGGTTCAGCGCAGGGTGCGGCCGGCGAGGAAGGCGGTGCGTTCGTATTCGCAGTCGGGGTGGACGAAGCACGCGACGTCGTGGTCGTTCGTGAGCCCTTCGGACTGCATGAAGGCATATGCGGTCGTGGGACCGACGAACTTCCAACCGCGACGCTTCAACTCCTTCGACAGTGCGATCGACCGGTCGGTCAGAGCCGGGATGCCACCGGCGAATGCCGCATCTGTGTCTGCGACACGGACGGGCTCGGTCACCGCCCAGGCCCAGATCCAGTCGACGAAGGACCCCTCCTCTTCGACCAACTCGAGCATCCGCTGAGCGTTGTTGATCGTGGCCTCGATCTTGCCGCGGTGCCGGATGATCCCGGCGTCACCCAGCAGCCTCTCCACGTCCCGTCCACCGAACGAAGCGACCGACCCGGGATCGAACCCATCGAAGGCGTCACGGAAGTTCTCGCGCTTGCGCAAGATCGTGAGCCACGACAGCCCCGACTGGAATCCTTCGAGGCAGATCTTCTCGAACAGACGCGTCGGGTCCGTGGTGGGTCGCCCCCACTCCCTGTCGTGGTACTCGACGTACTGCTCGTCGTCGGTCGGCCACCCGCAGCGAACGGGCTCGCCGGGGTCGACCGATGTGTTCACGTCGCGTCGTCGTTCGTGGCGCTGAGGTCCGTGATGTTGCGGTTCTTGCGCAGCAGGATCTGCTGGGCCATCGTCGCTGCATGCCGGCCGTCGATCGTGAGGACGTCGCCGGTGACCAGACCGCGACCTCCTGCCAACCCGTGCGAGCGGGTGTCGAACCAGTGCCACTCGTCGGCACGGGTCGGGCGGTGGAACCAGAGTGAGTGATCGAGGCTCGCTCCGAGGAACCGTTGGCGATCAGATGGGTCGTTCGTGTACTCGGGGTGGGAGGAACGTCCGGCGCGATGCGGTGCGGCGTCGGACATGAACGTGAGCCCACAGAGGTGGAGAACCGGTTCGTCGCCGAGGTCGGCGAGGAGCCGGATCCAACAACCGGTCCGTCCGTCGGGCAGGTCGACCGCCCGCCGGTCGAGCAGGTCACCCCACGACTGGTCGACGAGGCCGCTGGTCGTCGGGTCGGGGAGACCATCGGGGAGCGTGGCGAGCGTGACGTCGGCTTCGTGATCCTCGGGAACCTGGAACGACACCGACGCGTTCAGGATCGCACCCGCGGACTGGCGGGCGACGACCTGGCGGGTGGTGAAGGATCGGCCGTCGCGGAGGCGTTCCACCTCGAACCGGATCGGCTCGTTCGGCGACCCGGGGCGGATGAAGTAGGAGTGGAACGAGTGCGCCACACGCTCCGGATCGACGGTGTGGATCGCCGCGCGGAGCGCCTGGGCCACCACCTGCCCGCCGAACAGGCGCTTGCCCCACGGGTAGTAGGCGACGCGGCCGACGTAGGTGTCCGGTCCGTGGGGCTCGAGGTCGAAGAGGTCGCGGAAATCCACGTCGCCGATCAGTGGTGCGCGTTCGCCGTGATCCATGGCCGCCATTGTGACCGGTCGGGGCGGGGCGGGTGCAGTCGCCGCGATCGGTAGGGGTCAGTACGAGGCGCCGGCGGGGCGATCTCGGCCACGGGGGCCCCGACGCTCGCGCGGGACGATCGCCGACCGCTTGACCGCCGCCTCGAAGTCGACCTCGGGCACGTCGATCTCACCGTCGAGCACCTTGCGCATCATCGCGAGGTGTGCGGGCGAGCTTCCGCAGCAGGCGCCGATGATCTGGATCCCGGCCTCGCGCTGTCGAATCGCATGGGCGGCCATGATCTCGGGCGATCCGCTGTAGTGCAGTTCGGCCCCCACCCACTCGGGCATCCCTGCATTCGCCTTGCTGACGAGGAGGATGTCGGGGTTGGCGGCGCGCATCTCGTGGAGCGCCGCCTCGGTGTCGGACAGGTTGTTGCCGCAGTTGGCACCCACGGCATCGACGCCGAGTTCGGCCAGGCGGGTCACGGCCTGCTCACCCGTGACACCCATCATCGTGCGTCCGGCGGTGTCGTAACTGAGCGTGGCGCAGATCGGCAGGTTGCTGACCGAGCGGGCGCCTTCGACCGCCGCGGCGATCTCGTCGAGATGGCTCATCGTCTCGATCCACAACACGTCGGCCCCGCCTGCGTCGAGTCCCTTGGCCTGCTCGGCGAACGCCGAGGCGCACGTGTCGGGTGTCATGGAACCCATCGGCTCGAGCAGCTCGCCCGTCGGCCCCATCGACCCCGCGACGAGCACGCGGCGGCCGCTCTCATCGGCAGCGGCGCGGGCTACGCGAGCGGCTGCCTCGTTGAGCTCGATCACACGATCGTCGGCCTGGTGCAGCTTGAGGCGGAAACCGGTGCCGCCGAAGGAGTTGGTGAGGATGATGTCCGACCCGGCGTTCACGTAGTCCGTGTGGACGGCGGTGACGCGGTCGGGGTGCTCGACGTTCCACAACTCTGGTGCGCCGCCCGACTCGAGGCCGCGGGAGAACAACTCGGTTCCCATGGCGCCGTCGATCAGCAGGACGCCGCGCTCGTCGATCAGGTCGTGCAACACACTCATGGTGAACAGTCTGCCGGGAACCCCGTGTCCCCACGACCGAAGCCAGTCGCACGACGCCGAACCTCGTCGCCCCGGCTCTGAACCAGAGCGACGAGGTGGTGCGGCGCATCTCCCTCTGAACCGTGTGCGACGGGGTGCCGGGACACGGGTTCAGATGGTGCGACGGTAGAGCAGGTCGGTCGGGGGACGGCCTTCGTCGAGGCCGCGCTGCTCGAACCGCGTGAGCGGACGACTCCCGGGTCGCGGGACGATGCCTCCGTCGAGGCGGGCTTCGCTGTCGCACACCTGTTGCATCAACTCGGCGTAGTCGGCGATGTCGGTGGCCAGGTGGAGGTGGCCGCCGATCTCCAACCGGTCGACGAGCGCCGTCACGACGTCGGAGCGGACCAGTCGGCGATGGTGTTGACGCTGCTTGTTCCACGGGTCGGGGAAGAAGATTCGCACGACGCGCAACGCCTCGGGAGCGATGCGATCGAGGAACGGCACGACGTCGCCGTGCATCACCCGGACATGGGGGAGGGGGTCGTTGACGATCGCGTCGAGCACCGTCACGACGCCGGGGTCGTGGACCTCCACGCCGATCACGTCGAGATCGGGTTCGGCCCGGGCCATCTGGATCGTCGACTCGCCGTGCCCGAACCCGATGTCCAGCACCACCCCCCTTGCCGGGTCGCGTGTGCCGCCGTGCCCAGCGGCGAACACCTCTTCCCAGTCGAGGACCGGACCGTCCATCGGGATCGACCAGTCGGAGATCCACTCGTCGAACTCGGCCTGGCGCTTCGCCGACAGGCCACGGCGCCGGACCTTGAACGTCAGCGCCGGCCGCCGCACGTTGCGAGCACCTGACTCCGATCGGGTGAGCATTGCGGGTCCACCGCGCACACGTGGTGCCGGATCGCCGAGCGAGGTGTCTCCGCTCTGCGTCTGGTCCCGGACGGATTCTCCGTGGTCATCACCTCGCCCGTCGTGTTCATCGTCTGAGGTCTGGCGACGAGGGTCCACGTGGGGAACCTATCGACGACCGCTCACCGCATGTTCGTCAGTGGTCGATCGGCGGCCCCGGTCAGCCCGGACGCGACGCCGCCGACCGGACGAGATCCGGTCGGCGGGCGTGTTCATCACTCGAGGTCGAGTCGACGACTCGGGGTCAGATGTCTCGGTCGTCGTCGTAGCTGGCATCGACGTCGTTGTCGGCGACTCCGTCGAAGGCACCGTCGACCGGCAGCACCGGTCCACAAACGACGTTCACTTGGAGCAGAGCCGTCTCCGACCACGGGGGTCCGTCGATGGTGCTCAACCCAGGGCCATCCGGCTCGCCGCGGTAGAAGCCGGCCTCGGCGTCGATGCTGTCGTTGTCTCCGAGGAGGTAGCCGAAGCCGCCTTCCCACCGGTACCGGCTCTGTGCGTTGAAGATCTCCACGCTCTGATACTCCATTCCCTCGGCGTCGACGCCCTCGGCCTCGAGCATCGGACTGTCGCCGCACACGTCGAGCGGTCCGGTCCAGTCGTACTCGGCGAAGTCACCATCGGAGTAGTCGAGTTGGAGTTCGATGTC
>JBBSOH010000095.1:0-13254 GCA_038259945.1 Acidimicrobiales bacterium
CGAGGAGTCCGGTCGACTCGGCCTCGCCACCGTCATCCTGCCCCTCGCCCTCGACGGCACCTTCCGTCTCCCCTGCCCCTGATGTCGAGGTTCGGGTCTGACCCCAACCTCGACATCGGTCAGTAGGCGGGGAACTTCGCGCAGAGGTCGGCAACCTCGGACTTGATCGCTGCGAGGGCCGCGGCGTCGTCGACGCTGCGCAGCGCACGGGCGATCAGGCTCGCGATGACGGGCATCTCGGCTTCCTTCATCCCCTGCGTGGTGACCGATGGCGTGCCGATCCGGACGCCGCTGGTGACGAACGGACTGCGCGGGTCGTCGGGGATCGTGTTCTTGTTGAGCGTGATGCCGGCTTCGTCGAGCGTCGCCTGGGCGACCTTGCCGGTCAGATCGCCGTCGAACGGGGTGAGGTCGACGACCATCATGTGGGTGTCGGTTCCGCCCGACACGAGCCGGAAGCCTTCCTGGACCAGCGCGTCGGCGAGGGCGCTCGCGTTGGTGACGATCTGGTGGGCGTACTCCGTGAACGACGGGTCCATCGCTTCGCGGAAAGCGATCGCCTTGCCGGCGATGGCGTGTTCGAGCGGGCCGCCCTGCCATCCGGGGAACACGGCCTTGTCGATCGCCTTCGCGTGCTCGGCCTTGCACAGGATCGCTCCCCCACGCGGGCCACGCAGGGTCTTGTGTGTGGTGAACGTGACCACGTCGGCGAACGGCACGGGGTTCGGGTGCGCTCCACCGGCGACGAGTCCGGCAAGGTGGGCGATGTCGAACAACAGCAGCGCGCCGACCTCGTCGGCGATCTTCTTGAACGGCTCGGGGTCGAGCCGACGCGGGTACGACGTGGTGCCGGCGACGATCATCTTCGGCTTGTGTTCCAGCGCGAGCTCGCGCACGTTGTCCATGTCGATGCGATCTTCGGCTCCGGTGCCGTAGGCGACGAAGTGGTAGAGCATTCCCGATGCGTTGACCGGAGAACCGTGGGTGAGGTGGCCGCCGTGATCCAGGCTCAGACCGAGGACGGTGTCACCCGGCTCGAGGAGTGCCTGGTACACGCACATGTTGGCGTTCGCTCCGGAGTGTGGCTGCACGTTCGCATGGTCGGCGCCGAACAACTCCTTCACCCGGTCGATGGCGAGCTGCTCGATCGAGTCCACCACGGAGTTGCCGCCGTAGTACCGCTTGCCCGGGTAGCCCTCGGCGTACTTGTTCGTGAGTACCGAACCCGTGGCCTCCATGACCGCTGGCGACGTGAAGTTCTCCGACGCGATCAGCTGCAGACCGGTGGTCTGGCGCTCGACTTCGTTGGCGATGAGGTTCTCGACCTCGGTGTCCGGATCGGTGGTGGTGGGAAACGGCATGTCGGGTTCCTTCGTGTGGAGCGGACATGTCGAGGTTTGGGTCAGACCCCAACCTCGACATCGGGGGTCAGAAGATGGATTCGAGGGCGGTGATCTGGTCGACGCGGCGCTGGTGGCGGCCACCTTCGAACCCTGTCGTGGCGAAGGTGGTGACGATCTCCTCCGCGAGACCGATGCCGACCACGCGGCCGCCCATCGCCAAGACGTTCGCGTCGTTGTGCTCGCGTGCCATGCGCGCGGTGTAGAGGCAGTTGCACAGCGCAGCGCGCACGCCGCGCACCTTGTTGGCGGCGAGCTGTTCGCCCTGCCCGCTCCCACCGAGCACGATGCCCCAGTCGGCGTCGCCGGCCACGACGGTGCGCCCCACGTCGGCGCAGATCTCGGGATAGTCGACCGACTCCGTCGAGTGCGTCCCCCGATCGTCGACCTCGTGGCCGAGCACCGTGAGGAAGGCGATGAGATGCGCCTTCAGGTCGTAGCCGGCGTGGTCGGATCCGATCGCGATGCGTGCCATCGCATCGGAGTGTAGGAGGGCGAACGGTCGCCGGGCGCGGCCGATTGATCCGCAGGCTCCGTCGATTCATAGGGTCGGGCCGTGAATCTCGATCCTCGAACCCCCGTCATCGTCGGCGTCGGCCAGTACAACCATCACGCCGAGGGTCTCGACGACGCCTTGGAGCCGGTTGCGCTGATGGAGCGAGCCGCTCGCATCGCAGCCGATGATGCCGGACTCGACGGGCCGCCTACGGCGGACTCGGTGCGCGTCGTCAACGTGATCGGCTGGCGATACCGCAACCCCGCTCGGTTCCTCTCCCAGCGTCTCGGGATCGCGGACGCCGAACTCGCCGAGTCCGCTCCCGGCGGCAACAGCCCGCAGTCGTTGGTGAACCGCACCGCACTCGACATCGCTGCAGGTGATGTCGACATCGCGATCCTGGCGGGGGCCGAGGCGTTCCGGACCTTCATGAAGGCCCGCAGGGAAGGCGCCACGCTGGACTGGCCCAAGGCGGACGACGACGACCTCCCCGTCCGGATCGGCGAGGAACTCGACATGACGTCGGCGGCCGAACGCGAGCGCGGCATCGTGATGCCCGTGCAGATCTATCCGATGTTCGAGACGGCGCTGCGAGCCGCTGCGGGACGAACGGTCGACGAGCACCAGGCCCATCTCGGCAAGCTGTGGTCAGACCTCAGCCACGTGGCCGCCGGCAACCCGAACGCGTGGATCCGCGAACCGAAGTCGCCCGAGGAGATCACCACGATCGGGCCGAAGAACCGGATGATCGGCTTCCCCTATCCGAAGCTGATGAACTCGAACAGCGACGTCGACATGGGCGCATCGATCATCATGTGCTCGGTCGAAGCAGCACAGCGGATGGGCATCGACGAGGACCGCTGGGTCTTCCCGCACGCAGGCACCGACTGCCACGAACACAACTTCGTGTCGAATCGCGACACCTTCGCCCGGACCCCCGCCGTCGAACTCGGTGGCGCACGAGCACTGCAACTGGCCGGGGTGACGATCGACGAGGTCGAGTTCATCGACCTGTACTCCTGCTTCCCGTCAGCGGTGCAGCTCGGTGCCCAGTCGTTGGGCGTCGATCTCGCCACCCGCCAGTGGTCGCGCACCGGCGGGCTGCCCTTCTGCGGTGGCCCGTGGAACAACTACCCGATGCACGCGATCGCCACGATGGTCGGCGAACTACGCGAGCAGCCCGACGCACGCGGCCTCGTGTGGGCGAACGGCGGGTACGCCACCAAGCACGCGTTCGGTGTCTATTCGGCCACTCCCCCGGCCGAGGGCTTCCGCTACGACTACCCGCAGGACGAGATCGACGCTCTCCCCAAACGCGAGTTGGCCGTCGGAGCCGACGCCGCCGGCCCGGTCGACATCGAGGCCTACTCGGTGATGTTCTCCCGCGAGGGAGAGCCCGAGACGGCGCTGGCCGCGTGTCTGGTCGAGGACGGCCGGCGAGCGTGGGGGACGTCGAGCGACCCGGCGATCGCGTCGGCGATGTGCGACGGCGAATGGGTCGGGGTGACCGTCCACCTCGACGACGAGGGCGCTCTGCTCGTCTGAGGCTTCTCGTCTGCAGACACTCGCCTGTCCATCGCTGTCTGGGATCAGGCGCCGCCGGAGTCGACCTCGTCGTTGCCGGCGAGCGTGCCCTGGTCGGGGCAGTTGGCGGTGATGTACTCGAGCGACGGGCCGATGTCGAACTCGGTCGTGTCCAGGGTCGGATCCTCGAGGACCGACGGGAGTTCGGCGATGAACGCCTGCGATGCCGTGTCGAGCGCCTCGATGGAGTCGGCGGGAACGTCGACCGTGAGGCTGTCGGTGTCGAGCCCCTGCTCGGTGATCGCCGCCACCCACGCCACACCGAGCACATCGATCTGGCCGTCGTCGAGGCCCGCTTCGGCGAGCAGTTCCCTGGCGCGGTCGGCGCGGGAGAGGAAGGGCCCCGGCACGTCGACGGTCAGTGCCTGACGGTTCGATTCGATCTCGTCGGGCAACTCGTCCGACATCTGCGTCACGGCCCCTCGGAGTGCAGCCGTTGCCGCCACTTCGAGACGGGCAGCGTCGTCAGGCGCCTGCAGCGCCCACGCGAGCGAGATCGCCTGCACCGATCCTGCGTAGGTGCTCCACCCACGGCAGAACCCGTCGTCGCTCTCGATACCCGGAACGCCGGTCTCGGCAACAGCGGGAAGCGACTCGACGACCGTCTCGACAGCGGAGCCGACCTCGTCGTCACCTCCGGCCTGGACACCGCCGCCCGAGCCGTCGCCACCGATGCTGCCATCGGCCTCGGTGAACACATCGCCGCCGGCCAGCGCTCCGGTCCCTGGAGCCTCGGGTTCGCCTGCGCCGTCGACTCCATCACTCGACGAGCACGCTGCAAGCAGGACGATCGCAATGGTGGCGAACATCGCGACGAGGCGTCGCGGATCCTCTCGTCGTTGCATTCGCCCAGTGTGCACGACGGGCTGCCAAGCTCACGGGCATGCCCACCGACCGCGCCCGCCTGCTCCTCGACTGCGACCCCGGACACGACGACGCTGTGGCGATCATCGTCGCAGCCGCCTTCGCCGACGTGGTCGGCATCGTCACGGTTGCGGGCAACGCCCCGCTCGACCGGACCACTCACAACGCTCTGGTGATGCGCGATCTCATCGGACTCGACGCTCCCGTCCACGCCGGGTGCGAGCGCCCGCTCGTGGCGCCGCCGAGGCACGCCGGATTCGTTCACGGAGAGTCCGGCCTCGACGGCGCCGACCTCCCCGACCCCACCACCCCACTCGACGGGGCCGACGGTGTGGAGTTCATCATCGACACCTGCCGATCGTCGGAGGGCGTGTGGCTGGTGCCGATCGGGCCGCTGACCAACATCGGCACCGCGTTCCGGCTCGCACCGGATCTGCCGGGACGCGTGGCCGGCGTGTCGCTGATGGGCGGCGGGAGCTTCGGGAACCGGTCGGCCGTGGCGGAGTTCAACATCTGGGCCGACCCCGAGGCGGCGGCGATCGTGTTCGACGCCTACGACCCGTCCACTCCCGGCTCGGCGGCCGGTCCGCTGATCATGGCCGGCCTCGACGTCACCCACCGGTTCCAGGTCACGCCGTCGCGCATCGACGCGACGCGCGCTCTACCCGGGCATCTCGCCGCCACACTCGCCGACCTGTTCGACTTCTTCACCGACACCTACCTGAGCCGGCACGACGACGGTGCGCTCGACGGTGCCGCGCTCCACGATCCGCTCGCGGTCCTGGCCGTCACCCACGGCGAGCTCTTCGATCACGTCGAACGCCACGTCGTGGTCGAGACCCGCGGCGAGCACACGGCGGGCATGACCGTGATCGACGAGCGCCGCCTGCTCGAACGATCAGACCCGAACTGTCGGGTGCTCACCGCCGTCGACGCCGACGCGGCGTTCGCGCTCGTCCTCGATGCGGTCGCCCGATTCTCGACCTGACACGCGTCCGGATCGAACGTGGGAGTCGTTCGTCGACGTGATTCACGACACCATCGTTGACGGCGGGGGCCGTGCCGTCCGAAGATGGGACGATTGAGAACACCACCGATGGACACACTGTGCGCGTGAACCCCGCACACGACCCTGCCCGCCGCACCTGGGTCGGCCGTCCGTTCCCACTCGGTGCCCGCTACGACGGATCGGGCACGAACTTCTCGCTCTTCACGAGCGCCGCCGACGGGGTGGAACTGTGTCTGCACGGCGACGGGCCAGACGAGAACGACGACGAACGCATCGAGTTGACCGAGGTCGACGGGCACATCTGGCACACGTATCTGCCCGATGTACGGCCCGGCCAGCGCTACGGATACCGGGTTCACGGGCCGTGGGAACCGGAGCGGGGCCAGTGGTGCAACCCGTCGAAGCTGCTCCTCGATCCGTACGCCAAGGCCATCGACGGACAGATCGACTGGGACCCCGCGTGCTTCGGCTACGACTTCGAGAACCCGCTCGAGATGAACACGGCGGACAGTGCGCCGCACGTGTGGAAGGCAGTGGTCGGCGACACCTTCTTCGACTGGGGCAACGACCGGCCGCCCGACATCCCGCTGCACGAGACTGTCATCTACGAGGCGCACGTCCGCGGCATGACGATGACGCACCCGAGCGTGCCCGAAGCACTTCGGGGCACCTATGCCGGCATCGCCCACCCTGCGGTGGTGGAGCATCTCCATCATCTCGGCATCACCGCGATCGAACTGATGCCGGTCCACCAGTTCGTACAGGACCACCACCTGATGGAGAAGGGTCTGCGGAACTACTGGGGCTACAACTCGATCGCGTTCCTCGCGCCGCACAACGAGTACACCTCATCGGTGGCACTCGGCCAGATCCAGGAATTCAAGACGATGGTCAAGTCGCTCCACGCCGCCGGCATCGAAGTGATCCTCGACGTCGTCTACAACCACACCGCCGAGGGCAACCACTTCGGGCCGACACTGTCGATGCGCGGAATCGACAATCAGGCGTACTACCGGTTGATGGAGGACGACCCCCGCTACTACCTCGACTTCACCGGCACCGGCAACAGCTTGAACATGCGCCACCCGCACGTGCTGCAACTGATCATGGACAGCCTGCGGTACTGGGTGCTCGAGATGCACGTCGACGGATTCCGCTTCGACCTCGCCTCCACGCTCGCACGAGAACTCCACGACGTGGATCGCCTGTCGGCCTTCTTCGACCTCGTCCAGCAGGACCCCGTGATCTCCCAGGTCAAGCTGATCGCCGAGCCGTGGGACATCGGCGAGGGCGGCTACCAGGTCGGCAACTTCCCGCCTCAGTGGTCGGAGTGGAACGGCCAGTACCGCGACACGATCCGCGACTTCTGGCGTGGCGAACCGTCGACGTTGGCCGAGTTCGGATCGCGCTTCACCGGAAGCTCCGATCTGTACGAAGCCGACACCCGACGCCCGACCGCGTCGATCAACTTCGTCACCGCACACGACGGGTTCACCCTGACCGACCTCGTGTCGTACAACGAGAAGCACAACGACGCGAACGGCGAGGACGGCAACGACGGCGAGTCGCACAACCGGTCGTGGAACCACGGCGTGGAGGGCCCGACCGACGACCCGGCGATCCGGGCGCTGCGCGAGCGCCAACGCCGCAACCTGATGATGACGCTGATGCTCAGCCAGGGCGTCCCGATGATCGTCGGCGGCGACGAACTCGGCCAGACCCACGGCGGGAATAACAACGTCTACTGCCAGGACAACGAACTGTCGTGGTATCCGTGGCACGACGTCGACGACGACTTCGTCGACTGGTGCCGACGCGTCATCGCATTCCGTGCCGCCCACCCGGTGTTCCGACGCCGGAGGTGGTTCCAGGGTCGCCGCATCCGCGGCATCGAGGACCTCGCGTGGCTGCGACCCGACGGCGAGGAGATGACCGACGACGACTGGGACACGGGATATGCACGCGCCGTCGGCGTGTTCGTCAACGGCACGACGATCCCCACGACCGACAACTACGGCGAGCGCGTGATCGACGATTCGTTCCTCCTCCTGTTCAACGCCGGACACGACGCTCTGGCGTGGACCATCCCGGGCCCGCAGTGGGGCCGACGGTGGACCGTCGACCTCGACTCCGCCGACCCCCGGGTCGGGGTCCGGCGCAACGTCGCTGCCAGACCCGGCGACGTGGTGGACCTGCTTCCTCACTCGCTGCGCGTACTGCGCTCCACTCGTGCACCGTCGCGCCGGTCCAAGGTGCCCGCAACACACAGCCCGGCACTCGCCGAGACCACCGACGCCGAGCCCGCCACCATCCACCCCGTCGCCCAGACCGACACCACCCAGACCGACACCACCCAGACCGACGTTGCGCTCGACACGCCGACCCACGAGGAGACCATTCGATGAAGCTGCCGCCACCGACCACGCCGTCCACGTCCCGCGATGCCGAAGCCACCGCCGCCAGTCGGCTCCCGGCCCTCCGGCCGTCCCGTACCATCGTGGAGCCGGTGTCGCCGGTGGTCGACGGCGGAGTGTTCGCCGGCAAGGCCAGCCTCGGCCGGCCCACCCGGATCGTGGCCGACGTGTTCACCGACGGTCACGATGTGGTCTTCGCCGAAGCAGCCGTCGGGTCGGCATCATCGGACGCCGTTCGTACGATCCCGATGGCGCCTCTCGGCAACGATCGCTTCGAGGCCTGGTTCACCCCCGACACGCTTGGTCGTTGGAGCTACGAGGTGACCGGCTGGGTCTCGCACGCCGAGACGTGGCGTCTCGGAACGGCGGCGAAGGTCGCTGCGGGTCTGGACGTCGAGGTCGAAGCGGCGATCGGCGCTGCTCTCGTCGGTGCCATGCGCACCGCACCACACCACACCACCACCGACGGCGATCTGGCCAGGTTGGCGACGCTCGGGGCGGCGCTCGAATCAGGGAACACCGACTCGATCACCGACGACGGCTGGACCCACGTGTTCCACCGTTGCGAACCCCGCGACGCAGCGGACTCGGGAGCTCCGCTCCCGATCGACGTCGACCCGCTTCTCGGTGCGATCGGGTCGTGGTACTCCTTCTTCCCACGATCCACGGCGAGCAATGGTGACGATGCGCCCGACGCACCGGGGACGCTGCGCACGGCGATCGAACGACTCGACCACATCGCCGAGATGGGCTTCGACGTGGTGTACATCCCGCCGGTGCATCCGATCGGCACCACCAACCGCAAGGGCCGGGACAACTCCACGATCGCCGAGGACGGCGACGTCGGGAGCCCGTACGCGATCGGCTCGCCCGACGGCGGCCACTTCGCCGTCGCCCCCGAACTCGGCACGATCGACGACGTCACCGAACTCGCCACTGCATGCCGCGACCGCAACATGCAGTTGGCGCTCGACATCGCCTTCAACTGCGCACCGGACCATCCGTGGGTGAGCGAGCACCCCGACTGGTTCGTCCATCGACCCGACGGCTCGATCCAGTACGCCGAGAACCCACCGAAGAAGTACGAGGACATCTACCCGCTCGACTTCGAGACCGACGACTGGCAGGCGCTCTGGACCGAACTCGCTGACGTGTTCCGGTTCTGGATCGCACGCGGGGTCACGATCTTCCGCGTCGACAATCCGCACACGAAGGCGTTCGCGTTCTGGGAGTGGGCGATCGGTGAGATCCGCAGCAACCACCCCGAGGTGATCTTCCTCTCCGAGGCCTTCACCCGACCACGGATCATGCAGCGACTCGCGAAGCTCGGGTTCAACCAGTCGTACACGTACTTCGCGTGGCGCCACACCGCGCATGAACTCCAGGAGTACTTCGAGGAGCTCTCGACCGAGACCATCGACTTCCTGCGTCCGAACGCCTGGCCGAACACCCACGACATCCTCACCGAGCAACTCCAGCACGGAGGCCGGGCCGGGTTCGTCAGTCGGGCCATCCTCGCCGCCACGCTGTCACCCAGCTGGGGCGTATACGGACCCCTCTTCGAACTGCTCGAGACCGAACCGCGTGCCGGGGTCGAGGACTACCTCGATTCGGAGAAGTACGAGGTGCGCCACTGGAACCTCGATCGAGCGGACTCGCTCGCTCCTCTGATCGCACGCCTGAACGAGATCCGGCGTCAGCACCCCGCGCTGTGTGACCTCGCATCGATCGCGTTCCACCCGTGCGACGACGAATCGTTGCTGTGCTTCACCAAGACCGACCCCGCAGGCGTCGGTGACCCCGTCCTGGTCGTGGTCAACGTCGACCCGCACGCCGAGCACCGGGGCTTCGTGGACGTCGACCTGGCAGCGATCGGCCTGGAGTACGAGACGAGCTACGACGTCGTCGACCGACTCGGCGGCACGACACACCACTGGCACGGCAGCCGCAACTACGTCGAGCTCTCGCCGTACGGGGCGATGGCACACATCTTCACCGTCCACGGCGAAGGCTCGGCCGACGCGACCGACGCCGACTCTGGCGCAACGAACGACGACTCCGGAAGGACCCTCCGATGACCACGACCGAACCCGCCCCCTCCAGCACGACCCACGGCGACGACTGGTTCAAGGACGCCGTGATCTACGAGTTGCACCTCCGGGCGTTCAGTGACTCCAACGGAGACGGCGTCGGCGATCTGAACGGGCTGCGCAACCGGTTGGACTACCTGGCCGACCTCGGGATCACGGCGATCTGGATGCTGCCGTTCTACCCATCGCCGCAACGCGACAACGGGTACGACATCGCCGACTACATGACCGTGAACCCCGAGTACGGGTCCACCAAGGACTTCCAGAAACTGCTCGACGCCGCTCACGAACGGGGCATCCGTGTCATCACCGAACTGGTGATCAACCACACCAGCGACCAGCATCCGTGGTTCGAGCGGGCACGGCGCGCCCCGAAGGGGTCGCCGGAGCGCGACTTCTACGTGTGGACCGACAATCCGGAGGACTACTCCGATGCGCGGATCATCTTCCAGGACTTCGAGACGTCGAACTGGACCTGGGACCCGGTCGCCGGGCAGTACTTCTGGCACCGGTTCTACTCCCACCAGCCCGACCTCAACTTCGACAACCCGGCTGTCGAGGAGGCGGTGCTGGGCGTGCTGGACTTCTGGCTCGACATGGGCGTCGACGGGCTGCGCCTCGACGCCGTGCCGTACCTGTACGAACGCGAGGGCACCACGTGTGAGAACCTGCCCGAGACCCACGCCGCCTTGAAGCGGATGCGCGCTCACATGGACGCGAAGTACGACGGACGGATGCTCCTCGCCGAAGCCAACCAGTGGCCCGAAGAATCCGCTGCCTACTTCGGCGACGGCGACGAGTGCCACATGAACTTCCACTTCCCCGTCATGCCTCGACTGTTCATGTCGGTGCAGATGGAGAACCGCACGCCGATCATCGACATCATGGAGCAGACCCCCGAGCCGCCTCCCGGCTGCCAGTGGGCGACGTTCCTGCGCAACCACGACGAACTCACCCTCGAGATGGTCACCGAGGAGGAGCGCGACCTGATGTTGCGGGCCTATGCCCGTGACGACGAGATGCGGATCAACCTCGGTATCCGCCGTCGCCTTGCCCCACTGCTCGGCAACGACCGTCGCAAGATCGAGTTGCTCAATGCGCTGCTGTTCTCGCTGCCCGGCACACCCGTCGTCTACTACGGCGACGAGATCGGGATGGGCGACAACGTCTACCTGGGTGACCGCGATGGCGTGCGTACGCCGATGCAGTGGACCGCCGACCGCAACGCCGGCTTCTCCGACTCCAACCCGCACCGGCTGTACCTGCCGCTGATCACGGAGCAGGAGTACCACTACGAGAGCGTCAACGTGGAGACGCAGTCGGAGAACCCGGCGTCGCTGCTGTCGTGGATGCGCCAGCTGATCGCACTCCGCAACCGACACCCGGTGCTGGGCCGCGGCGCGATCGAGTTCCTCGACCCCGACAACCCGCACGTCCTCGCCTTCACCCGCACCATGCCGGTTGGATCAGGGCCGAGCGAATCGAGCAATGCGTCGATGCTGTGCGTCGCGAACCTCTCGCGCCTCGCGCAGCACGTCGAACTCGACCTCCCCGGCCACATGGGCGCCACACCCGTCGAGGTGTTCGGCCAGAACCGTTTCGCCCCGATCGGTGAGCTCCCCTACTACCTGACCCTTGCCCCGTACGGCTTCTTCTGGTTCTCGCTCGAACACGTACGTGAGGAGACGGGCCGCGAAACCGTGCCCCACCTCCCGGGGAGCTTGGACGAGGTGGGCCGTCGCAAGGCCGCCCTGACCCGCGCTCTGTCGACGTGGCTGCCCGAACGCAGGTGGTACGCCGGGAAGGATCGGACGGTCAGGGACCTGACGATCGAGACCGTGGTTCCGATGGATCACGACGTGCTGTTCGCGACCGCCGTCGTGTCCTTCACCGAGGGCGACGACCACCGCTATGCGATCCCGATGCTGCGGGTCACCGGCGACACGGCCACCACCGTCGAGAACCTCCATGCCTCCACGGTGATCGCCCGACTCGACGACGGCGCATTGCTCATCGATGCGATGACCGACGCTCGTGGAGCCGCTCGGCTGGTGGCGGCCGCAGTCGACGGCGAGTACTTCGAGCAGGGCCGCAACCGCCTCGCGGGCGCTCCCGAACGCGACGGATTGTCGGGTGTGGCCGACGACTGGCGCAACGTGACGATCCTGGGCGTCGAGCAGTCGAACTCCTCTGCCATCGTGTCCCTCGACGACGGAGCGGAGTTGATCGCCAAGCTGATCCGACGCGTCGACATCGGCGAGAACCCCGACGTCACACTCCCCCGCCACCTCGGCCGAACCGACTTCACGCAGATGCCCGGCGTGGCCGCCACGCTCGACCTCGCCCTCGCGAAGCAGCCCGCTCCGGCGATGGTGATGGTCGTCCACGACGCCGTCGATCACGAGAGTGACCTGTGGGTCCGTGTACTGGACGATCTGTCGCTGGCGATCGACAACGACGTCCTGTTCCGCGACCACGGCGCGGGGACGCCCGCTCCTCCCGTCGACGCAGTCGCAGGAGCACTGGCCGATCTCCTCGGTCGCCGCACCGCCGAACTGCACAGCTCTCTCGCCGAGAGCACCGCCGAGGAGTTGCGTCCCGAGTCGTTCAACCTGCAGTGGCAGCGATCGATCCTGCAGACCGTGCGCAACTCGGTCCGTGCGACCCAGCGGGAGCTGAAGCGCCACCGTCGATCGAACGACCTCTCACCCGAGGCCGCCGCGTTGGCCGACATCGTGATCGAGCGCGGCGACGAACTGATCTCGCGGTTCGATCCGCTCACCACGGCCAAGATGCTGGCGAAACGGATCCGGATCCACGGCGATCTCCACCTCGGCCAGATCCTCTGGACGGGCAACGACATCGTGTTCATCGACTTCGAAGGCGAACCGGGTCAGCCGATGGGGCAGCGCACAATCAAGCGATCGCCGCTCGGCGACGTCGCCGGACTGCTGCGCTCACTCGACTACGCAGGCCGCGTGGCCGTGGACACTGCGATGCAACGGGGGCGTGTCAGCGACGCCGGACGCTCGGCGGTCGAGACATGGCGCGCCGCGTGGACCAGCGAGATGCAGCGCCGCCTCGTCGCCACGTATGCCGACGCCGTACGCGGATCGGGACTCGTCCCCGAGAATGTCGACGAGATGCGTCTGCTGCTCGAGGTGTACATGGTCACCAAGAGCCTGTACGAAGTGCGCTACGAATTGGCGAATCGACCCGACTGGGTCGCCTGGCCGCTGAACGCCGTCGTCGAGATGCTCGATCCGGCAGCGACTGCGGGTCGCTCGAAGAGCGTCCGATGATCGGCGACGCACTCCGCCGACGTGCGATCGAACTGGGGGTCGAGGTCACCTACGAAGACGTCGACCAGGTCACCCACGATGCCGACGAGGTGGTC
>JBBSOH010000096.1:0-13189 GCA_038259945.1 Acidimicrobiales bacterium
GATCGGTGATCGCGTGGCTGCTCGGCGTCTCGTTGCGATAGTCGAGCATCGGGTACACGAGCAACTGCGCGGCGATGGAGGGTCCGCTCGAGTCCCGTGCGCGAAGCGCTGTTCCCGCAGCCAGACCCGCTCCGGCGCTCGCTCCGCCGATCACGATCCGGTCGGCGTCGACGCCCAGTTCGCCGGCGTTGGCGGCGAGCCACGACAGTGCCGCGAAGCAGTCGTCGACGGGCCCGGGCGCCGGCGTCTCGGGCGACAGCCGATAGTCGACGGACACGATGACGCAGCGGTGCAGAGATGCCCGGGTGGCACACAGGAAGTCGTCGCCGTCCGCGCTCAGCAGCACCATCCCACCGCCGTGGATCCACAGCAGGGCGCCCGCCCCGGGAGCCGGTGAGGTGGGCGTGTACACCTTGACCCGCACGTCGGGAGCACCGTCGAGCGACGGTGCGAACGCTTCGGTGAGGACCACGTCGGCGGGAAGCGGCGGAGCCGGCATCATCGCCAATAGACCGTCGAGCCGGGAGCGGCCGGCAGCGATGTCACTCAGATCCATCAGATCCGGCGGAAGCATCGACAGCACGGCCGCATGCTGCTCGTCGAGGGCGGCGTCGAGGTCGATCGGTTCGTTCATCGCCCGATCGTGCCAGACAGGCGACGCCCGAGGCGAGGTGGCTGGTGCAGGCGGTTGTCGTGCGCATCGGGCCCAATCGAGGCGTCTGCAATGCGACCCTGCGGGCGTGGGCGAATACAGTCGACATCCATGACGACCATCGAGGCCGACGCCCCGCTCCCGGAGAATCTCGCCGCCGACAAGGATGGGCGCTGGACGGCGCAGTGGAAGGAGTTGTACGCAGAGGTCATCACCAACGACCTCTGCACCGGCTGCGCCGGGTGCGTGGTCACGTGTCCGCACGACGTGATCGGTTACGAGCACGAAGAGGGCAAGTACATCCCGTTCCACATCGAAGAGGAACTCGGCCTCGACAACTGCATCCACGGGGAGAAGGGCTGCACCACGTGCACCCGGGCGTGCCCGCGCTTCCGGGCGTGGGAGCCGGCCGCCGACATGCACCTCTTCGGCCGCGTCCGCGAGCCCGACGAGATGGCCGGGATCTGGCGCCAGCTCTACCTCACCCGAGCGACCGACAAGACGGTCCACGAGAACGGTCAGGACGGCGGCCTCGTGTCGGCGCTGCTGATCTGGTTGCGCGAGAACGACTACATCGACGCCGCTCTGGTGTCGGGCGTGGAGGACGACGACAAGTGGAAGGCCAAGCCCGTCGTCGTGGAGACCAAGGAGGAGATCCTCGCCACCGCCGGGTCCCGCTACACGTACTGTGCCAACCCGCTCGCGCTCCCCGAAGCCCGCGAGCGTGGCTTCGAACGCCTCGCCCTCGTCGGCATGGGCTGCCAGACCTCGTCGCCGCCCGTCATGTGGGACCGCAAGGCCGGCAAGGTGTCCAAGCCGTTCATCGTCAACATCGGTCTGCTCTGCTCGAAGACGTTCGACGACTCGATCTTCGAGGAACTGTTCGAGGCCAAGTACGGCCTGAAGAAGCAGGACATGAAGAAGATGAACATCAAGGGCGTCTTCCAGATCTGGATGAACGACGGGTCGTACCACGAGATCAACCTGAAGGAATGCCACCAGTGGACCCGTCAGGGATGCACCACCTGCCCCGACTTCGCCGCCGAGCACTCCGACATCGCCACCGGCGGCATCGGCGAGGACAACGACTGGACCCTCACGATCGCGCGCACCGAACTCGGTGAGGAGATCATCGAGAGGATGATCGCCGACGGCGTGATCGAGGCCAAGCCCGCCCAGACCGACGAGACGGCGATGCGCCTGCTCCGCCTGCTCTCGATCGTCAGTCGCCGCCGCTGGCCCGAGTCGGCCGACATGTCGCCCGCCGTCGGCGTGCCGCCGCCCAAGAAGAAGGTCGCCGCCGAAGCGAAGCCGCCAGCCGAAGGCGAGTCAGCGAAGCCAGAAGGAAAAGAGCCGGCGAAGCCGTCCGACGAGTAGCCGCGAGTGAGGTCGGAGTTTCGGGGGTTCCGGAGCCGACGTCGTCCCGAGGAACGAGGGCGAGTCGGCGGAGGAACCGCCGAAAGTCCGGGCCGAACGGTCTCTCAGGTGTTGCAGGCGTCGAGGGCAGCCTGGAAATTGGCGAGTTCGGATTCGCCCGACGCCTGAGTGTCGGCATTGCTGCTGTCGAGGTCGGCGGCGACTTCTTCGAGCTGGTCGTCGCTGAACTCCTTGAGTGCCTCGAGCATGCACTCCTCGTTCAACTCCGGATTCTCGAGGGCCTCGGCCTTGATGATGTCCTGCGCCACACGACGCGGGCCCGGGTCCGACGTGCACGCACCGAGCGTGAGCACGGCCAACAGTGCAACGGCGCCGACGCGCCGGGCCGACCGCTGACGGGACCGGGAATCGGGTGCGGAGATCATGGAATCATCGGTCATCACAGGGTCGAGAGGCTACTGCCGGGATCCACCGATGCCGTCGGACCCAGACGCCTGTGGCCAGGGCGCTCGAACGATGCCCGACAACTCCACCGCTCGGGAGAAGACCGCATCGAGCATCTCCTCGGTGAGCCGACCCGTGAAGGTGTTCTGCTGGCTCACGTGATAGCAGCCGAGCAGGGTCAGATGGGTACTGCCGTCGATCTCGATTTCGACCTCGACCCCGTGCCCGAATTTCGGCTTCGGGCGCACCTCGAAGTGTCGCAGCGCCGCGTCGAAGCCGAATGTCCCGAGGCACAGGATCACGCGCGCCCGCTCCAAGGCATCCAGTTCGCGCTGCAGGAACGAACCGCAGGTGTCGCGCTCGACCGGAGTCGGTTTGTTGTCGGGCGGCGCGCACTTGACGGCCGACGTCACCCAGGCGTCGCACAGTTCGAGACCGTCGTTCGCATGGATCGACGAGGGCTGGTTCGCCAGACCCGCTCGGTACATCGCCCGGAACAGCCAGTCACCGCTACGGTCGCCGGTGAACATCCGTCCCGTGCGATTCGCTCCGTGCGCTGCGGGGGCCAGCCCGAGCACGACGATCCGTGCCTCCGGGTCACCGAACCCGGTGATCGGACGTCCCCAGTACTCCTCGTCGCGATACGCCGCCCGTTTCTCGACCGCGACGCGTTCACGCCATTCGACGAGGCGTGGGCAGGCCCGACAGTTCACGATCTCACGATGCAGCCCGGATCCGGGCACGACGAGCGACTCCACGGGACCGACAGTAGATTCGTTGTCGGACATGACCAAGCCGACCCCCGCCCCCAAGAAGTCCGCCGCACGCTCGAAAGCAGCCGCTCCCGCTGCGACGACGATCCTGCTCGTGCGTCACGGCCAGACGCCCACGACGGGAAAGGTCTTGCCGGGTCGCGCGAAGGGGCTGCACCTCGCCGATGAGGGTCACCGCCAGGCACAGATCGCCGCCGACCGCATCGCCGAGCTGAGCAAGGTGGACGCTGTGTACTCGTCACCTCTCGAACGGGCGAAGGAGACGGCGGCACCGATCTCCAAGGCGCTCGGGCTCAAGACCAAGGTCGATCGCGGTCTGTTCGAGTGCGACTTCGGTGACTGGACCGGCAAGGAACTGAAGGCACTGAACAAGCTGCCCGAGTGGCAGACCGTGCAGCGCGCCCCGTCCACCTTCCGGTTCCCGAACGGTGAGAGCTTCACCGAGATGCAGACGAGGATGGTGTCCACCCTCGACCGACTCCGCCTCCAGCACCCCGGTGGCACCATCGTGTGCGTGTCCCACGCCGACACGATCAAGGCCGCGGTCGCTCACGCACTCGGCACGCACATCGACCTCTTCCAACGCATCGTGATCAGCCCTGCGTCGGTGAGCGCGATCGCCTGGCATGCGGGCGGTCCGATCGTGCTCGCCGTCAACTCGACGGGACGGCCTCTCACCGAACTGAAACCGGCATGATCAGGCGGTTGCGATGAGCGTCTTCCACGAATTCGACGATGTCGACAAGTTCACCGTCGGCACCCAGGGGCGCCCGGGAGCGCGCACCTTCTTCCTGCAGATCCGCGCCGAGGGCACCCGGCTGGCGGTGAAGTGCGAGAAGCAGCAGGCCGCGGCGATCTCGCAGTACCTCGACAAGGTGCTGGCCGATCTGCCCCCGGCTGAGGACCGTCCGATCCAAGGGGCGATGGAACTGTCCGAACCCATCGACCCGTTGTTCGTCCTGGGGCCGATCGGGCTCGGGTACGACCGGTCGAACGACCGGGTCCTGTTGCAGTTCGAGGAGATGGGCGAGGTCGACGAGGACGGAGAGATGGTCGACGACGAGAATCGTGGCCACATCCGGATCTACATCACCCGCGGGCAGGCGGCGGCGTTCGCAAAACACGCTGGCCAGATCATCGAGTCGGGCCGACCCGAGTGCCAGTGGTGCTCGTCGCCGATGGATCCCGACGGCCACGCCTGCCCGAGGATGAACTGACCCTCGTGAGCGGTGCGACGCCCGAGAACGATGTCGACGACATCGACGGCAACGAGTTCGACGGCAACGAGTTCGACGACGACTTCGACGATGACGATGACGAGTTCGACGATGACGACGAGTCGGGCGACGTCATCCACGAGGAACCGCAGGGCGTCAAGTTGCATGTCGATCTTGTCGACGATCCGATCCAGCATCTGCTGCGTGGCGAGATCGAGGTCGAAGGGCGGATGCCGTACAGTTCGAACGCGACCTTCCTCGTCCACGTGCACCACGACGGAAAGTCGCACCCGGCGATCTACAAGCCGATGCGCGGTGAGCGGCCGCTGTGGGATTTCGAGCCCGGGTTGCACCGCCGTGAGGTCGCCACGTACCTGCTGAGCGAGTTCCTCGGTCTTTGCGTCGTTCCGCCCACGGTGTTGCGTGACGGGCCGGTCGGAGAGGGCTCGTTCCAGTGGTTCGCCGTGGCCGACCACAGCGAACACTTCTTCACGATCTACGAATCGATGCCCGAGTTGCACGACCGGCTGCGCGACATCGCCGCACTCGACATCTTCGCCAACAACACCGACCGCAAGAGCGGCCACTGCCTGCTCGTTCCCGAGACCCCCGAGGCTCCGGCGACCGTGTGGGGCATCGACCACGGCCTGTGCTTCGCCCCCGAATACAAGTTGCGCACGGTGATCTGGGAGTTCGGCGACGAGGAACTGCCCGACCACGTGATCGACGGGGCGAGCCGGTTGATCGATGCCGTTCCGCTGAACGTCGCTGCACTGCTCGGCGACGAGGAGGTCGAAGCGATCCAAGGCCGTGCGGCGTGGATGGTGAAGGAGCGGAGATTCCCCACCGACCCGACCGGACGGCGCTACCCGTGGCCACTGGTCTGAGCGACCGAGCCGGTCCGTCTGGTTCAGGACCGGAACGACCGACTCGTGGGTGAGATGGAGCGGACGGTGGTGGTGACGGTCGACGCGTCGCTCGCGGACGTCGTGACCGACCGGCTGTGGCAACTTGGTGTCCGCGCGGTGAGCGAGGTCAAGGTCGTCGACGGACGGGTCGAGGTGTCGACATCGGTCGGCAACGACGACGACGCCATCGCCCGCGCGCTGTCCGTTCTCGACCCGGCATGGTCGGTGGAGGTCCGAGACCTCGACGCCTCCATCGTCCAGGTGTCGCCCGAGTTCCTCTCCCCCACCTGGTACGCGCCCGGCAAGGTCTGCGTCCCTGCATCGCTCCTCGAGGTGTGGCAGGGGTCTGACCCACTCCATACCCTCCTCGACGCGGATCTCGTGACGGTGATCGACCAGGGCAGCGCGTTCGGCCTCGGGGATCACCCCACGACGCGTACCTCGATGGCGCTGCTCGCCCGACTGCTCGAGGTCGGGGAGCAGACGTGCGAACGCCTGCTCGACGTCGGATGCGGAACGGGGGCCCTCGCCGTGCTCGCGGCACAGCTCGGTGTGCCGACGATCCGTGCGATCGACATCGCCGACGCCGCCGTCACGTCCACTCTGCGCAACGCCGAGCTCAACGACGTCATCGACCGGATCGACGTCGACACCACGCCCGTCGCCGACATCGACGGACCGTGGGACGTGATCATGGCGAACATCCTCGCTCCGGTCCTGATCGACATGGCCGACGACTTCCGACGACTCCTGCGATCGGGCGGCTCGCTGGTGATCAGCGGCATCCTCGCCGACCGCCACGACCACGTCCTCGAAGCACTTGCTCCCCTGGCTCCCGTCGACTCCCTGGAGTACGACGGCTGGATCTCCATCGAACTGCGCTGAATCGAGCGCTTGTCGTCGGCACCGGAGGTTCGACCGAGTTCGTGCTTCCGGGTCTCTGACAACACGGAACTCGCGCTCTCGGAGACCCAGAAGTGCGACGTCGCGTCTCGAACCTGCATCGTTGACCGACCATGACATGCTGCGGGCGTGAACGACGATGATCTCGATGCGCTGATCGCACGTGGCGACCTGGACGGTCTGGTGCGGATGATCGACGACCGTTGCTCGTCACGCGACTGGCCGGGCCTGCTGCGGGTCCGGGACGAATCGCGCGCGGCGGTGCAGACGGGTCGCCAACTGTGGCCCGCCGCCACATTGGCGGAGTACCGGCTGGCACTGCTGGCCGACGCCGACCACGTCGCCGCCGTGCTCGATGAACGCGACGGCCTGTCCGGTCGCTTCACCATCGGCCCGCTGACCGAGGTCGCAGCACAGCACCATTCGTGGGGCGACCTCGAAGGCGTCCTCGACAACGGTCCGCGAGCGACATTCGTCGCTCACGAACGAGCGATCCGTGGCGAACCCATCGACACCGTCGACCTCTCCGCCGTCCTCGACATCCCACCGGTGCTCGCCGCATGGGAGCCCGATTACGCCGTGGCCACGTACTCGGAGAACGGCGCCGAGTTCCCGGCCCCCGACCTCCCCGACGACTGGCGCGACCTCGCCACGACGAGCGGTGCCGAGGAACTCGACGACGACGTGGAACTGTCGTTGCGCCAACTCGTCGATGCCTGGACGACGTCGTCGAACGGGCGGGCCGAATCGACGTGCGTGGAAGGCGACCTCGGCGCTGCGCTCGGCTCGCTCGGCCTCCGTCGGGTTCGCGTGTGTGATCTCACGCCTGCCGAGGCAATCGCATGGATGGCATGGGCCGGAGCCAGCGGCGGCGCCCACGGTCGGCGGCCGGGTGCCGCAGCCGGGCGATTCGGCGCATGGTGGCTGCTGGCGTCGCTGGGCGACCTGCTCGACGACTGGCCGATCGATCCCGATGAACTCGGCGAACTCGCGCACGACCTCCGCTGGTACCGGTGGAATGCGTACGAACCCGACGTCGGCTGGTCGCTCCAACTTGCAGTCGAGGATCCGGCCAACGGCGTCGCCTGGGCCATCACCGCACTCGATCAGGACTGATTCGGTCAGGACTGACTCGGTCAGGACTGGGCCGATCAGGACTGGGCTGATCAGGACTGGGCTGGTCGGATCGCCGCCGATCGACTCGACCACCAACGGTCGACGGCGGCCGCGGCGGCGAGCACGATCACCACGTCGAGCGGGACGCGGAACCGGGGGATGCCGTACACAGCTGCCAGCAGCGCGATGGTGAACCCAAAGGCGACCAGCAACGGCCACCGCGGCATCGGGCTCGTCCACCGTGCGAGGCCGAGCGCCGCGAGCGGTGCGAGCAGCCAGAACTGGACGGTGGCGATCCAACTCGCCCAGCGGGCCCGACCCTCGGCTTCGTTGATCCGGGTCATCTGGTCGGGCCGGTAGAGGTGGACGCCGCGCCCGACCCTCGCCAGCGCCACAGCGGGAAGCTCACCCACGTGCGCCGTGGCGTAGTCGAACCCTGCCGCCCGGTACGCCGACGAACGGACCGACTGGTCGGCGCCATCATCGACTGCGACCGTCGACGCGCATTCGATCGCCCAGAATCCGACGAAGTCGCCGCCGTACGCGGGCGGGCAATTCGCCCCCAACACCGTCAGACCGTCCTGCGTCGACATGATCGTGGTCTCGTCGAACCGCACCTGATTGCGGATCACCCATGGGGCGAGCACCGCAAGACCGACCATTCCGGCGAGAGCGAGGTGGGTGCCGCGCACGGTCGGAGGGGGCCGGGCCGATCCCTCCGGTCGCCGGTCGTCACCACCCCGGTCGAGGAGCGTCATCCCGGTTGCGACGAGCGCACCGAGGCCGAGCAGTTCGGCCCGCGCCAGACCTGCGATGCCGATCGCTGCACCGAGCACCGCCGCCCAGCGCCACGAGCGATGCTCTCGGTACATGTAGGCGCAGCCGAGCACAGCGACGACCGCCCCCGTGGCGAGGGTCTCCGACATCAGCACGACGTCGTTGAGCCAGAAGGCTCCGTACACGCCGGCGATCGCCGCCGAGATCAGCGACGCCCGGCGACCGAGCACGAACCGGGCGAGCAGCGCGACGGCCGCGACCACGAGCACGCCCGTCGAGGCCATCAGGAGACGCTGCGCGAGGATCGACCGGTCGTCGACCCACGACACGAGCGACAACCACAGCGCAGTGAGCGGAACATGGTCGGCCGCGAAACCTCCCGGCGGAAACGGGTTCTCGAACCACTTGCCGTTGGCGATCACGACTGCCTGCGCGTGGTAGTAGCCCTCGTCGCCACGGAGCGGGTCGTCACGCTTCACCGCCAACACGTAGCCGACCCGGAACACCGCGGCCCCTGCGAGCACACCTGCGAGGCGTCGCCGGTACACGCTCTGCGCCATCGGTGTCAGAGCAACACCGGGAGCTGCGGAACGTTCACCCGGCTCCGGCATCAGCCACGACCGTATCCGGTGCAGCCTGCTCGTCCCGGCGCCGCCGTCGGTCGACGAGGCCGACGATCGCCACCGATGCGGCGATCACCAGGCCCGGCTCGATCGGCACCCGGAATCGGGGGTTGCCGTAGGAGATCGTCATCATCAACAGCGTGAAGACCATCGTCGCAACGACCGGCCATTTCGGCCGCAGCCACCGATCGACGGTCGGCCAACGGCGCAGTCCTGCGATCGCGAGAACACCGAGCGCCCAGAACTGCACCGTGGAGATCCAGCTCGCCCACCGATTGCGGCCATCGAGTTGGTTGATGATGGTCATGTCGTCGGGCCGGTACAACCCGAAACCGCGCGCCACCCGGAAAACGGTCACCCGGGGCAGTTCGTCAGCGTTCTCGCCGCTGAACTCGAAGGCGGCATCGCGATAGCGCGCCTCGGTCTGGCTCTGGTCCTCCCCCTCCAGAGTCGGGATCGCTGCGACACAGCTCAGTTCCCAGAAACCGACGAAACGCCCGTCGTACGCCGAGGGGCAATTGGCGCCGAGCAATGTGCCGCCGTCCTGAGTGGAGATGTAGGTCGGCTCCTCGAAGGCAGCCAGATTCCTTGCCACCCACGGTGCGAGCAACGTCACCGCGACCACGCCGGCCAGTGCGAGATGCCCGAACCCGACCGCACGCCGAACCTCCTCAGCGCCGTCGCTGGCAGTTGCGCCAGCGGTGTCGCCGACGTGATCAGTGTCGGTTGCCTGCGCAGTGTCGGTTGCCTGCGCAGTGTCGGTTGCGTGAACCGTGTCGATTGCGTGGGCAGTGTCGGCTCCCCGATCGAGATCTGCTGAGTGGGCGGTTGCGGGCGGGCGGCGGTGGAGCCACATGACGAAGATCGCGATCGTCCCACCGAGGGCGAGGAGCTCGGTACGCGCAGAGCCGCCTGCGGCGACCGTGACGCCGACGATCGCCGCCGAAGACCACGACGGGTCGGCTCGATAGCGGTAGGCCGACCAGAGCATCGCAACGACGGCAGCGGCGGCAAAGGTCTCCGACATGACCATCACATCGTTGAGCCACAGCCCGGCGTAGCCGCCCGCAAGAGTGAGAGCGACCAGCGACGTACGACGATCGAAGAGCATGCGGGTCACGCCGCCGATCGCTGCGACCACAGCCGTTCCGTACACCGCCATCAGCATCCGCTGTGCCGTGACTGCACCGTCGAGCCAGGAGACCGGCGCCAGCGCCACCACCGTCATGGGCGCATGACCCGCCGACTTCACCCCCGGCAGAATCGGATTCTCGAATCCTCGACCCTCGGCGATCGCAATCGCCTGGCGCGTGTAGAAGAACTCGTCGGTCCACAGTGGATCGTCACGCTTGACCAGGAGCACGTAGAGCAGTCGGAACAGCCCGGATGCGGCGACGATCAGCACGAATGCGATCCGGTACCGACGCTGGTCCATCTCCCTCGCCGACATCGGCCGCAAACCTAACCCGGCCGCGCCCCACCCCACCCGACCCCACCACCACCGACGTGAGCGAGACCCCGGTTCAGAGCGGGGCGATCCTCACGCCGATCGCGCCACCACCGCCGACGTGAGCGAAACACCGCCCCAGAACGGGGCGATCCTCACGTCCGGGGTTCGGCGGGCACTCGTGGAAAACGGCGACGGCCGGACCCGTGAGACGGGTCCGGCCGCAGCCATCACATTCGGTTGTCCGTGGGATCAGCCTCGCGCGGCGAGGGCTTCCAGGAGCTGCGGGAGCACCTTGTGGACGTCACCGACGATGCCGAGGTCGGCGACACCGAAGATCGGTGCTTCCTTGTCCTTGTTGATCGCGATGATGTTCTTGGAGCCCTTCATGCCCACCATGTGCTGCGTGGCACCCGAGATGCCGGCGGCGATGTACACGGTCGGCTTGACGACCTTGCCGGTCTGGCCGACCTGGTAGCTGTACGGCACCCATCCGGCGTCGACGATCGCACGCGATGCACCCGGCGCGCCCTTGAGGCGCTTGGCGAGCTGCTCGATCATCTCGAACTTCTCGGCTTCGCCGAGCCCGCGGCCACCGCCGACGACGACTGCGGCCTCGTCGAGCTTGGGACCCGAGGTCTCCTCGACGTGCACGGCGGTGACCGTGGCCCCACCCGTGGCGCCGAGGTCCGGCACCGGAGCGGACACCACTTCGCCCGCTCCACCGGCGCCGCCGGCGGGCTCGAAGCTCTTCGGGCGGAAGGCAGCCAGGTACGGCGCCTCGCCGGTGAAGGTCGCCGTGACGAGCTTGGCGCCACCGAAGATCGGCGTGGTGCAGCTCACCGAGTCACCATCGACCGACACGTCGGTCGAGTTCGTGAGCACGGTGCGGTCGAGCTTGACCGACAGGCGGGCCATGACGTCACGGCCCTCGTAGTTCTGCGGGAACATGATCAGATCGGGCGAGTCGCCGTCGTCGATGACGGCCTTCATCGCCGACGCCACAGCGGCACCGGGAAGGGCGCCGGCGAGGTCGCCGGTCTCGTAGATCTTCGCTGCCCCGTGGTCGGCGAACGCAGCCGCGGCGTCACCGGCGGATCCGACGACGAACGCCGTCACCGATCCGCCGAACGAGCTGGCCTTCGTGAGCAGTTCGAGCGTGCCGGTGGTGGCAGCGCCTTCCGGGGTGGTCTCGGAGAAGACCCAGATGTTGGAGAGAGACATGGTCAGATCACCTTCAGGTTGTCGAGGAATGCGACGATCTTGTTGAACGCCTCACCGTCGTCTTCGATGATCTCGCCGGCTTGACGGGCGGGAGCGTCGGTGACGTCGGTGATGGACTGGGCCCAGCTGACGGATTCGATGCCGAGGTCGGCGGCGGTGAGCGTGTCGACCGGCTTGGCCTTGGCGGCCATGATGCCCTTGAAGCTCGGGTAGCGAGGCTCCACGACACCTGCGGTCACGGAGACCACAGCGGGCAGCGGGCAGGTGACCTCGTCGTAACCCGACTCGGTCTGGCGCTCGACCTTGACGGTCGAGCCGTCGACCACGATGGTCTTCGCGAACGTGACCGACGGCAGCCCGAGGACCTCGGCGATCTGCTCGGGAACCGTGCCGGTGTAGCCGTCGGACGACTCGGTGCCGGCGATGATCAGGTCGTAGTCGCCGGCCTTGGCGACGGCACCGGCGAGGATCTTGGCGGTGGTGAGCGCATCGGCACCCGACAGCGTGGGGTCGGAGACCAGGACGGCCTTCTCGGCGCCCATGGCGAGTGCGGTGCGCAGACCCGACGTCTCGTCGTTCGGGGCCATCGACACCAGCGTCACCGAGCCGTCACCGGCGGTGTTGACGAGCTGCAACGCCATTTCGACGCCGTAGCTGTCGGACTCATCGAGGATGAGCTTCCCGTCGCGCTTCAGCGTGTTGGTCGAGGGATCCAGCTCACCCGGCAGCGCCGGGTCAGGGATCTGTTTCACACAGACGATCACGTTCATAAGGCCCCCTAAGTTACCGCCGGGTCTACTACACGCCCCAAATCGAGCCCCGGATGTCACACGCGCATGAGTCGGGTGTTTCGGTCGACACCTGCCCACACGGTCCGGTCGGGTGTTTGAGCGCGGTATGTCCGCGCTGAAACACCCGGCGCGGCGCAAACACCCGACACAAATGTGGCGCACTACCCTTTCCGGCTTGCGGATCATGCTCATCGTCAACTCGTTCGCGTCGTCGGTGACGGCGCGCAACACGGTGGTGGTCCAGCGACGCCTGTCCGAAGGGGCACGCGATCCCGCCGACCGGACCCGACGGAGCCCCGATCGGCATCAGGTCGAGGTGGTCGAGACCAACCGGCGTGGGCATGCGACTCGCTTCGCCCACGACGCAGCACGCCGCGGGATCGACGTCGTCATCGGATACGGCGGTGACGGCACACTCAACGAGGTGGCCACCGGCATCGCCGGGACCGACACCGCACTCGGCGTTCTCCCCGGTGGCTCGACGAACGTGTTCGCCCGGACGCTCGGCTTGCCCAATGACCCCGTCGAGGCGGTCGAGCACCTCGTTCGCGGCATCGACGCCGCCGACTTCCGCCGGATCGGACTCGGGCAGGTGAACGGCCGGTACTTCTGTTTCCACACCGGCATCGGGTACGACGCCGCCGTCGTGCAGCGGGTGGAGAAGCACGGCTCGCTGAAGCGTTGGATCGGTCACCCGCTGTTCATCTACGCCGGGCTGTCCACGTGGGCCACCGGCTACGACCGGAAGCATCCGCACTTCGCCGTCTCCGGTGACGGCGGCGCCGATCTCGACAACGGCTACTTCACGATCGTGCTCAACACGAATCCGTACACCTACCTCGGGAACCGTCCGCTCGACCTGTCACCGCACGCCGGTCTCGACCAGGCGTTGGTGGCGATCACGTTCACGACGATGAGCGCCCGGGCGATCCTGACA
>JBBSOH010000097.1:0-13173 GCA_038259945.1 Acidimicrobiales bacterium
CGCCGATTCCGGCGACCAGCGAGGCACCCGAGACCACCACCGCACCGGAGACGACCGCTCCCGCAGCTCCGGCACCTGCCGAACCCGGCGCAGCCGGAACCGTGGAGATCGGCGCAACGGGCCCGGGACTGGACATCCCCGAACTCCTCACGACGCCTGCGCAAGCGGTGCCCGAGTCCGGGATCACCCAGATCCCCGTGCCTGCTGGCGACGTCGGGGTGCTCGAATACGACGTGAGGTACGACGTGAACACCTTCGCCGATGCCCCGGAGTACTCGGCGAGCGAGTCGTTCACCTTCGTGGCGGCCACTCCGATGGCGATCGACGACGTGCGGATCGCGTTCGTCAACACCATCAAAGCCGCCGGCGCCTACGAGGTGACCGACTCGACGTCGACCCGCGACACGACCTCGACCACCTCCACTTCGCTGGATCCCATCGAGTTCGACAGTGCCCCTCGCTTCGACGTCTTCGTGACGGCCGACACCGAGGTCCCCGGTGTGGTTCTCATCGAGATCGACCTCACCGAGTCCCGCGACGGAGAACTGCCGGCCTACATCGCTCCGGCGGCGGCCAACTTCGCCACCGCCCAGTCCATCGGCGATGCGGCCGGCTGGACGGTTCGCGGTTGGCGCTGGGCACCGGGCGTGAACCAGTTCAGCGGTGACGCATTCACCGCTGGCGGAATCGACTGGACGGCAGGAACGGGAACGGCTGCTGATGTGGCCACGATCTCTGCGGCGCTGCTGCCGCAGCTGCCCGCCCCTGACTTCGACGACGTGTCCGCCGAAGACGAGTTCTACACGTTCGAGGACGGGAGCTCGTGGAGCATCCGCTTCTCCGATGCCTTCGAAGGCGAGGAACTGCGGGTCGGGTACGACGTCACCCTGTGATCCCCGCGTGACCGAACCGGTCACCGACTGATCCGATCCCCCGGGGCCGATCCGGCACCGGGGGATCGTCGCGTCCGCACACGAACGGCGTACGGCCGACCTCGCTGCCTCGCCGGTGAGGGAGTCAGTCCCGGAAGTTCTGGAACTGCAGCGGGATCCCGATGTCGGACTCGGCCTTGAGCATCGTGATCACCTCCTGCAGCGTGTCGCGCTTCTTGGCGTTCACGCGGATCGAGTCCCCCTGCAACTGACTCGTCGCTCCCTTGGGGCCCTTCTCCTTGATCGTGCGGTTGATCAGCTTCGCCTTCTCCGACGAGATGCCGACGGCGATGGTCATCACCTGACGCACCGTTGCCTGGCTCGCTTCCTGCACGTCGCCGTAGTCCACGCCGCGCAGCGACACGCCCCGCTTCACGAGCTTCTCCTCGACCACGATGCGCAAGGCATCGAGGCGATCGCTGCTCGCGGTGTGCATCGTGATCACGAGATCCTTCAACTCGATCGAGGAGTTGGTGTTCTTGAAGTCGAAGCGCTGAGCGATCTCCCGCTGGGCCTGGTCGACCGCATTCTTGACTTCCTGCTCGTCCACTTCGGACACGACGTCGAAACTTGGCATGCCCGAAACGGTAGCGGCCACCTGTCGCCGTGCACGGAGACGCGGGTTGCACCGATGGCGGTGAGCGATACGCTCTGGGTGCCCTGTTCGACAGACCACTGCGAGTCTCGAGTCGAACGTCTGACGGACGGGGACCAAAATGGGTCGGTGTCCGAGCGGCCAAAGGAAGCAGATTGTAACTCTGCCGGCGTATGCCTTCGAAGGTTCAAATCCTTCTCGGCCCACAACAGACGGCGATGGCGGGACGAACAGCGTTCTTCCCGCACGTCATCGAAAATGGGAGCCCGTCGACTCAGGTCGGCGGGCTCTCGTCGTTGTCGCAGGTGTGATCAGTATCCGGCGATCTCCACGAGTTGATCGAGGAGGATGCGCATCACCTCCACCTGCAGTCGAGCGACGTTGTCGAAGTGGATGCCGTCGCTGCGCAGCGTGGAACTGACCGAGCAGTCGTTGCCCGGGCACAACCAGCGGGCGTAGTCGAACGTGGGGAGCTCGATGCCGTCGACCGCCCGGTTGAGGCAGTCGGTCACGCCGTCCTGCTCGCTCGGATCGAGCTGCGGTGGGGCGACGGTCGAGATCACCACGGGGAAGTCCCGGTCGATACGGGTGGCGAGTTGCTCCAGGTCGCGCGCCCACCGTTGGTCGAAGCCGGGCTCGCACGGCTGCACGATGCTCCCGTCATCGAGTCGTCGCCCGCCGCCGCCCGGCCAGCCGAACAGGACGTAGACCACGTCGGGCTCGAACGCGGCCAGGTCGTCGGCGAATCGATCGTCGCCCACGCACTGGTCGGGCGATCGCAGCGTGGATCCGTCCGACAACCACCATTCCCCCTCCTGGATCACGGGGCAGGCGATCTGGGCGAGGTTCAGGATCTCGACGGATCGTGTGTCGTCGAGGTCGAGTCGCTGGCTCCGCCGGTCCGACGACGACAGCGACAGGGCCACGGAGTCGCCGACGATCGCGATTCGCAGCGGCTCGTCGGTCGGCCAGGGAATCGTTGCGATCGGCGCCGGTACGCCCGTCGGTGAGCTGCCCACTTCCTCGGCGTCGGGCTGCTCCGTGTTCGCTTGTCCTGTGTCCGGTTGCCCGTTCGTCGGCTGCCCGGGCGTTGGTTGCTCGGACGTCGGTTGCTCGCCGGGTCCTGTCCCGGTTGGCGAGGAACCGGTGGTCGCCGGCAACGACGCTCCGGGAGGCCCGGGTGATGACGCTGTCGGGTCGACATCCGAGGAAGCGTCGATGCTGTCGACCGAGACGGACGGGGGCGCGGGACGGGTGGGAGGGGAAATCGGAGCGCCTGCTCGTGACGATGAAGCGAGCGGTGGCGCTTCGGGGATCGCGTAGTCGACGGTGTCCTCACGACGTCGTGAGAGCTCGGCTCCGGCCATGGCGACACCGAGCAGCAGCGTGAGTGAGCAGGCGTACGCAGCGCCGGTGCGCCACGACGTGAGGCGGGGGAGGGGTGCTCGTCGCTCGACGAGCACCCAGGACAGGACGGTGAGGAGTGCAGTCATCGACACCCAGACCGATCCGAGCAGTGGCCCGGACAGGCCGGTGCGTTCGGAGGAGAGGACCACGATGACCGGCCAGTGCCACAGATAGACGCCGTACGACACCTTGCCGACCGCCACGAGAGGTCGGGTCGCCGTGACCCGGGCGAAACCGGTGCCGTCGACGCACCCTGCGATCAACGCCACCGAGATGATGGCGATCAGGAGGAAGCCCGGTCCGTACAGCCAGCGTTGCGAGCCGTCGAGAACCGTGCCGAGCACGACGAATGCGGCGACACCGATGCCGGCCGACGCATCGCGGATGCGCCCCGGAATGCGCTCGATGCGAGGCACGACGCCGCGGATCGAGCCCATTGCTGCACCCACGGCCAGTGCGACCGCCCGGGTGTCGGTCCCGTAGTAGAGCCGCCCGATGCCGGCACCCCGCGCCCGGAGCCACATCGCCGACGCGAACGATGCGAGCGCGATCAGCACGGCGAGTGCGCCGACCAGACGCCGGGTGGTGAATCGCGCTCGAGTCCGACGCGACGACACGACGGCGAGGCAGGCGATCACCAGCGGCGACACGATGTAGAACTGCTCCTCCACCGCCAGCGACCACGCATGTTCCAGGAGGGGCGGCGAAGTGTAGGTGGCGAAGTAGTTGCGATCTTCTCCGACCTGGAACCAGTTCGCGTAGTACAGCAGCGTGCTGATCACGTCGCCGGGCATCCGTTCCAGTACGCGTCCGCCCTCCGCGATGGAGTACGCAGCGACCGCTGCGGTCAGTGCGGCGAGTGCCGGGAACAGGCGTCGTACGCGCCGGGCCCAGAAGCGTCCGAGCGCCAGACGGCCGGTGGTGTCGACCTCGGCGAGAGCGATCGAGGTGATCAGGAATCCGGAGACGACGAAGAACACGTCGACACCGATGAAACCGCCGTCGATCACACCGGCATGGAAGAGGAACACCGCGCCGACTGCGAGGGCGCGCAGCCCGTCCAGACCAGGCAGATAGGGGAGACGGCCAGTCGGCTGGCGGCCGTCCGACGGATTCGCATCGGTGGCGGACCTTCCGTCGACAGCGTCGACAGGAACTCCTGCTCGACCCGGCACGAACCGAGCCTACCGAGCCGTCCGGACCCGCCCGGTTCGCCCCGCCGCGTGCGCCTCGTGCCGCGACGTGTGGGTTCTGGACCGCGAAATCGCCGCCTGAGGCTCACGCCGGTGCATGGCTCGTCGATGTCGGGGTTGGAACAGGTGTGGGTCAGTGGCGCTTGACGCCGCCGTACTTCATGCGGGTGTCGGACATCGATGCCGGTCGCGCGTCGTCGTCGACGATCGCCGCGGCCGCCACCTCGCCGACGAAGAGCGTGTGCGTGCCGAGGTCGAGGGTGTGGCGGACCTCGCAGTCCATCCACGCGATGGCCTCGTCGAAGATCGGCGCGCCGGTGACCGCTGTCGACACTGCCCGGCCGTTGAGCGTGTCTCCGTCGTCGACGGCCGGCTTGGAGAACTTCACGAACACCCGGGTGTTCTCGGCATCCCACAGGTTCACGGAGAACGACCCGCTCCCCGCGATCAGGCGATGGGTCACGGCGTCGTTGTCCACGCCCACGCCGATCAGCACGGGTTCCATCGACAACTGTGTGATCCAACTCGTGGTCATCCCGTTGCGGACGCCGTCGTGGGCGGAGCCGACCAGTGCGAGAGCATTCGGGATCTTCCACGTGACCTTGTTGAGGAGTTCGTCGTTCAAGAGGTCGTCGGTCATGGTGTCGACCCTACGACTCATCCGTTTGCGTCGGGATTCTTGAGGACCGGTCCGCATGGATCCCGACGCAAACGATGATTGGGGTGGGGCGGGGCTGTGGCGGTGGCGGGGCGGTCAGGCGATCGGCGTTGCGAGCGCGACGAGCAGTTCGGTCGCCTGACGGGTGAACAACGGTGCTCGCATCTCGGCGGACGAGACCACGGCCGCTGTCGCGAGAGTCTCGGCACGGACCGTGTCACCGAGTGCACGGGCGACCCGGGCACGGGTGAGGTCGATCGGGCCGAACGTGCACGACCCGCACCAGGACCACATCCCGGCGAGTTCGTCGAGCGCTGCGTCGGCGACCGCCAGTGCCGTCGGATCACCGGTGGCGGCGGCCGCCTCACCGATCGCGACGAGGCCGGCGGAATAGACCGGGTCGCGAACCAGGTCGACGACTCCGGCGCCCGTGACGTGGGCGAGCGCACCGACCGCTTCGTCGTGTTCACCCGCCGCCGCTGCCGCCACCGCATGAGCGGCGTGCCAGGCACCGATGCCCGGTTGACCGGTCGCGAGCGTGCGCAGCGAGTCGAGCAGGTCACCGACCGACCCGTCGAGCATCGAGGCCACGAGGTGATGCGCGCCGAACACCGCAGCGACGCGGTCGGCATCGACCTGCCCGGCAAAGGTGAGCGACTCGTCGACCTCTCGACGGGCGCGATCGAGGTCACCGTCGATGATCGCAGCGTTCGAGCGGATGAAGTGCATCTCCCACTCGCGGCTCCGCTCGTGGAGTCGCGATGCCACCTCGTACAACTCCGACAACGTGTTCCGGAAGGCGGGATCGCCGCGCATCACCTCGCACGAGTAACGGATCTGAAGGCCCTCCCACCGAAGGTCGGAGCGACCGAGACCCTCAGCGAGTCGGAGGAGTCCATCGGCGTGGCTCCCACGCGCGTCCAGGTCGGAGTGGAGGGGAACCGACATGTAGGCCAGTGGCAGCACCTCGGCCAAGACCGTCGGATCGTCACTCGCGTTGGCGTCGCGGACGGAGTCGACGAAGCGCGCACGGAGCAGATCGGGGTTCCCCGCGAGGCTGAGCACCATCGCCGCCGCAGCGCCGACTCTGGCTCGCTCCCCGGGAGCCGAGAGGCGACCGAGCAACTCGTCGACCACCTGCAGTCGTGGTTCGTCGGCCGAGCCGGCGCCGCCCGCCGCACCGAGGCGGCACCACTCGAGCGTGGAGCGAGCGGCGAGCGCATCATCGCCGATCGCGGATGCCGCAACGACCACGTCGGCGAGGAGCGCATCGCCGGTGGAATCGCCTGCAGCGAGCAGTGCCCGGCCCGCCTCGATCGCCAACCGGCACCACGTCGCCGATCTCCCGTCGGTGCGTGCGATCGGGTCGAGCGCGCGCCCGATGATCGCCGCGGCGATGTCGTACTCGCCTCGCTCGCTGTACGCATCGGCCGCAGCGAGCGCCTGGACGATCGTCCGCTCGTCACTCGCTCCGAACGCATGGATCGCCCAGCGCGAACGCAGGTCGGCCCGGCGGGCGTCGCCGAGTGCGGGAAGTTCGAGTGCACACAGGCTGCGGGCGACCTCCGTGCGGTCCGATTCGCTCAAGAACAATAGGGCTGTGTCGGCGACGTTGCTGCTCGCCAGGTCGATTGCGTTGCTCGCGGCGTCGACGCGCACGAGCCCGGCGCGTGCTGCCTCGAGTGCCACCGCACGCGCTGCGGGGATCGCAGCATCGAGGTCGTCGATCGGCACCGGTTCGCCGATGGTGGCGAGAACCGCGAGCAGTCGGTGTGCAGCGGGCGGCGCAGTCTCGATGCCGAGCGGCGCAGGCGCTGCGTCGGAGTGGCCGATCGACACCTGGCCGTCCGACGCACCGTGACCGACCGCAGCGGACAACGCATCCAGGTCGACCTCGCCGGTGACGACCCAGCCGACCGGTGTCTCGCCGAGGCGTGCTGCGATGCGTTGCACGGTGAGCAACGGCTCGGCGGCTGGGTCGCAGATGTCGACCACGGTGACGAGTGGTCGTCCACCGAGCAGCGACGTCACGACCGACGGGCTCCCCAGGTCGTCGGCACGTAGCCGTGCGGAGGCCGTCGAGAAGCCGCTGGCCCGTGCGTCGTTGACCACGCGGGCGAGCAGTGCTCGCCGATGTGCGTCGTCGGGTCCGCCCAGTGCGACCACGAAGCGCTCGTGCTCCACCCACGCCGCCCGCACCTCGGACGCCCGCTCGGCGATTCGCGCATCTCGATGTTCGAGTGACGACTCGCGAGGCGTGCCGTACGCGTCGCGGAGGAGAACGTCGATGTTGTCGACGCCGTCGCGCAACATCCCGTCGAGATCGACCAGTCGACGACCGACGCCCAGACCGACGTCGCTCATCGCCGAGCGTGCTCGTGCGACGATCTCGGTCCCGGCTCCGATTCCGTTGCGCTTCACCTCGGCGATGGCGAGCAACCACCACGCTCGCTCGTCGCATCCGTCGTCGCCGACGCCCGCCTCCAGCGCAGCGATCAATGCGTCGATGTTCGTGGTCCGCAGCAGGTTCGCCGGGTCGTACGTCTCTCTCGGGGAGTGTCGACGCCGGAACTCGACACGTGCCCGTCGGAGATCCGAGACGTCGGCGAGTTCGATCAGGAACCCTGCGCCAACTGCGTCGGCGTCATCACCGGTCGCGGTGTTCGCGACCGGAGGCTCGACGTGGATGGTGACGCCGGTTCCGAACGAGTACCCCGCCGGTGTGGTCGAGACGAGTCCGGGAATCGCCGTGCGGAGTCGCGCCAGGTGGTTGTGGATCGACTGCTTCGCGGTGGCCGGTGCCCCGTCGGGCCACACGAGTGAGATCAACTGGCTCACCGAGATCGGGTCCGGGTGACGCAGCGCCAGCCCCGCAGCGACGACTCGTTCCTTCGGCCGCAACATGACCGGGTGTTCATCGACGTCGATGGCGAGGGGCTGCCCGGCCACGATGCGGACGTCGATGATCATCGGGTCGCCGCCAGGATTCCCGCGAGCTGGCCCGCATAGGCCGGAGCGCCGACGCTCGCCGTCGAGCGCAGGCCTCGGATCGCGGCCTCGCGCGCCCGATCGAGGTCGCCGGTCGTCGCGTACAGCCGGGCCAGGGTGAGGTCGACCGGGCCGATGCTCCCGACGTTGAACCATCCCCACCGACCGGCGAAGGGCTCGAGGTGGCCGATCATGGTGTGCACGCGATCGATGTCGCCGAGGCGAACCACGCCTTCGCCGACGAGGACGAGCCCGCCGAGCATCGTGAAACTCTCGGGGATCCGATGGGTGCCGTTCGTGAACACCTCGTCGAAGGCGCTTCGTGCTTCGTCGGGGTGCTCGAGGGCGCCGGTGACGACCCGGGCGGCCTTCCAGATCATCAGTTCCGGCTGGCGTTCGATCAAGTCGATCACGAGCGGGTCCAGCTCGGCCATCCGGTCCTCCAGCAGCCGGATACCGAACATGTGCCCGCCGTAGCTGGAGGCGATCAGCTGCCTGCTCGCCGTGACGTCGGTGCCCAGCAACATGGTCGCATGGCGCTCGGCCTCGATCACGTCGCCGTCGAGGAGGGACACGGTGGCGCGGAAGTTGAACAGGGTCCAGTTCCGGCTGCGTTGTCCGAGGCGCCTGGCGAGTTCCTCGATGGCAGCCATCGGGATCCTCGGATCGGTGTCGCCGGCCGACATCGCGTTGGCGAAGTCGAGACGGTGGGCCCCGTAGACGAGATCGTCGCGGCCGAGTTCACCGCCGAGTCGATGCAGCTCTGAGGCGATCCGGCGTCGCTCCTCGACGTCGTCGGGACGGCTGAGCGGGGTGTACGCCGTGGCGAGCACTTCGGCGCGCACGGCCGGGTCGCCACAGCTGCGTGACAGGTCCTCCGATTCGAGATACAACCGTCGCGAGGTCGTCGGATCGTCGGCCATCGACGCAGCGGTGGCGCCGGCCCGGCACACGAGTGCGCGCTGGGTCGGCTCGACGACGTGCTCGTAGGCGTGAGCGAACAGCGTGGCGGTCGTCGCCTCGATCCGTCCGACTCCGGTGGTCTGATTGAGGTTGCACAGGCGGGTGGCGGCGCGTGCGACGGTGTCGTGCTCGGCGAGTTCCATGGCTCTCAGGCCGCCTGCTGCGAGCAGCTCAGGAGCCTCGGGGTCACCGGCGTCGACCGCTGCGGTGCCGGCGAGCACGGTCATCTCCGCCCATCGGGCCGATCGGCCCTCGAGATCCTCGACGAGTCGGACGGCGAGGCGGGCGAGGCTCAGCGCCTCCTCCGATCGGAGCCCACGAAACGCCGATTCGGCCTGGGTCATCGTTGCATCGATGGCGCGTTCCGGGTCGCGACTCGACGCCGTGCGCGCGAAGCGGGCGATCTCGGCGAGACGTTCGTCGTCGTCGGCCGACAGCGCACCGGCCGACAGCGCACCGGTCGACGCACCGATCATCGTCGTCACCCGCTGTGCGATCGACACCTGTTCGTCGGGGCTGATCAGATCCAGGAACGACTGGCGGAACCGCTGGTGGACGAATCTCCACCGTTCCCCCTTCCACCTGTCCGCGTCGACCGCCTCGATCAGTCCGTGCGCCTGTCCCAGCGCCATCATCGGCGAGGCGTTGTCGGCGAGTTCGAGTAGGTGGGACCTGCGGAACTCGTCGCCGAGCACCGCCGCGCTGATCAGCGTGTCGCGCAGCAAGGGTGGGAGCGAGTCGACCCGGAGCACGGAACGTCCGGCGACGAGCGAGGCGACGTCGGGCTCCACGAACGGGGTCACGGCGGGATCGTCGGGGAGTCGACGAAGGACATCGATCGTCAGTTCCCGGACGAAGAGTGCATTGCCGTCGGCTCGCCCGTCGATCCATTGCGCTGCGCCGTTCGACCACGGCCCGGGCGGGACGAACGAGTGGAGGTAGGCGTCGATGGCCGGACGCTCCCAACGGGGCAACTCCACGACGTGCCCCACGTCGATCGACGGAGGTGCGTCGGTGAGTCGACCCTCCGGGCGGGTGGCGAGGAGGATCGAGATCCGCACCGATGTGTCCTCCACGACCTGTGCCAATCGTCGGAGTTGCACCACCGTCTCGGGAGTCGCGTGGTGCACGTCGTCGACCACCAGCAGAACTCTGCGGTTGCCGGGTGCCGTCACCGAGGCGAGCACCGCCGCTGCGAAGTCACCGCCGGCCTCGCCGTCGTGGCGACGCAGCGCAGTCGTGGCGTTCCGTTCGCGCCGTTGAGTGTCGAGGTCGATCAGCGGAGCGAGCGGGTCGATCTCGATCGGAGAACACGTGGTGACGAAGCAGTTCCACCCGAGTGGTGCGAGCCGCTGAGTGATCAGAGCGAGCGCACTCGACTTGCCGCCCCCGGCGGGGGCCACGAGCGACAGTGACGGCGATGTTCCGGCATCGATGGCGTGGATCACCTCGCCGATGACGCCCGTGGGGTCGATGATGCCGACGGGGGCGACGGTGGACGACGGATCGGGTCCGGCGGTCGGCTCCGCTCCGAGCGATCGAGGGTCTGCAGCAGCAGGGCTGTCGAGAAAGACATCGTCGTCGGCGATCGCCCGTTCGAACAGGTCGAGCGCCTTCGTGCTCGGGTCATCGAGATACACGGGGCCGCGACGGCATTCGCGCAACGCATCGAGCGCACGTCTCCGGCGTCCGAGCCGGGCGTTCACGAGTGCGACCCACCACCAGCGAACGAGGCGCTGAGGTGCTGCGTCCAGCAGATTTTCGACGTCGGCGAGCAGATCGTCGTCGGCACCGGAGCGCACACGATCGCGGAGTTCGTCCTCGCCGCGTCGGAGCGCGAGCACGCGGTCGCGTGCCCGGGCGACCGTCACCGCCGGCTGATCCGCCAGGTCGAGGTAGCTGAGAGGGCCGCCGCTGCACGTGATCTCGATGCCGTCGTGGAAGCGGTATCCCTGCTCGGCGGTGTCGATCAGGTCGGGAGTGCTGGTGCGAATCCGCGACACGTGGTTGTGCACCGACTTGATCGCCGTGTTCGGCAACTCGTCGCCCCAGATCAGCGGTGCGAGCGATGCGGCCGTGGCCGGCGTCGGGTGGTGCAGTGCGAGTGCTGCGACGATCGACCGTTCCTTGGCGCGGAGCGACGCGATCCCGCCGGGCCCGGTCACGGCGGTCGGCCCCGAGACGTCGACCTTCCAGTCACTCACCCGGTTCGCCCGTCCCGTTCACCCGGCGGGTCGCCTGCTCGGCGCCCGGTTCGTCGGTCACCTGCGTGCTCATCGGGCCGCATCCTCACAGTCGCACGTCATCAGGGGTGGCGTTCGACGCGGAAGGTCAGGTCACCGGCCAACTCGTCGTCGATGTCGACCTGGAGGTCGTATTGGCCCGGCGCAGGAAAGCTGACTGCGTGCAGCGGGATGACGAACGGGACCTGACGGCCTTCACCCGGTTGCAGGCCGGGGGGCTGCGGCTGCTCGTGCAACGCGACGTTGACCGTTGCCACGAGGGTCGCAGTGTCGGCGGCTTTCACCTTCATCACCATCGTGTGTGCGTCGACGGCCTCGTCGGGGGGAAGATGGACCATCGCAGCGACATGGCATCCGAAGCCGGCCGGGAACGATCCGGTCGCCAACCGGGTGAGCCCGCCCGACTGGACGAACAGCAGCCCCTCGCGGACCTGGGCGAAATCGCAGAGGATCAGTGCATCGAGTCGTGCTGCCACGGGCCCCGACGCTAACCCGTCCTCCCGTCGTCGGTCCCCGCGGGCCGCCCACGCCAGGGCGGGTCGAACATCGGTCGCGACGAGAGCAACGCGACGCTGAATCGTGCCTGAACCGACCACATGGTGTCTGACACGAAATGGTTGTGCGCTGCCGATGCGAGGAGAAGAGCGCGTTCCCGATGCGGATGTCGCGTTTCGACGGGACGCATCGGGCGCCCCACGCGAGAGATCGGCCGGCCCGTGATGTCTTCCCGCTCGGCGCGCGCTTCGCGCGTTGCCCGTGCTCGTGTCGGCGGGGCGGCTCGCACTGTGCGGCCGACGTCGCTGCGGCGTCGGGAGTTGCGGGGATCGCCGCCGCGGATGACATCAGCGTCGACGTCGATGTCACCTGTCTCTTCTCGGTCCCGGCTGCCACCGACGCCATCTCGATCGGTTCACAGTCCGTGGGCGACTATCTCGGTGGCGAACTCGTCGGTGCGACCCCCGCCGCGTTGGCTACTGTCCTCGCCGATGTGCTCGACCTCGCACTGGCCTCACCCTGACACCGATTGACAACCAAACGGTGTCTGACACCCAATGGTTGACCGGTTCCTCTGCTTCAGAGCATGAGTTGCATGACGGCCATGTCGAGCCAGCGACCGAACTTGCGGCCGACCTGTCGTTCCACGCCGATCAGTTCGAACCCGCACGCCCGGTGCAGGGCGCGGGACGCCTCACCGCTCGCCTCGATTCGGGCGATCATCGAGTGGAACCCGGATCCGCGAGCGGTGTCGATGAGTTCGTCCATCAACGACCGCCCGATACCGAGTCCGGCGTGGTCTCGCGCCACGTAGACGGAGTCCTCCACGGTCGTCGAGTAGGCGGCCCGTTCTCGGTACGGCGACATGGATGCGAAACCGACCACCGAATCGGGAGTGGCTGTCATCACGCCCACGACCGCGGAGAACGCGCCCGACCGCTGGGTGATCCATTCCCGCTGGGCTTCCAAGCTGCGCGGCACGATGTCCAGCGTGGTGGTGTGGGTTTCCACTTCGTGGTTGTAGATCGACCGGATCGCCTCGGCGTCGTCGATCGTGGCGAGTCTCGTCGTGATCTCGTTGCGCGATCTCGACGGCTCGGACATGGCGTCCGAAGGTACCCCTTCCAGGCGCTCTCGCCGACCCCGAAACGCGCGGTGGTTGTCGCAACGCGGCCGATACACTCTCGGGCTGGCCGCAGCTCAGCTGTGGCCCGAAGGTTGCCTTCGGGTGCCTGTGAACAACGCCCTCTTAGCTCAGTCGGTAGAGCACAGCCATGGTAAGGCTGGTGTCGTGAGTTCGATTCTCACAGAGGGCTCGACCAGTGGCCGGGGAAACCCGGCGACGAGCAATCAAACCAAGCCACACGGCGGCGTAGCTCAGTTGGTCAGAGCATCCGGCTCATAATCGGAAGGTCCTCGGTTCAAGTCCGAGCGCCGCTACCAGTCCAGTCACCACAAAGTTCCAGAGAGAATCCACCTCGGAGGAAGAGGAAGCAACAATGAGCAAAGCAAAGTTCGAGCGGGACAAGCCGCATGTCAACATCGGCACGATGGGTCACATCGACCATGGCAAGACCACGCTCACGGCTGCGATTTCGAAGACGTTGGCGGCTCGTGGGTTGGCGGAGTTCACGGATTTCGATGGGATCGACAAGGCGCCGGAGGAGAAGGCGCGTGGGATCACGATCTCGATTTCGCA
>JBBSOH010000098.1:0-12865 GCA_038259945.1 Acidimicrobiales bacterium
CACTCGCCTACGACTACGACGGGCAGGAACGGCGGATGATCGACCTGGTCGACGGAACGATCGTCACCCGGATCGGGCTGTTCTACGGTCCCGACCGCAACACCCAGTGGGCCGCCGACAGCTCGGGCGTCTTCGATCTGGATCCGAACGGTACCGGTCTGAACTTCATCGACCGACTGTCGGGCGAATCGGTGGCGTTCGGCACCGAACTCGGACAGATCATCTCGCTCGGCGTGCGCGCTCCCGAGGCGGAGCTCGATCCGCTCGCCACGGTCGTCACCACCCGTACTCTCGTCTACTCCGACCTGCCGTCCGGTCCGATCGGGCTCGACGTCGCCGTCCTGGGTCAGTTGGGGGCGATGGCACACGTCGATCTCGACACCGGAACCAGTTCGACGTGGTCGGTTCCCTTCACCGGCGGATCCAACACCCCCGACCTCGTGGCGATCGGCGAGGAGATCCTGGTGATCCCGGCCGGCGGCAACGACGGCTACGTCAGCACATTCGGCGAGACACGCCTGCTCGAACTTCCGGACGGGGCGGAGTCGCCGGGGTTTCCCCGGTTTCCCGCCGGTCCGCCCAACATGGTGTGGAGCCCGCTCGACACCCGCTCGGGCGGCGTCGACCACGAGATCATGAGAATTGGTGACACCAGCGATCCTCCACAGGCATCCAGCGAGGTGACCGTCGACAACAGCGAACTGCTGGGCGAGGACGGAACGGGTCGCCTCGTTGCGCAGGTCAGCGGCGACGTGTTCGTGGTCGACGCCGTCGGGTCGACCCGGCTGACCGACGGCGATCTGTTGGCGCTCGGCCCGAACCACGCGCTCGTGCGCAACTGTGACGACGAGCTTCGATGCACGGTGGAACTCCGCGGCCGGGCGAGCGGCGCGTCCTTCATCAGTGGACCGTGGCCCCCGGAGCTCACAGACGCCTTCGATCACGCCGAATCGGTGCGCGAGCCCGGCAGATCGCCCCGTCTGAGCGGAACCATCTCGCCCGACGGTGGTGCCGCCTTCGTCCGAGGAACTTCGACTGGAGACTCTGCGTGGCTCCTGGTCGACTTCGACAGCGGTGCGGCGTTCGAGCTTCCGGCGCCGACGACCGGACAGCCGATCCTGTGGAACGACGACAACTCGGCAGCGGTCTACCTCAGCGACGGCGGAGTCAGGGTCGTCGAACGATCCGGGCAGAAGGTCCTGACGCTCGAGGGTCTCGGTGAGGTGCGGGCGATCACGGCGATCGACCCCGGCTTCGCCGCCGACTCGTAGCTCCGCCTGCGCGGTCCCTCCTGGTGTCTGACGCCCACGGGGACGCTGTGAGTGCGACGACGTCGCAGTCAGTCGAGGAAGGGGTCGAGCGACATGGTCAGGCCCGGATGGTCGGCGATCTTCTTGCAGGCGAGCACGACTCCGGGCATGAAGCTCGATCGATCGTAGCTGTCCTGGCGGATGGTGATCGTCTGACCAACCGCACCCAGGATCACCTCCTGGTGAGCGACCATGCCCTGCATCCGCACGGCGTGGGCTCGGATCCCTCGAGGCCCCAATCCCCCCCGCGAGCCCGGGTACACCTCGACCTCGGTCGGGTCCGCATCGAAGTCGGTGTGGCGCGCTGCGGCCATCCGCTCGATGGTCTTCACCGCGGTTCCCGACGGTGCGTCGACTTTGCGCGTGTGGTGCAACTCGATCACCTCGGCCGTGTCGAACCACGGTGCGGCCATCTCCGCGAAACGCATCATCAACACCGCGGAGATCGCGAAGTTCGGTGCGATCACACAGTTGGGGCCGTCACCCGGACGACCAGCTGCTCCGAAGGTCGACTCGAACAGTGCGAAGTCCTCGTCGGTGAACCCGGTCGTGCCGACGACGGCGTGAATGCCGTGCATCCCGAGCCACGGCAGCGACAGCCGAGCGGCGTCGGCGACCGTGAAGTCGACCACGACGTCGCAGTGGGCATCGGCGAACGCGTGGAGTTCTGTCGACAACGCCACGCCATCACACGGAGCCGGACCCTCGACGTGGCGATCCACGGCTGCCACGAGCGTCAGGTCCGGGTCGGACTCCACCGCCGCGCACACGGCGCGACCCATCTGACCTGCTGCTCCGTTGACGCCGACTCGCATCCGGCGATCGTAGGTCGAAAACGACGACGGGCCGTCCGACCCGCTCGAAAGCAGGTTGGACGGCCCGACGTGTTCACTCGAATCGACCGACAGCGCTGAGCGCCGGCGGGCGGTTCAGGTGGTCAGCGGTGACGACGACGGCTTCCGCCACCGTTGCCGCCGCCTCCGCCGCCACCACGACGGTTGCCGTTGTCACGGTCGGCCTTGGGCCGTTCGCTCGCCGGGCCGAGGTCACCGAGGTCACCTTCGAGTTCGGCGTCGAAGCTGTCCTCGAAGCTCACGGTCTCGATGTCGGAGTCGCTCGAAGCGGCCGGGGCCGAATCGTCGTTGCGCTCCTCGCGGTCACGGCGGGGAGCCCGCTCGCGCTTCGGGGCGTCGCCCGCAGAACCCGAGTCGGACGATCCCGAGTCGGAGGAGCCACTGCTCGCGCCGTCACCGGCGACCAACGGCTGGGTCGGCGTGAGGCTGACCTTGCCCTTGTCGTCGATCTCGTCGACCTTGACTTCGATCGGCTGACCGAGTTCGAGCACGTCCTCGACGGCGTTGATGCGCTTGCCACCACCCATCTTGGAGATGTGCACGAGGCCGTCACGGCCCGGGAGGATGTTCACGAACGCACCGAACTTGGTGATGTTCACAACACGACCCATGTACACCGCACCGAGTTCCGCCTTGGGCGGGTCGACGATGTTGAGGATCGCCATCTTGGCTTCCTCCATGCGCCACGCCTCGACGGCGCCGATGGTGACGATGCCACGGGCACCGTCGTCGTCGACGGCGATGTCGGCGCCGGTCTCCTGCTGGATCGTGTTGATGATCTTGCCCTTCGGGCCGATGACCTCACCGATCTTGTCCCTCGGGATGTAGATGGTGCTGATCTTCGGTGCCGTCTCGGCGATCTCGTCACGCGTCGCCGGGATGCAGGCGTTCATGACGTCCAGGATGGCGAGGCGAGCGACACGGGCCTGAGCCAGTGCGTCGGACAGCACGTCGGCGGGGAGTCCGTCGATCTTGGTGTCGAGCTGGAGGGCCGTGATGGCGTCCTCCGTGCCGGCGACCTTGAAGTCCATGTCGCCCATGGCGTCCTCGGCTCCGAGGATGTCGGTGAGCGTCACGTACTTGTCGCCTTCGTGGATGAGGCCCATGGCGATTCCGGAGACGTGGCTCCGGACCGGCACGCCGGCGTCCATCAGCGAGAGGCTGGACGAGCAGACCGAACCCATCGAGGTCGAACCGTTGGAGGCCATGACCTCGGAGACGAGGCGCAGTGTGTACGCGAAGTCCTCCTGGTTCGGGATGACCGGCAGGACCGCACGGGCGGCGAGCGCGCCGTGGCCGATCTCGCGACGCTTCGGCGAACCGACGCGGCCGGTCTCACCGTTAGCCCACGGCGGCATGTTGTAGTGGTGCAGGTAACGCTTCGTGTCGTTCGGCGACAGCGAGTCGATCATCTGGTTCATGCGCGGCATGGCCAGCGTCAGCACGTTCATGACCTGGGTCTCGCCACGCTGGAAGAGCCCCGAGCCGTGAGCGGTCGGCAGCACGCCGACTTCGGCGGTGATCTCGCGGAGATCGCCGGGCGCACGACCGTCGATGCGGATGCCTTCGTCGAGGACGCGGGCACGCATGACCTTCTTCATCAGGCTGCGCACTGCTTCCTTGACCATCTTGGCCTGGCCGGCGAATTCGCCGTCGTCGCCACAGAAGTGTGCGACGGCGTCAGCGGTGACGGCGTCGACGGCGGCGTTGCGCTCGCCCTTGGCCGAGATCGTGACGGCCGGCTTCATCGCCTCGGTCGAGAACTTCTCGACGGCGGCGAAGATCTCCGGCGTGTAGTCGAGGACCGGGGTCCACTTCATCTCTTCGATCGGGCCGTTGGCCTCGATCACCTTCGCCAGGAGTTCACGCTGGAGTGCGATGGATTCCTTGATCCACACCTTGCAGGCCTGGAGTGCGTCACCGAGGACTTCTTCGGTGACCTTCTTGGCGCCCTCTTCGTAGTAGTAGAAGGCGTTCTCGGACCCACCGGCCTCGACCATCATGACGGCGACGTCGCCGTCGGCGAGTTCACGGCCGGCGATGACGATCTCGAAGGTGCCGTTCTCGGCTTCTTCGAACGTGGGGTGCGGGATCCACTCGCCCTCTTGGCTGTAGGCCATGCGAACCGTGCCGAGCGGGCCGTCGAACGGGATACCCGAGATCATCAGCGCAGCAGAAGCGGCGTTGATCGACAGCACGTCGTGCGGGTTGACCTGGTCGGCGCCGAGCACGGTGGTGACGATCTGGGTCTCGTTGCGGAAGCCGTCGGGGAACGACGGGCGCAGCGGACGGTCGGTGAGGCGGCAGGTGAGGATCGCGTCCTCGGTCGGGCGACCTTCACGACGGAAGAACGAGCCGGGGATCTTGCCGGCGGCGTACGCCCGCTCCTCGACGTCGACGGTGAGCGGGAAGAAGTCCATGCCTTCACGGACGGTCTTCGCTGCGTTGGCGGTGGTGAGGACCTTCGTGCCCTCGATGGTCGCCACGACGGCGCCCATCGACTGCGGGGCGAACTTGCCCGTTTCGAAGGTGAGTGTCTTGTCGGTCCCAGAAATGGGTCCGGACACGGAAATGGCTTCAGCCATGTGATGTTTCCTTTCGATCTCGCAACACCCTGTCGCGAGGCTTCTCTGCGGAGTGCGGACGCTGGTTCCCAGGTGACCCGAGATCAACAGCGCAAGACTCCACACAGCGTCTCGGAGTCAGCTTCCGGCAACCGGCGCTTCGAACTCCGTCGACCGGACGTTCCGATCACGAGCGAGTGTACCCACCTCCGCCCGATTCGCACGTGATGGGAAAACGCCGACCGGCCGCTCCCCGGAGGAAGCGACCGGTTGTCTTCGGTGGAGTCGACCCGACGATGCCGGGTCGACCGGTTCAGCGGCGCAGGCCCTGATCCTTGACGATCTTGCGGTAGCGCTCGACGTCGATGCCCTTGACGTAGTCGAGCATGCGACGACGACGACCGACGAGCATCAGCAGGCCACGACGGCTGTGGTGGTCCTTCTTGTGCATCTTCAGGTGCTCGGTGAGGTGGGTGATGCGCTCGGTCATGAGCGCGATCTGCACTTCGGGCGACCCGGTGTCGGACTCGTGGATCTTGTGCTGCGCAATGGTTGCGCCCTTGGTTGCCATGGTGTTGGCCATCGTGGTACTTCGCCTTCTCCGGAACGAGCCGGGGATCGTGTGTCAGGTCGCAACCCGGTGACACCGGACTGCATCACGCCTGCGCAGCGATTCGACAGCGACCTGCCGGACCAGCCCAAACGGACGGAGCGATGCTACCGGCGAGCGCCTCGTTCCGCTCGCAACCGATCCGCACCCCCGAACAGCGCCGCCGGTCGGGTTCAGCTTGCGGAGTCGATGAGGAGGGTGCGCGTGTTCTCCACGTCGGAACGCAGCTGCTCGATCAATGCATCGATCCCGTCGAACTTGCGCTCGGAGCGCAGGAAGTGACTGAACCGGACGATCGCGGTTTCGCCGTACAGGTCGCCCTCGAAGTCCAGCAGATGAGCCTCGAGGAGCGATGTCTCGGCGTGTTCGTAGAAGGTGGGACGTCGGCCCAGGTTGATCGCACAGTCGTGGATCGAACCGTCCGGACGTTCGTACCGACCGGCGTACACCCCGTCGGCGGGCAGGCACATCCGGTTGGACACTTCGACGTTCGCGGTGGGGAATCCGAGGAGGCGTCCGCGTTGGTCGCCCTGCACGACGTCACCGCGTACTTCGAACGTGTGCCCGAGCATCGCATTGGCCAACGTGATGTCGCCCCCGGCGAGCGCACGGCGAATCGCCGTGGAACTGACCGGCTCGTCCACACCGTCGGCACGCGCCAGCAGTTGCAGTGGCTCGACGTCGAAATCGGCGTCTGCGCCGATCTTGCGGAGCAGGTCGACGTTGCCGTCGCGCCCTCGACCGAAGTGGAAGTCCTCGCCCACCACGATCGCCGACACGGCGAGATGGTCGACGAGCACCCGCTGGACGAACGCCTCGGGTGACTCCTTGGCCTGTTCCTCGTCGAAATGGACCATGACCACGGCGTCGAGGCCGGTGGCTGCGAGCCGCGCCAGCTTCTGGTCGGCGTCGGTGAGCAGCCTGGGTGCCGACTCCGGACGCACGACGGTGGCTGGATGACGATCGAAGGTGACGAGCACGCTGCGGCATCCCCGTTCGGCTGCGACTCGCCGGACGTGGTCGATCACGGCCCGGTGGCCGACGTGGACGCCGTCATACGCACCGATGGTGATGACCGACCGTTCGCCGGGAAATGCGGGCGTCGATTGATCGGTGAGAATCCGCACGACCGAAACGCTAGCTCCCGGCGTGGAATCCGACGAAAGGTGCGTACACCTCGTCACATCCATCCGGGATGGATGTCACCAGGTGATCGGTCACGCAGGGACGATGACCATCGACCTGGCGGTGTGCGCGTCCACTCGCTCGTAGACGGCGGCGAGGGAACCGTCGGGACGGAACAGCGCCCACGGGCCGTCGCCGCCCCAGGCGGGCAGCGGACGGCCGTTGCCGACGAGGTCGACCTGACGGGCGTCGAGGTCGACCCGATCGAGAGTACGGACGGCATCCTCGACCGGCAGCAGGACGCAGTCGTCGGGGCCTGCTGCTTCGCCGAGCGTGAAACGCCCGACCGCCGTTCGGCGCAGGTTGCGCAGATGCGCGCCCCCGCCGAGCAGGTGGCCGAGGTCCGCCGCGAGCGTGCGGATGTACGTGCCCGACGAGCACTCCACCGCTGCGAGCAGGACGTGGGGGTCCTCGGTCGGCATCAGCGTGAAGGAGTGGATGGTGACCGGGCGCGGCGGGCGATCGACCTCGATCCCCTGCCGTGCCAGTTCGTGGAGTCGCTTGCCATCGATCTTGATCGCCGACACCATCGGCGGGATCTGCTCGATGGCGCCGAGGAGGTGTTCGTTCACCAGCGCCTGCGCATCGACGACGGAGATGTCCTCCATCTCGTGAGTGGCGGTGACCTCCCCATCGGCATCGAGGCTGTCGGTCTCCACTCCGAACACGATCTCGCCGATGTATGCCTTGCGCGTCTTCTCGACGAAGCGCAGCAGCTTGGTGGCCTTGCCCACGGCCACCACCAGCACGCCGGTGGCGCTCGGGTCGAGCGTTCCCCCGTGGCCGACCTGTCGCTCGTCGAACCGACGTCGGAGCATCGCCACCACGTCGTGGCTGGTCACCCCGGTCGGCTTGTCGACCACGGCGATGCCGTGTGTCGTCGCCGGCTTCTTACGCCGCGCCATGTCGAGCGCTGCTCAGCCGCGACGTTCGCGGTCGGCCCGGAGGATCTCGTCGATGCGCTCCGACGACCGGATCGCGATGTCCGCCTTGAAGTCGAGGATCGGTGTCTTCTTCGCCTTGATCTGGCGGGCGATGGACGCCTGCAGCTTGACGCGGTAGTCGCCGAGCGCCTCGATGATCTCCTCGTCGCCCTCCTCGCCCGCGAGCGAGTCGAAGAACACCGTGGCCCGGTTGAGCTCCGGATCGACGTCGATGCCCGTCACCGTGACGAACTCCAGACGTTCGTCGTCGAAACGGACGAGGTCCTCCGCGATGATCTCGCGCAGGGTCTCGCCGACACGTGCTGATCGCGGGTACTTGGGTCCGCCGCTGTTCCGACCGCCACGAGACTGATTCCGAGCCATCACCCGAACCTATCTGCGTCCCCACGGGTGTCTGACACCAACGGGGACACCCCCACGGGGACGACCGGTCAGAAGACGGGGGTGGCCCGGTTCGATCGTTTGAGTTCGGCGACGCCGCTGGTGGCGAGTTTCTCCACGGCATCCCACAATTCGCTCGCTTCGACGCCGGTCGGCGCCTGGGAGATCACAGGACCGAAGAAGCTGCCTTCGCGATCGGTGCCGGGTCGGAACGAGAGGATCGGCGTGCCGACGTCGGGGCCGGTCCGGCTCAGCGCGAGCTCGGTCTCGGCCCGGATGTGGTCGTCATGGGCATCGTCGTCGGCGTGGGCGATCAGATCGGGAGCGAAATCGGCCGCAGCAAGCACGGATGAGAGGAACGCATGGTTGTCGTCACGGGCCTCCCGACGTCGATCGTCGCGATGCAGTGCCTCGCCGACGGCGGTGTACCACCGGCCGACCGACTCCGGATCGTCCGACGACAGCCGGATCTGATCAGCGATGCGCAACGCCCGATGGCCGAGGAAGTGGCCGGCGCGGTACTCGGGCGTGTACCAGCCCTGGGTGTTCTCTTCGTTGAGGATCCACAACGAGATGAACCTCCAATCGACGGCGTACGAGCGTTGCTGCTGCACGTCCACCACCCAGCGTGAAGTGATCCATGCCCACGGGCACACCGGATCGAAGAAGAAGTCCAGGTCGATCGAAGTCGAATTCGAGGTCATGTGCGTCAGAACCAGATCAGGCGAGCACGGGGTGATGGCATGCGACGAAATGACCGTCGCCGACCTCCCGGATCTGGGGCTCGACCGAGCGGCACTCGTCGGTAGCCGCCGGACAACGCGAGTTGAAGCGACATCCCGCCGGCGGGTTGATGGCCGACGGCAGTTCGCCTTCGAGCATCTGATCGTCGACTGCCACGTCGGCGCCGGGGATCGCTGCCATCAGCGCCCGCGTGTAGTGATGGGTCGGAGCCTCGAACAACTGGTCGGAGCCGGCGACCTCGCAGGTCTTTCCCATGTACATGACCATGACGCGATCGGAGATGTTCTTCACCACGGACAGATCGTGACTGATGAACATCAGCGACACGCCGTACCGCTCCTTCATGTCCTCGAGGAGGTTGAGGATCTGAGCTTGGACCGACACGTCGAGAGCGGACACCGGCTCGTCGCAGATGATCACCTTCGGGTCGAGCACGAGTGCTCGGGCGATGGAGATGCGCTGGCACTGGCCCCCGGAGAACTGGTGTGGCTTGCGTTCGCCGTACCGCGGGTCGATGCCAACCGCCTCCATCAACTCGTCGATGGTGTCGAGGGTCCAACTGTCGTTCTCACCCCAGACCCGGAGCCCCTCGGAGATGATCTCGTTGACGGTGCGTCGCGGGTTGAGTGACGAGATCGGGTCCTGGAAGATCATCTGGAACTCCGGGCGGATCTTGCGCATCTCCTCGTTGGAGAGCTTCGTGATGTCCTGGCCCTTGAACCAGACCGAGCCCGACGTGGGCTTGGGCAACTGGATGGCAGCGCGCGCCGTGGTCGACTTGCCGCAACCGGACTCGCCGACGATGCCGAGCGTTTCGCCTTCGACGAGATCGAAACTCACGTCGGACACGGCGTGGACCGTGCCCCCGGAGATGGGGAACTCCACGACCATGTGCTCGACGCGCACGAGCACGTCGTCGGTGTCGCGGAGATGAGCTGTTCCTGAGCCGGCCATCAGACGAGTTCTCCCACGATTTCCTTCATCGGTAGACCTGCAGCGTTCTCGCCCGCCTCGAGGTTCGCAGCGAGTGCGGCATCGCCGTCGGGCGTCCCGACCGGGTGGAAACACGCCCACTGGTGCCCGTCCTGGCGAACACCGTCGCCGTCGAGCACCGGCTTGGAGTTGAGGCAGTCCTGCTGCGCATGACGACAACGAGCAGCGAACGCACACCCCTGCGGCGGGTCGAGCAGGTTCGGCGGGCGACCCGGGATCGGCTGCAGACGCGAGTGGCTCCGCAGCGCCGGGTTGGGGATCGACTGCAGGAGTGCCTGTGTGTACGGGTGGCGCATGTCGGAGAACAGGTCCGACGTCTTGCCGACCTCCATCAACCGACCGGCGTACATGACGCCGATCCGGTCGGCACGTCCGCGGGCCACGCCGAGGTCGTGGGTGATGAGGATCATCGACATCTTGCGTTCGACGCGGAGTTCGTCCAGGAGGTCGAGGATCGACTTCTGCACGGTGACGTCGAGGGCCGTGGTCGGCTCGTCGGCGATCAGCAGACGCGGTTCACAGGCGAGTGCCATCGCGATGACGACACGCTGGCGCATCCCGCCCGACAGTTCGTGCGGGTACTGACGCATCCGCTGTTCGGGAGACGGGATGTGGACCTGCTTGAGGAGTGCGATCGCACGGTCCTTGGCCTCGGACTTGGACACCTTGAGGTGGTAGCGCATCGCCTCGGTGAGTTGGGCGTCGACGCGCTTCACGGGGTTCAACGACGTCATCGGATCCTGGAAGACCATGGAGACGTCGACGCCGAAGAAGTGCTTGGCCTCGCCTTTGGACAGCCCGTCGATGTTGCGTCCACCGATCTCGATCGAGCCGGTACGGGTGCCGTTGCCGGCAAGCAGGTTGATCATCGTGCGGGCGAAAACCGACTTGCCGGAGCCCGACTCGCCGACGATGGCGAAGGTCTCGCCCTCAGCGAGATCGATGGTGACGCCGTCGACAGCTCGCAGGTTTCCGGCGGGCGTGGAGAAGTCGACGGCGAGGTCGGTGACTCTGAGCATGGAGTCGGTCACAGGCTGGCCTCTCTGATGTCGAAACGCTTGAGGAGCTGGTCGCCGACGAAGTTCAGCGACAGCACGGTGAGGAAGATGACGAGGCTCGGAAGGGCGACCACGTGCGGAGCGACGTCCAACTTCGCGCGCCCGACGGCGATGATCTTGCCCCAGGTGAGCGTCGGCGGTTGCACACTCAGCCCGAGGAACGAGAGCGTGCCCTCGACGACGATGATGATTCCGGTCGTGAGGAACGCAAACGAGATCAGCGTGGGCATCACGTTCGGCAGCACTTCACGGACCAGGATGGACGCACGCTTCACCCCGAGGACCTCGGCTGCCTTGACGAACTCGCGGTCGGCGACCTGCAGGGTGCTGGCCCGCACGATGCGAGCCAGTGCCGGGATGGCCAGGAGCGACAGGGCGAGGATCACGTTCGAGAGGGACTGCCCCCGGATCGTCACGATGAAGATCACCAGCAACAGCGCCGGGATCGACAGCATCACGTTGATGATCAGCCGGACGATGCCGTCGATCGCACCGCGGTAGTAGCCGGCGAAGAGGCCCATCGCCCCGCCCACTCCGATGCCGATCGCTGTCACGGAGAAGCCGACGAAGAGCGAGATCCGCCCGCCTTCCACGACCTGGGAGAACACGTCCTCACCGAACGAGGCGTTGCCGAACGGGTACTTCCATGACGGACCGGCGTTGATCGCGTCCTGGTTGATGGCCGCTGGATCGCGGAGGCCGGGCAGCGACTCCCCGAAGATCCAGCCGAGAAGCACGATCCCGACCACGGCGACGAGCCACGCGACGGCGAGGCCGAAGAGGACGTTGCGGCGCTTGCCACCACCGCCCGGGGTGGCCGCTTGGGCTTCGGCCGCGTGTTGGCTCCCGACCGCAATCTCCTGTGCGACGTTGGTCATGAGTCGGCATCAGCTTTCACTCGGGGGTCGACGGCGGTGTACAGCACGTCGATCAGGGTGTTGGTCAAGATGAACAGCGCCGCAACGAGGGCGACGATGGTCTGGACCGCGAAGAATTCGCGGCGAGCGAACGCCGCGATGAGGTAACTGCCCATGCCGTCGAGGTCGTAGATGAACTCGACGACGATCGCGCCGTTCACCAGTTGGGCGATGTTCAGGCCCAGCACGGTGATCAACGTGACCGTGGATGGCCGCAGCACGTGACGCAGCAGGATGTGGGTGTTCGACATGCCCTTCGCCTTGGCGACCGACACGAAGTCCTGCTGGAGGTTCTGGATCATGTCCGCCCGCAGGAGGCGGAGGTACACCGGTGTGGCGGCGAGACCGAGCACCACCGCTGGGAGCCAGATCGATTTGAAGTGCTCTGCGGCGCCGGAACTCCATGGCTGGTATCCGGCGAGCGAATAGATGTTGCGCTCGACGGCAAAGGCGTAGCGGAACGTCTCGCCGAGCACGAACACCGGAATCGACAGGAGCGCGAAGGCGAGGAAGTTGGTGTTGTTGTCCGCCAGTCGCCCTCCGGCGAAGATGCTGTACAGCGCCACCGCGGCCACCACGATGGCGAACATCGTGGTGATGCGGAATCCGCCGAAGACTCCGATCAGCAGGATCAGGCCCACACCGGCGGGCATCGCCCAACTCGGCAGACCCCGACCCTTCCGACCTGCCTGGTAGGCGGACCAGATGCCGAGCGGAACGGCCAGCACCAGAGCGATCAACTGGCTGTAGAGGAACAACCACGCCGTTCGCGGTAGACGCTGCTTCATCGTGTCCGACAGCTTCTCGCCGTTCTTGTAGAAGGCCAGACCGAGGTCACGGTCGACGACCAGTTGCTTGGACCACTTGCCGTACTGGACGAACAGGTTCTCGTCCAGGCCGCGGTCCTCGACGCAGGCGTTGACGTTCTCGACGCTCGCTCCGGTGCCGAGGGCGGTGACGCACGGCTGGGAGTTCCGCGACACGCCGAGGTCTTCGAGAGCCTGTTTCGTGCTCTCGTCGCCGTTCGTGAACTGGAGCATCGTCGAGACCGCGAAGGTGACGAGGACGAGCACGAGCAGTGCTCCTCCGAGCCGCTTCAACGCGAACTTGGGGCCGGCCGCATACGCGATCCAGCCGCAGAGCGCGAGGAAGGCGATGAGCACGAGAATGGCAATCATGGAGTGAGGTCCGCCGTTCGGGGTGTCGGGTCGGGTGGTTGGGGGGGCGCCGCGGCGGGGGGCCCGCCCCCCAGGTAGTTCAGGTCGGGGGCGTGGGGCCCCGGGTGTGCCGATCCAGGCGTCTTGA